>CAZZMI010000042.1:0-17634 GCA_964655275.1 uncultured Anaerolineae bacterium | reverse complement strand
GCTTCCATCTATTGCCTTCTTTAACACCCTGTTTATCTCCGTCTTCAAAAAATGCCTCGCCCTCTTCCAACTCCTTGAACCTTGTTTCTTACGCTCTATCCTCTTTTCTATGATTTCTCTCCCCATCCGAAGTAGCCAGTAGCTTTCTGTATCCTATGTCTATGCCCTTTGGCTTCTTGCCCTCCAACTTCACCTCTTTTTCAAAGACAAGCTTCAGATACCACCTCCCACCCCTTTTCAAAAGCTCTATTTTAGAACACAGCTTCCAGTCTCTAAAGTAGGGTCTGGCGTATCCATAGCTTTTGAAGGGAAAAGCTATCCACCTTTGATTTTGAGGGTCTCGCAGCAGAAGCCAGAAATCAAAGGAATTTCTACCACGCTCAATTTTGTAAAACCTGCTGTCAAGCTTCAGGGCTGGCTTTTTGAATTGAGGTTTCTTTTGAGGATTGCCTTCGCCTGCTCCAGGGCACATCCGAGATACCTTTTGCTTAGCCATGTTGGATAAGGATAGGCTTTCACATCTGCATAAGAGGGCAAAGTTTTGTTTTCATAGCCTATATCCACGAAATACTGGCATGCCTTCTGGTATTCATGCCAGAGGTTTTCAAGAAAGGAGAGTTTGCCTGTGTTTGCAAAGTTCAGAGAGAAGAGCAAGCTTCTTTTAATAACGCACTGCATGGTTTTATAGACCCAACAGGTAGTTTGCCATGCCATTCAATTTCTTGGGCAAAATATAATCCAAACCTCTATATTTGTCAATTCAGTGATTAATTTCTAATACCACCTGTGCCAGAGCTTGTCAACCGCCTTAATTCTATGGTATAAATACCGCTGGAGAGTTAAGAGGGGGGATTGAATGAATTTGTGGAAAATTGGGCTGGAAAAAACAAGAAAAGGTCTGCTGGGGAAGCTCCGGGATTTGTTTACTGGCTCCAGAATTACTCCCGAAATGTGGGAGGAACTGGAAGCCCTACTGATTCAGGCTGACCTTGGAGTGAAGATTACTGCAGAAATTCTGGAGAAACTTCGCCTGGAAGTTCAGCGCCCTGAGGATTTAAAGCCAGCTCTCAGGCGAGAGCTTTTAGCCATCCTTGGGGAAAAGCCCACGTTAAACCTTGACCGGAACCGACCTTTGAACGTTTTCCTTATGGTTGGAGTTAACGGCTCAGGTAAAACTACCAGCATAGCTAAGCTGGCCTATTATTGCCAACAGAGAGGCCATAAGGTAATTTTAGCTGCCGCCGATACTTTCAGGGCAGCGGCCATTGACCAGCTAAAGATATGGGGCGAACGGATAGGGGCTGATGTCATAGCCCATCAGCCGGGAGCTGACCCGGGGGCTGTCGTTTTTGATGCCATTCAGGCTTCACGCTCCCGTGGAGCTACGGTTCTCATAGTGGATACGGCCGGGAGGCTCCACACCAAGTATAACCTTATGCAGGAACTTAAGAAAATCCGCAATGTTACAGCAAAGCTTGTTCCCGACTCACCCCATGAAACTCTCCTGGTCCTTGATGCTACATTCGGCCAGAACGCCCTTTCCCAGGCCGTACACTTTAAAGAAGCCGTGGAAATAACAGGCATAGTCCTGGCCAAGCTGGATGGAACGGCCAAAGGTGGGGCTGTGTTCCCCATAGTAAAAGAGCTCGGAATCCCGGTTAAATTTGTGGGAACGGGGGAAAATCTTGAGGATTGGGCTGAATTTGACCCCCAGGCTTTCGTCAATGCACTGTTGGAATAGGAGGGGAAAATGGAAGAGCTGATCCACCGCCTTCAGGAAATGCTGAGCCGAATCCAGGAAATTGAGGTGCGTCTTTGACATCGCCGGAATGGAGAGGGAGATAGAGGAGCTGGAAAAGAAAACTTCTTCGCCTGAAATATGGGTGGATCCAGTAGAAGCAAGCAAGATGATGCGCAGGCTTGCCTCCATGCGAGAGGAGGTGGAAAGCTGGAGGGAATTGGAAAGAAGAGCCCGTGATGCGCTGGAACTGGCTCAGTTAGGCCTGGAAGAGGAGGAACTTAAAAGAGAAGCTGAAAGCATAGCAGCTTCTCTGGAGGAAAAAGAAAGAAAACTCCTCTTTTCCGGAGAACACGATGCCAAAAATGCTATCCTTTCCATTCACGCTGGAGCCGGCGGAGTTGACGCCCAGGACTGGGCCGAGATGCTCCTCAGGATGTATTTAAGGTGGGCTGAGAGCAAAGGGTTCAATACCGAAATACTTGATACTTCTTACGGCGAGGAGGCCGGGATAAAGAGCGCAACGGTAGCTGTAGAAGGCCCATATGCTTACGGTTACCTAAAAGCTGAAAAAGGCGTTCACAGGCTGGTGAGAATCTCGCCCTTTGACGCCGCTCATCGCCGCCACACTTCCTTTGCCCTGGTGGAAGTATTGCCCGAAGTAGAAGAGGATGTGGAGGTGGAAATAAAGCCTGAAGACCTCAAGATAGAAACATTCCGATCCTCCGGCCCCGGGGGGCAGCACATGCAGAAAAACGCTACAGCCGTCCGCATAACGCACATTCCAACGGGAATTGTGGTCTCCTGCCAGAGCGAGCGATCCCAGTACCACAACAAGATGGCAGCTCTTCGCATCCTGAAAGCCAAACTATATCAGAGAAAGAAAGAAGAGAAAGCCAGAGAGCTGGCCCAGATCAAAGGAGAGCACGTGGAAGCCGAATGGGGTAATCAGATTCGTTCTTATGTTTTGCATCCATACAAGCTGGTTAAAGACCTCCGCACTGGTGTTGAGGTAACTGACCCCTATCGGGTACTGGAAGGCGATCTTGACGAATTTATCCTGGCTTACCTTCGCCAGAACATATCAAGGTGAAAAATGGCCAAAGATAAATACATAATCGGGCTTACTGGGAACATTGCCACCGGGAAAAGTGTGGTAGCCAAGATGTTGGAACGTCTGGGGGCTAAAGTTATTGATGCCGACCGCCTTGTCCATTGGCTCCTGGACTATGATAAGGCCCTTCAGCAGGCTATAATCCAGGAATTTGGCGAAGATATACTGGACGAGGATGGGAGGATAATTCGGAAGAAGCTTGCCGCCAAAGTCTTTGGCAACCCAGAATCCCTTCGGAAACTGGAATCTCTCGTCCATCCCAGAGTAATAAAGTGGGTTCAGTGGCTTGTGGATAACGCCAAAGAGCAAGTAATTGTGGTAGAAGCGATCAAGCTTATAGAAGCAGGTATGCACACCCGCTTTGATGCCCTCTGGGTAGTGACCTGCCCTGAGGAAGAACAGCTCCGGCGCCTCGTGGAATTAAGGGGGATGAGCCCTCAGGAAGCCCTTACCCGAATCAAATCCCAGCCTCCTCAGGAAGCCAAAATAGCGTTGGCTAATGTCGTCATCCACAACGATGGCTCCCTCGCCCGCACCTGGGAACAAGTTAAGGCAGAGTGGGAGAAAATAATAGCCACCTTGAAGCCCGCTGAGGAAAAAATCTCCCGAGCCCCTCTGGAAGTGCGTAAAGCTTTAAGAAAAGACCTGCCTGCTCTTGCCAACCTCTTCTCTCTCTCCGAGCATGAAACCCTGGAAAAGCTCCTCAGCAAAGGTTATATCATAGCCTTGCGGGATCAGGAGGCTGTTGGAGCATTGGGCTGGAACGCCGAAAACCTGGTTGCCTCAATAGAAGAAATGGTTTTCAAGGTTCGGGATCAGTCAATCTTAAAAGCTATGCTTAAAACCCTGGAGAAAGAAGCCTCGGCTCTTATGTGTGAAGTGGCAATTGCAGCGCTGAACCCCGAAGCTCCGGAAATCAAAGTTTTTGAAAGTCAGGGTTACATGCCAGCCGATCTCCAGAAACTTTACCGGCCATGGCGGGAGGAAGCCCAGAAGATCCTTAAGGAGGGCCAAACCCTTTTCATCAAAAGGCTAAGGGAAACCCTTATAACCAAGCCCATCTAAAGGAGGTGTACGATGAAGCATTTTCTTTCCATCGCTGATTTTTCGCCGGATGAGATCCTTCACATCCTGGAACTTTCCACCAAACTTAAAGAGGAGTGGAAAAAGGGCGGGAATAAACCAATTCTGGCAGGCAAGACCCTGGGGATGATTTTCCAGAAGCCATCCCTCCGGACAAGGGTGTCCTTTGAAATGGCCATGCGTCACCTGGGAGGCCATGCTATTTACCTTTCCCCTGACGAAATACAACTGGGCAAAAGGGAGAGCGTCGCTGATGTGGCAAGAGTTTTATCCCGTTATGTGGATGCCATAATGGCAAGGGTCTTTTCCCATAAAGACCTGGAAGAACTGGCTCAATATTCCAGCGTTCCGGTCATAAATGGCCTATCGGACTACAGTCACCCCTGTCAGGCCATGGGCGATATATTCACCATTCTGGAAAAAACGGGGACTCTCAAGGGGCTTAAACTGGCTTTCGTGGGGGACGGTAACAACGTCTGCAATTCCCTCCTTTTCATTACCTCCAAACTTGGCATAGACATGGCTGTAGCCTCCCCCAAAGGCTACGAACCGCGCCCGGAAGTTGTCCAGAAAGCTATGGAATTTGCTTCCAGAAGCGGGAGCAAAATAACAATTACCAATGACCCTGTAGAAGCCGTTCGGGATGCTGATGTGATCTACACAGATGTGTGGACCAGTATGGGGCAGGAGGCGGAAGCCGAAGAGAGGGCAAAAGTCTTCCCGCCGTATCAGGTCAATTCTGCCCTTGTAGCCAGGGCCAAACCCAGCGTTATGGTAATGCACTGCCTCCCAGCTCACCGAGGCCAGGAGATAACCGATGAAGTGGCCGATGGCCCCCACTCTATAATCTTTGACCAGGCCGAAAACCGCCTCCATGCCCAGAAGGGGATCTTGGCTTATCTACTGGCAGGAATGTAGTAAGCAACGGACTTTACCCCTCGTAGTGGGGCAGAGAAAATTGGCGAGGATGGATTTTGATCACCAGCGTTATGAAGAAACTTTAAAAAGGGCTCACTCCTGCGCCTGGGAAGGACGCTGGAAGGAAGCTCTGGCTTTGTATAAACAGGCCGCTTCCATGAACCCTGAAGCCCCTGAGCCTTTCATTGGCATAGGAACTGCCTGCTCTGAGCTTGGTTTATGGGGGGAAGCAATTGAGGCTTACCGTAAAGCACTAAATCTGGAGCCCGATTCCCCAGCTTTCTGGGAAAAACTGGGAGATGCTCTCCTTAAGACTGGCCAAAGGATGGAAGCAGCCCAGGCATATAACAGTGCAGGGAACCTCTACCGCAAGCGCCGGGAATACAAGAAAGCTATAGAAGCTTTCTTGAAAGCAGCCAGAGCCGCCCCACAACTTCTTGAACCTGCCACCAACCTGGCTAACCTTTACCTGGAGCTGGGAAAGAAAGACCTCGCTGTTAAAACCTACCTTGGCCTTGCTTCCTACTTTAAAAAGAAAGGGGACACAGCTCAAGCTTCAGCCTTCTGCAAAAAAGCCCTTGAAATAGACCCGGGAAACCCTCAGGCTCTGGTTATTAAATCTTCCCTGGAACTGCCAGCCTATACTGTCCCTGTAGAAGGAAGCGCACCATTAGAATCAACACGCGTCAGCTCTGTGAAATCTCTGGCCAATTTGCTCTTTGAAACCTCCCTTTCGGAGGCCGGGAGCCATCTGGCTAAAGCCCTGGATGCCCAGAGCAAAGGAGAAATAGATGAGGCCATCCATTACTATAAGCTTGCCATAGAAGCAGGCCTTGATAACCCTGACATCCGCTTTAACCTTGGGCTCCTCTACAAAGAAAAGCTCTCCTTAGACGAAGCCATAACCCACCTCCGGAAAGCTCTGGAGCATGAGCAATTATCCCTGGGAGCCCATTTTGCCCTTGGAGAATGCTTCCGCCTTAAGGGCCAGCTGGAAGAAGCTCTTCGTCACTTCTTTGAAGCCCTGAGGATCCTTGACCTTTCAACGCTGGATCATTCCAGAGCCGATGAGGTGACAAAAATTTACAAAGCCCTGGCTGAAAGCTTCGTGGCCCAGGGGGATAAGGGAAAAGCTCTGGAGTACATTAACTCCCTCCTTTCGTTCTTTAGCTTGCGAGGGTGGGAAGACAAAGTGCGAGAAATCAAAGAATACATCAAATCTATGGAGGAAGAGGGCATAGTGCCAAGCCTCGCAGAAATTGTAGAGACCCCATCGCCTGAAGCTACCCTCCAATCCCTTGCCATCAGCCAGGAATTGATCAAAAAGGGCCTTTTCAGAAGTGCAGCGGAAGAGTGCATGCGAGGGCTGGTAATTGCCCCCTTCTGTCTACCACTCCACATCCAGCTGGCCGAAATCCTCATACATCAGAACAAAGTGGAAGAGGCTATCCAAAAATATTTGCTCATCGCGCAACTTTATGAATTGAGGGGAGTCCCTCAGAGGGTGCTGGAGGTATTCCAGCGCCTTGTAAGGCTTAATCCCATTGATATAAACCTGCGAGCCAAACTCATCAACGCTTTCATAAGGTATGGAAAGCTTGAAGAAGCCCTTGACCATTACCTTCAGTTAGCTGAAATCCTTTATGAGATGGCAGACTTCAAGGGAGCTATTGAAAGCTATCGCCACGCCCTTTCCCTTACCGCCCGATTGCCCGAGAGAAAAGAGCACCAGAGCCTGATTTTGTCCAGGCTCTTCCAGCTCTACCTTCAAACAATGCACTGGAAGGAAGCCATCAAAGTGGGCGAAAGACTCCAGGAGCTTCAGCCCGATAATCTGGAGGTGCGTCGCTCTCTATTGAACCTTTACAGCAAATTGGGGATGAAAGCTGAAGAGGCACGTGAGGTTGGGGAAATAATAGCTCTTCTGCGGGAAAGGGAGGGGCTTCAAAAGACAGAGGCTTTCCTCATAGATATGATAAAGGAAAATCCCAGGGATCCGGTCCTGCGTAGAGCACTGGCAAACTTTTATGTAGAACTGGGGCTAAAGGAAAAAGCTGTTGAGCAGCTTGACATCCTTGGGGAAATACAGCTGGATTCCGGTTTAATTGAAGAAGCCAAAAAGACCATAAGGGAAATAATCGCTCTGGGACCAAGTGAGGCTGAAGCTTACAGGGAATTGTTAGAGCGTTTGGGAGGTTAAAGGGGAGAGATGGGGGAATGGATTGAAGTTCTTAGGAATTTAAGCTGGGCCAATCTTATGGATATCTTCCTGGTAGCGGCTCTGTTTTATGCCATCCTTCGCCTAATCCGCGGCACTCAGGCTGTTCAGCTTTTAAGAGGGGTGCTTTTAATAGCTATGAGTGCCATGATAGCTTCTGCTCTCCTGCCTTTTACAGCCCTTCGCTGGCTTATCCGCAACTCAATCCCTGCCCTTTTAGTGGCTTTACCCGTAATTTTTCAGCCCGAAATTCGGAGGGCCCTTGAACGCCTGGGAAGAGCAGGAGCTTTCTTTAACATGAGTTCTCAGGAAGCCTTAGGAGGCAAAGTCCTGCACGAAATAGTAAAAGCGGTTGGCTCCCTTGCCGAGCACCGCTACGGTGCCCTCATAGTTCTGGAAGGTAATACCGGGCTCCAACCTTACGCCGAAACTGGTGTCATCTTGGATGCTGATGTTTCCCAGGAACTGCTGCTTACCATATTCTACCCGGGCACCGCCCTTCACGACGGCGCAGTGATCGTGCGGGGAAACAAGGTCCTGGCGGCCGGCTGTATACTACCCCTTTCTTCCAATCCTTCCCTCTACCGCTCCCTCGGGACACGCCATAGAGCAGCCATTGGCATTACGGAGCAAAGCGATGCTCTGGCGGTGGTGGTCTCAGAGGAGAGCGGTATAATTTCGGTAGCGTACAACGGCCGAATGATAAGGCATCTGGATGAGAAGCGCCTCATGAGGGTGCTTCAAACCATTTACCGCAGGCCGCTTTTGCCAGCAATAAGAGCTTAAAGGAAGGGATAATGAGAAAAATATTGGGCGAAGTTGGCAGCTTCATCCTGGCACTTTCCATAGCCATTATAATCTGGATAGTAGCCGAAAGGGAAGAGAATCCCGTAGTAAAGGGAACCTTCCCGCATAAAATCCCCCTGGAAATCGTCAACCTTTCGCCTAACCTCGCCATAGTCGGCACCTTGCCTGGATATGTGGAGCTGACAATCCTTACTCCTTCCGCCAAATGGAGCTCTTTAACACCCGGGGATTTCAGAGCTTGGATCGACCTCAAGGGCAAAAACATAGGCTATCACGAAATAGAGGTGATGGCAAGTTCCTCAGTAAGGGGGGTAAAAGTTCTGGAAACGAGACCTGAAAAAGTGGCGGTAAAAATAGACGAGAAAGTTGAAAAAGAGATGCCAGTAAAAGTTAAGGTGCTGGATTTGCCCCCTCTGGGCTATTATATCTCAGGTGTGCCGGAGGCTGAGCCCTCTACTGCCAGGTTTTACGGACCTAAATCCTATGCGGAAAGAGTGGTGGGGCTTGTAGCGGAAGTGACCATAGGTGGTAGCAAGGAAAGCTTTTCCCGAAAAGCAACCGTTAAAGCAGTAGATGCAAATGGAGATGAGGTTCCGGAAATAAAAATTGAGCCGGCCATCGTGCTTGTAAACGTAAACATAGTGCAAAGGGCTGGCTTTAAGGATGTATCAGTGCTAATGAAGATAGAAGGCCAACCTGCCCCCGGCTATCGCATAAGCAATGTTTCGGTAACCCCTTCGGTGGTTACAGTGATGGGAAGCCCTGCCATTATTGATAAGATCCCCGGTTATGTAGAGACGGAGCCTGTTAACATAAAAGGGGCTAAGGAAAGCATCTCCATGCAGGTTAACCTCAACCTTCCTGAAGGAGTTTCAGTATTAGGCAGCCCCACAGTCCTTGTTACAGTAGAAATAAAGCCTGTTGAGGGAGGGATAACTCTGGAGAAGGCGGTAACTATCCAGGGCCTTCAACCTGGCTACAAGGCATCGGTAGCCCCCGAAAACGTTAAGGTAATTCTGGCTGGCCCTTTGCCTCTCCTGGCCGAATTAAAGCCGGAAAATGTTCAGATTATTGTCAATCTGGTAGGCCTTAAACCCGGCACTTATAAGCTCAGACCAGTAGCCTCAGTTCCGGAAGGAATAAAGGTGGAAAGCATAATTCCGGAAACCCTTGAAGTAATCGTTAGCATTTCCACTTCGCCCTAAAAGGAGGTGTGGCTGTGAAGCTTTCAATCATTATGCCCGTATACAACGAAAAGGCCACCATAAAAGAAATTCTGGACCGGGTTAGAGCTGTGGACATAGGGATGGAGAAAGAAATTATCGTGGTAGATGATGGTTCCTGGGATGGAACCCGCGAGATCCTGAGGGAGGAGGAGAAGCGTGGTGACATAAAAGTTCTTTACCACGAAAGAAACAGGGGTAAAGGGGCAGCTGTCAGGACAGGAATTGCTTCAGCTACTGGGGATTTTGTAATAATTCAGGATGCTGATCTGGAATATGACCCTGGAGATTATCCGGCTCTCTTGGAGCCTCTTATGAAAGGAGTGGCCTCCGTGGTTTATGGTTCCCGCTTCCTGGGTGGGGCTGGCTCAGCTATGATCTCCTGGCATCGCCTGGGCAATAAGTTCCTCACGGCCATAACCAACCTGCTTTACGGCTCATCCCTCAGCGATATGGAAACCTGCTACAAGGTCTTCAAAGCTTCCGTCATCAAATCCATCCCTCTTCGCTCCAACCGATTTGAGATTGAACCGGAGATTACAGCCAAAGTGCTAAAGCGGGGGTATAAAATTCTGGAGATTCCTATCCGCTACAAGGGCAGAGAATTCCGGGAGGGCAAGAAAATTTCCTGGAAGGATGGCTTTTCTGCCCTTTGGACCCTTTTTAAATACCGCTTCACTGAATAAACCCGCGCGTGGAGAGACCGGAGGCAAGCCATGCTCCTTAAAGAGGCCATAGGCGTTAAGGCCGGAGATGTAATTTCCCTGGCCGGAGCGGGGGGAAAGACTTCCCTCGCTCTGCGCCTTATGGCTGAGTTAAAAGAAGAAGGTTTCAAAGTTGTTTTCACCACAACCACCAAAATCCTGGAACCAAGCCCAAGCTCCGATGAAACCCTTATCCTGGAAGAAAACGAATTAATCCTCCCCAAGCGAGTCCAGGAAGCCCTCCACCATTTCAGAGCAGCTATCCTGGCTCGCCGCAGGCTGAAAGAAAAGGCTTCAATCCCTTCCAACTACCCTTTTCCATTGTTGCCCCGCAAGCTACAAGGCATATCTCCAGAGGCTGTTGACAGAATCCACGAGGCCGTGAACGATGCGGTTATAATTGTTGAAGCTGATGGAGCAAAGGGGCGCCTTTTGAAAGCTCCCGCGCCTCACGAGCCTATCGTCCCCCACTCCACTTCAATTCATATGGTCATAGCCCACGCCGATGCTCTGGGCAAACCCGTAAGCGAAGAATTCGTCCATAGACCTAAAGAGCTTATTAAATTGCTCGGGTGCGCTGAAGACTCCATTCTTGACGAATCTGCCATCGCTTCCCTGCTTCTGCACCCGGAAGGGGGCTTGAAGGGAAAGCCTCCCTTGGCCAGGTTCATCCCGGTTATAAACCTTCGGGAAGAGGCTTCCCCTCAAAAAGCTTTCAAAATTGCTCGTCTCCTCCTCCGTTCCCCGGAGGTCAGGACTGTATTGATAGCGACCCTCTGGGGCCGAGAGCCTGTAAGGGATGTTGTGATAAGGATAAAGGGGATAATCCTGGCCGCTGGCAAAGCGGAGCGCTTCGGTTATCCCAAACAACTTTTCCCGGTAGAAGGCATCCCGATGCTGGAAAAAGTGGTGGAAATAGCCCTGGCCTCGCCCCTGGAAAGTACCGTAGTGGTAATTGGAGCTTACGCTGAGAGAATTCTCCCGCTTCTTAAGGATAAGCCGGTGCAGGTTGTAGTGAACAGGGACTGGGAAGAAGGAATTGCTTCTTCAATAAGGGCTGGCCTTTTGACGGCGGGGCCGGAAACCGAAGCCGTGGTCTTTTTCCTGGCCGACCAACCCTTTGTAAGTCCGGAAACTGTAGGTGCCATAATCCGGCATTACTGTAAAACCCGCATGCCCATAATTGCCCCGACTTTCAAAGGGGTTAGGGGAAATCCGGTGCTCTTTGATCGCTCAACTTTCTTGGAGCTGGCTTCTTTGAGGGGCGATTTGGGTGGGCGTTCCGTTATGGAAGCTCACCCTGATTGGGTAGAAACCGTGGAAGTGCCTGACCCTGGGATCAGGATTGACCTGGATAATCCTCAGGACTTGAGCCTGAGCAGGGAGATGCTTTCAATGTGAAAGGTCTGGGGGAACATGTCCACAGGTTGCACTTTTTCCAGCTCATAGCCCCCTTTCACGAGAAAAGCCAGATCTCTGGCCAGGGTAGCCGGATCGCAGGAGACGTAAGCAATCTTCCGGGGTTTGAGGTACAGAAGACCCTCAAGAGCCTCCTTCTCCATGCCGGTCCGGGGTGGATCCACCACAGCCAGATCAACTTTTTCCTTTAACTGCTTCAGCGCTTTTTCCATTCGGTCCTGGATAAAAATGGCATTTGTGACCCCTTGAGCTTCGGCATTGAGGAGGGCATCGTTCACGGCAAAGGGATTTTCTTCTACCCCGATAACCTTAGCCACCTTTTCCGCCAGAGCCAGCCCGAAAAGCCCAACCCCACAGTATCCATCCAGCAGAGTTTCGCTGCCCTTCGGTGTTAAGAATTCTTCCACCAACTCCACCATCTTCTCAGCCTGAGGGGTGTTGGCCTGGAAGAAGCTCATGGCCGAGATCCGGAAAAGCTTTCCGGCCACTTCTTCCTGAATGAAGTCGCCCCCGGCCATCACAACGGGAGGGCCCGAAGGTGGGATCATCACGCAGGAGATGGGAAGTTCAATGGAGAGCTCGGGAATCTCTTTCCCCTCCGTCTCCAGAATTAGAAGTTGCTGACCAGTCCTTACCCCGACCTTTACTTTAAGGGATGCTAAGGGAGGAAGTTCCATCTCCAGGGCTTCAAGGACTTCCTCCACGAAGGGATGAAGGATGTAACATTCTTCAATAACAACAAGTTCAGCGGTGTGCAGGGCTTGAAAAGCGAGCGAGCCTTCTGGAGTAACCCGGAAGCGAACGGAATTTCTGTAATGCCAGGGCCAGGGGCTCGGGATGACAGGGAGAACTTCAGTTTCAAGGCCTCCGATGCGGGCAAGTTGCTCAGCCAAGATCTCTTGCTTGAACTTAAGTTGTGCCTGATAATCAATGTGCTGCCACTGGCATCCCCCGCACCTGCCGAAATACGGGCAAAGGGGTTCAATTCTATAGGGGGAAGGCTCTAAAACCTCTATAAGCCTGGCCCTTGCCCAGCTACGGTGCTCCTCTTCCACCTCAGCCCTGACTTTTTCCCCTGCTATTCCACCGGCCACGAAGAAAGCTTTGCCCTCGTGGAAACCAAGGGCTTCGCCTCCATGGGCCATTTTCTCCAGCCGTATTTCTATTTCCCTCATTGCAGGTAAAGAATGGCGATTACAGCCAGTCCCCAGAGGAGAAGTCCTGCCAGCAATGGCTTATCAGTAAAGATGAGGTCCTCCGGAGCCCCTCCCTCTCCCTTCACGTGGATGAGGTAGAGGTAGCGGAAAAGGCAGTAAAGGACAATGGGTATGGTAAGCATCATAGTGTGGTTGGCCGGGAGATTGGGGGCAGAGAAGGTGTAAAGGGAATAAGCTACGATGGTGCTGGAGGTTACTATAACAATCATCTCGTCCAGGAGGCGAAGGTTGTATTCTTCCAGTATAGCTCTGTGGTTTGAAGCATTTTCGTTAAGAAGCAGGAGCTCGTGGCGGCGGCGGCTTATGCTGATGAAAAGGGCCAGCAAAGTAGTGCAGATATAAAGCCAGGGAGAGAACCTTTCGGCTTTCACCAATATAACCCCGGCAGCTACCCTGAGGACAAACCCCGCTGAGACCGTGAAAACATCTACCAGAACCATGTTTTTGAGCCAGAAAGAATAAGCCACCATGGTGAGAAAATAAGCTAAGGTTATCAGGCCGAAATAAAAATCCAGAAGGAAGGAGGGGGGAATCAGGGTGATGCTTATGGCCAGAGCAGTAGCCAGGGCAAGCTTTGGACTCAGCTGGCCCGAGGCAATAGGCCTTTTCCTCTTAACAGGATGGAGACGGTCTCTTTCGGCGTCCACAACATCGTTCAAAAGGTAAACTGCACCGGAAAGGAGGCAAAATATGAGAAAGCCCAGCACAGTCTTAACCAGGGGATCTAACCTGAAAAGCTTCTCATCAAAGACGAGAGCAGCGAAAACGAAAACGTTTTTGGCCCATTGTTTTGGCCTCATAGCTTTAATTAAAGCGATAATCATAGCCTCAATTTCTCCTCTGAAAAGCAGCTTTATTTCCGGGGATGAGGGCGTTCACTGATATTTTCATCCAGCACTTTGTAGGGCACAGTGAGGGATTCTATTCGTTTCTCCTGCTCTTCCCTCACCCGGCGTGGGCTCAGCTCCAGAAAAGCTTTCAATGCCAGTAGCGCCAGAATAATGTCATCAATCCATCCTAAAACTGGTGCAGCATCCGGAGACAAATCTACTGGCAGAAAAATGTAAATCAAAGGGATAAGGATGACCAAAATCTTGAGCCAGAGGGGGACCCTTGGATCCTTAAACAACCCCCAGAAAAGCCTTATTTGCTTAAGCTTGATCTGCCGCAAACTTACCTCCTAAGGGGACTTTTGTTGTGCACCACAGTAGGGGCAAATTTCCCAGCTGAGATGCAAAAGTCTCCCGCACGCCCTGCAAGCTTTCTTTAAAGTTGTGTGACAGTAAGGGCAAAGGATGAAATCCTTCTGAACCTTACGGCCGCAGCCTGGGCAGACCTCTCGTTCTTCTATACCCTGAAGCAGGGCTTCTTCCTCCAGAGCTCTCTCGTAAGCTTCGGTTAAAGTTTCCCGGGGGCGGAGCAGAATGTAAAGCAATAGTCCGGGCAGGTTAAAGAATAAAACCATGGCCACGGACAAAAGCTGAATAAGGATATCCCGTGTCCTGGACTTTATATCCCTGTAAGTCCAGATGACAATGCTAACCCAAAGAGCTAACCAGAAGGCCCCGGCAAGGCCCAGAAAGAACTGAAAAGCCAGAACCACCCGCTCCACGATGTCTGAGGGGATTTCCACAGGCATTTTGTTTTGCTCCTGAACCGGGGTTATCCCCGCTGGAGAGCTACCCCATTCCAGGTAGCCCCCAGCGAGGAATAATTTTATTTGATTTCAACGACAGCGCCAGCTTCTTCCAGCTTGGCTTTGGCAGCCTCAGCCTGTTCCTTGGAGACGCCTTCCAAAAGTTTGGCCGGGGCACTTTCCACCAGATCCTTTGCCTCTTTAAGGCCCAGATTGGTAAGCTCCCTAACGACCTTTATCACCTGGATCTTCTTGGGGCCAGCGTCCTTGATGTAAACGTCAAACTGGGTCTTCTCTTCAACCGCTGGAGCTGCCGGCGCTGCTGCAGCAGCAACGGGCGCAGCTGCTACCACAGGTGCCGCCGCTGATACTCCAAACCTTTCCTCCAGAGCTTTGACCAGTTCGGCCAGTTCAAGAACTGTCATTTTCTCAATAGCCGCAATAATCTCTTCCTTCGTCATTTATCCTCCCTCCTTTTAAGATTGAGTTTCCAGCTGTTTAGCCCGGGCCTGAAGGACGTAGATCAGGCTCCGGATTATTCCTCCTAAAACGTAGACCAGGCCATAGATAGGGGCCTGGAGATTTCCCAAAAGCTGCCCCAAAAGCTCTTCCCGGGAAGGAAGCTTCGCCAGGGTTTCCACTTCCTCCGGCTTAAGGAGCCTGGTTCCCAGAAGAGCTCCTTTCACTTGAGGAAGCCCGGCGTCCTTGGAATAATCCACGAGCTTCTTGGCCACTTTGGTTAGATCCTTTCCGAAGGTTATGGCAGTGGGGCCTTCCAGAAGCTTTTCCGGTGCCGGGAGATCCAGGTCTCTGAGGGCTATCCTCAAGAGGGTGTTTTTCACCACCATCAGGTTCCCGCCGACTTCCCGGATTTGGCTTTTGAGCTCATTTATTTGGGCAGTATCCATCCCGATATAATTGATCAGGATTACACCCTCGCTCTGGGCTATGCTTTCTTTGTACAGGGCTACTCTTTTGATCTTCTCCTCCTTCGTTATAGGCAACTTTATCACCTCCTTTTCTGAAATTTAAAAGGGGCCTTCACCTGCCAAAGGCAAAGACCCCTTAACTACTAGGCCTTCGCCTCGGCAGGCTGATTTAAGCGCCTTGAGCGCACCTGCTTTCTACGGCGAACGTGCTTTTATTCAGCTGGTTTCATAGAAGTAGCCAGCGCCGTATTGACCTTTATGCTTGGCCCCATCGTAGTTGTTAGATAAACCCTCCTTATGTATTGCCCTTTAAGGCCTGGAGGCCTTATCTTCATTACTGTATCCATTACTGCAGCCATGTTCTCAAGAAGTTGCTGAGTAGTAAAACTGGCTTTGCCGATGGGTATGTGGAGGTTTCCAGTTTTATCTACTCTGAACTCAACTCGGCCCTTGCGCGCTTCTTCAATAACCCTTGGAAGATCATCCGGCGGCACCACAGTCCCCGATTTCGGGCTTGGCATGAGTTTCCGGGGCCCAAGGATTTTGCCCAGCTTCGCTACTTTACCCATTATCTGAGGCACTGCTATGGCTATATCAAAATCAAGCCAGCCATTCATGATCTTCTCTATCAGTTCATCACTTCCAACGTAATCAGCTCCGGCTTCCTGGGCGATCCTGGCAGCTTCTCCCTCAGCAAAGACCAGGATCTTGACCCTTTTACCGGTGCCATGAGGCAGGAGTGCAACCCCCCTGATTTGCTGCTCAGCATGGCGCGGATCTACCCCTGTGCGGATGTGAAGTTCTACCGTGGGATCAAACCGGGTGTAAACGGTCTTTTTAGCCAGCTCTATCGCTTCTTCCGGGGTATATTCCTTATTCTTATCCACCAGTTTGGCTACTTCCTGATACTTTTTGCCCCTCTTGCCCATTTGAAACCTCCTAATCCACTATCTCAATCCCCATGCTGCGGGCTGTACCCTCCACAATCCGCATAGCTGCTTCTATATCGTTTGTATTCAAGTCTTTAAGCTTAAGCTGGGCAATTTCCCTCACCTGCTGGCGGGTAACCTTGCCCACTTTTTTCCGGTTGGGCTCGCTGGAACCTTTTTCAATTCCAGCAGCCTTTTTAAGAAGAGTTGATACCGGTGGCGTTTTGAGGACAAAAGTGAAAGAGCGGTCGCTATAGATAGTGACTTCCACCGGCACAATATCCCCGACCATATGGGCTGTCTGGGCGTTATATTCCTTGCAGAAAGCCATTATATTGACACCATGCTGACCCAGAGCAGGACCCACAGGCGGAGCAGGCGTTGCCTTTCCTGCCGGCAATTGCAATTTCACTACAGCTACTACTTTCTTGGCCAATTCTACCCTCCTTGCCTTAAGCTTTCTCTATCTGGAGGACATCTAACTCTACGGGAGTTTCACGGCCGAAAAAGGAAAGCAATATACGAACTTTCCCTTTATCGGGGTAAACTTCATCCACAATCCCGATAAACTCAGCAAAGGGCCCCTCAATGATCCTGACTCTCTCCCCAGGCTTGAAGCCAACTTCTACCTGAGGAGCCGGGGCATAAACTCGCTGCATTATTTTCTCCACTTCTTCCTCGGTCAAAGGAGTAGGCTTACTGCCTACCCCCACAAAGCCAGTAACCCCCGGTGTATTGCGCACGACATACCAGGAACGTTCGTTCATTATCATTTTAACCAGAACGTAACCCGGGAAGATGCGCCTTTTAACTATCTGCCGCTGTCCGTCCTTGATCTCAATAACTTCTTCCGTGGGGACAAGAACATCAAATATATAATCCTTCATCCCCATGGATTCAATGCGCTGTTCCAGGTTTTTCTTCACTTTCTCTTCATGCCCTGAATAACAATGGACAACATACCAGGCCGCTTCACTTTGCTCCGGAGGCTGGGGAACTTCTTGAGCTTCCGAAACCTCCAGTTCCCCTTCCACCTCCGTAAGGTCGGCCTCTTTTACCAATTTGGATAAAGTTGCAAGGACGGACTTCTTTCTCCCCTTCGGCATGGCTCAGATTATAAGGTCAATGATTTTGGAATAAATGTAGTCCAGCAACCCCAGCACTATGGCCATAACCAGGATAGTGGTTATTACCACCAGAGTTAGCCTTATGGCCTCTTCCCGGCTCGGCCAGGTAACTTTCCTGAGTTCCGCTCTGGTCTCTTTAAGGTAACGTATGATGGAAAACCTCTGGCTTGTTTTTGCCTCCTTCGGCACTTATAACCCCCTTTACATTTTTAAGACACCGCCTCACCCTCGTGAAGCGGTGTCTTAAGCGTCTCCTCAGGCAGGCCCGGCAGGACTCGAACCTGCAGCCTGCGGTTTTGGAGACCGCTGCTCTGCCAGTTGAGCTACGGGCCTACCTTACCTCACGGTGAATGGTATGCTTACGGCACCGGGGACAATACTTCCTGAGCTCCAAACGCCCCGGGTCATTAACTTTGCTCTTTTCTGTAGTGTAATTGCGCTCCTTACACTCACTGCAAGCTAATGTAATTATAACCCTTGCAGCCTTCTTAGCCATATCCTGTCCCCCAGTGCCTATTCAATTATTTTGGTTATTACGCCTGCTCCGACGGTTTTTCCTCCTTCACGGATGG
>CAZZMI010000041.1:0-17802 GCA_964655275.1 uncultured Anaerolineae bacterium | reverse complement strand
ACTTAGACGGCGACCCCCGTCCCATTGGTGACGGCTATGACATCGGAGCCGACGAAGCGCGGTTTGTCTACCTGCCGCTGGTGCTGAGGAATTACTGAGCATCCGGTGGCCGTCACCGGATCATGCCTTTCCTGGCAAAGCGCCGTTGCCCTTGCGCTTCTCCGGGCAATGGGAAATAATCTTTCTGGGAGGGAAAATGGACTACCAGGATTACATTCGGCAGGCCCAGGAGGTAGAACGCCTGGTCCAGAAGGGCGACTACAGCTCTGCCCTGGAACTCCTGTACTCCCTGGTGAAAAGCGACCTGGCCGATACCGATAAGGCCATGATGTGCCTGAACATCGCCATTATATGGGATAAACTGGGCCGGCCGGAAAAGGCGCTGCAGTGGTATGAACGCGGTATGGACTACGAACGCCGCACTGGAGGTTGCTTCGTAGCGGAGCATCGGGCCGCCTACCTCGCCAAAATCGGCCGCCTGGAGGAAAGCCTCCTCGCCTATGAGGACCTGGCCGCACGGGAATCTCTGAGCGAACAGGCCCGGGAACGTGTCCGTCAGAATATCAACTGGCTCCGCGCCCAACTTGCGTAGGTGGTCCGGAGGCCGAATATGGAGGACCGGTTCTCTCTGGGCTACATCGTGGACAAATCATCCGACCCGAAACGCAGTAGGATACTGGCCATTTTCTTCGCTGCAATGGGTTCGGTGGTATTGCTGATTGCCATTCCAGCCTTCTTCTCCAACCCGGGCTGGAACCCGGGGCTCTTTTTGATGGGCATCAGTATATTCTGGCTCGTGATGGCATCCCTCACCGGGTTGTGCCGGACGGAAATTGAGTTTGACCGTGCCGGTGGTCAGATTGTCCGCCGCCGGTTTGTGCTGGGAAAGGCATGGTCTATCTCCACCCTTCCTCTTGACCGTCTCAGGGGGATCCGGGCCGTAGAAATGCCGACGGGAGACGCCGATGCGAGCAGTGGTTTCGCAGGCAGGCTGGAATTCCTCCGGGCAGATGAAACAACGTTCTGGGGAGCGCCCGAGGTCTGGACAGACTGGCGATTCCCGACGGTCGCGCTGGCAGAAGAGGTGCGCGATGAAATCCTGGCCTGGCTGGAAGAACGTTCTGACTCCCTGCCACAGAGGTATCCGGCTGAGACGTACCGGCCCGCTCCTCCAGGCGAACAGGAGAAACCACCCATACGTCGGCGTCTGGGCACCTGCCTCATAGCGAAGACGCCAGCAACACTATGGAGGAGGATAGGCGCTATCTTCTTTGCCTCCATTGCTGCCGTGGGTTCTTCCCATATAGACCGGGGCATGCTGATTCGTGCTGGAATTTGGGTGCTGGTTTTCCTCATCCTGGCATTTTTCATCCGGGCGTATCGGCGAGAGATACAAATTGACCTTCCTCGGGGCCGGGTGATGCACCGCTTCTCGTTTATGGGATGGACTCTGTCCGTCTCTATCCTCCCTCTGAACCGGTTGAAAGCGGTCCGGCTCGCGGGAAAGGGGTCTGTCAGTGTCCTTGAGTGGGTAAGGGTGGAAGGGAACATCTGGCAACGATGGGATTGTCTGGATGGGACGGTCGCGCTCCAGGCCTGTCGGGAAATCGTGGACTGGCTGCAAGCACATTCGGTGTCCGTTGCCCGGGAAGACGCGGCCGGATTTCACGAATGATTCGTCAGG
Source organism: uncultured Anaerolineae bacterium (assembly GCA_964655275.1). GTDB lineage: Bacteria > Chloroflexota > Anaerolineae > SpSt-600 > SpSt-600 > SpSt-600. The sequence continues at coordinate 16,118 of CAZZMI010000041.1, read as the reverse complement.
AGGGCAAGCCATGCCCACCTATCGCCTGACCGTTCCGTACAAAAGTGCCTGGTACACCGTCCTCCTGCCCACGCTGATCGCCCTGGGGGTATGGGCAGGAGTGCTCCTGGGAGGCCTGGCCCTTCTGGGCTGGAACGTGCCCGGTTGGTTGGGGATGCTCCTCTGCCTCGGCGGCTTCGTTCCCGGACTGGCCGTCGCCGTGGCGACCTACCGCTTCCTCCTGCGTCTGGCCGAACGCGGAAGAGGGGAACTGGTCCTGGAGGGCGACCGCCTGCGCTGGCGCACAGGTCGCCGCTGGAAAGAGGTGGACTTTGCCCAACCCCACGAGGCCCGAATCGCCGCCGGAACCAGCGGCCTGGGTCAGCCCGGCGCCTCCGTCACCCTCTATCCGTCGGTGCAACAAATCTTCCTGCGCGGCGCCCGCCGGGAAGACATTCTGGCCGTTTTCCCCGAGCCGTACTTCGTGGACGAACTGGCCGTCCTGCCCGAGGAGGGGACGTGGGGCTTTGACCTGTCCGCCGATGACCCTTACGCGGCCCGCTTCTTCGTTGCCCTTGTGGAGTGCCTCTGGCGCAACCGCCAGCAGAACGAGCGCTTCCGCCTCTACCAGAAGTTTCCCTGGCGCCGTCGCCCCCGGCCGGCCTTCCGCCATATCCGCATCATAGACCTGAAGGCCGCCACGCCGGAGGAACGGGCCTTTCTGGAAAACCTGAAAGCCCAGGTGGTGAGTTCGCTGGGTGATGTGGAAGCCACGCCGGATTACCTCATTGGCTGGTTCTACCATCCCCGGCGCGGCAAACTGGAAGGCCCGCGGGATGGGTGCGTCGTGATGCCCCTGGGCCACATCACGGCGGAAGTGTCTTTCCCCCGCCCGGACTGGAAGCCGTTCATCGCCGGACGTGTGCTGCAGCAGGCCCTGGCCGCCGCGCTGGGCACGACCGCTCCGGCCGGTGGGCCGCAACTGCAGCACCGCCGCTACCTCTACGTGCGGGGCCACAGGGAGGACGGCGCGCCCCTGGAACTGGCCTTTGACTGGTACGGACCGGAGGACAAGGATTACGAGGAGTCCAAATTCATTGTGCGTTTCGTGGAGGCCATGCGGGAAAAGGTCCCGTAGCACTGACCTGCCACAGGAAGAAAGGAAGCCGGCACACTGACCGTTTTATTCCCTGTAATGGCACCCCCGGCTCTGGCGATTGTGGTAGGCCGCCTCCGTCACCAAGAGCGCTGCCTGGACTGCGTGGCGCAGCCCCACCAGCGCGTCGGTCAACCGGCTGGTACGGTAGAAATCGTCAATCTGCTCCTTCAGGTGGCGGAGGTCCCGCAGGGCGCGGGCAAGCCGCCGCTCCGAACGGACCAGCCCGACGTAGTTCCACATCGTGTACTGGATGGCCCGCAGGTCGCGCCAGATGAGGGCCGGGTCGGCTTCCTCCACCCCTGTATCCTCCCAGGGTGGGATTTCCCCCGGGGAAATGGCGGTCAGAGCACCTCGCGCGGCGATGTCTCGTGCGGCGCGGTGGCCCCAGACCAGCCCTTCCAGGAGCGACGTGGAGGCCAGCCGGTTGGCCCCGTGGACCCCCGTGCAGGCTACTTCCCCAACGGCATAGAGGTTGCGGACCGTCGTCCGGCCCCACTCGTCAGTCCAGACCCCGCCGCAGAAGTAGTGGGCCGCCGGGACAACGGGGATGGGCTGAGTTGTGATATCCAGCCCCAACGCGCGACAGCGCTCATAGATGGTCGGGAAGCGCTCCCGGATGCGTTCCGGGGGCAAGGCAGAGGCCAGGTCCAGCAGCACATAGGGATATCCGTTGACGACCATCTCGTTGTGGATGGCTCTTGCGACCACATCCCGCGGGGCCAGGTCGCCCCAGCCAGGTGCATATTTATGCATAAAAGGGCGACCATCTGGCGTGAGCAACCGTCCACCTTCCCCCCGCACTGCCTCAGAAATGAGGAAACCTTCCGCGCCGGGGAGGGCCAGGGCCGTAGGGTGAAATTGAACATACTCTGCATTGATGACACGTGCCCCGGCCCTGTAGGCCATCGCCAGTCCGTCGCCGCGGGCCCCTTCAGGGTTGGTAGTGTACCGGTAGATGCGGCCCAGACCTCCTGTCGCCAGCACAGTGACCGCGGCCAGGTACCTGTGAACTCGCCCGGTAACCTGGTCCAGCACATACGCACCGTGGCAGGTGATGGGCTCATAGACAGTGAGGGAGTTGCGGGCATGGTGAGGGAACGTAATGAGGTCCACCGCCGTTGCCCTGGTCACCAGGCGGACGTTGGGATACTCCCGGAGTGCGGCGATCATTGCCTTGATGATGGCCTGTCCCGTAGCATCCCCGACGTGGAGGATGCGGGGACGGGAGTGAGCTCCTTCCAGGCCATAAGACAACCGCCCATCGGGCTCCCGGTCAAAGGGTACCCCGAGTTCCCGGATCAAAAGGTCCTCCACCAGCCGGGGGCCCTCCTCAGCCAGGATGCGGGCGGCGGAAGGAAGACTCAACCCTGCCCCTGCCGCCAGAATGTCCTGAACCAGCAGGTCAGGGCTGTCGTCCTCCCCCAGGGCGACAATACCCCCCTGAGCATAGCGGGTGTTGCTCTCCTCTGGCTCCGTTGCGCGGGTTATTACTGTAATCTGACGTTCCCGGTCGCGCGCCAGCATCAGCGCTACCGTCGCCCCGGCAATGCCGCAGCCGATAATCAGGACATCAGTTTGAACCAATTCAGGCACGGACTCCTCCTAAATCTCCAGCATTCGTTCCAGCGCCAGGCGCGCTTTTCCTGCGATGTCAGGAGGAACGGTAATGGGGTTGACCAGTTCCCCCTTTACTAGCCCCTCCAGAACGCGGGCCAGTTTCTCCAGCGTAATGAGGTTCATCGTCTGGCAGTAAGAAGGTTCGTCTGAAAGGGAGACGATAAACTGCTCCGGGTGCTCCTGAGCCAGCCGGTGGACCAGGTTATACTCCGTCCCGATCGCCCACTTCGTCCCCGGTGGCGATTCCTCCACCCGCCGGATAATGTAGGAAGTGGAGCCTACTTCATCGGCCAGGTCCACCACCTCCTCGGTGCACTCCGGATGGACCAGAATCCGGATGCCCGGTTCTCGCTCCCGCCAGGCGCGGACGTGTTCGGGCCGGAAGCGGGTATGGACGTAGCACCAGCCAGGCCAGAGGAAGAGCTGGGCCCGCCGGACCTGTTCCGGGTCGTGCCCGCCCAGGGGTTGGCGCGGGTCCCAGAGGAGCATCGCCTCCGGTGGGATACCCATCCGCTTCGCAGTGTTCCGCCCCAGATGCTGGTCGGGAAAGAATAGGACCTTCGGCCGCTGACGGAAAGCCCAATCCAGCACCTTCCCGGCATTGGCCGACGTGCAGACGATGCCCCCGTGCTCCCCGCAGAAAGCCTTAAGGGCTGCTGCGGAGTTAACGTAAGTGACAGGCATCACATCCCGCTCCACGTCCAGCACCTGGCCCAGATCCCGCCAGGCCGCCTCCACTTGGGGAAGAGCGGCCTGGTCAGCAAGAAAGCAACCAGCCTCCAGGTCGGGGAGCAGCACAACCTGGTGGGGTTTGGCCAGGACCGCCGCCGTTTCGGCCATGAAGTGGACGCCGCAGAAAACGATATAGCGGGCATCGGTGCGGGCGGCATCCCGCGCCAGTTGCAAACTATCCCCCCGGAAGTCGGCGAACTGGATGACTTCATCTCGCTGGTAATGGTGCCCCAGGATGACCAGATCAGGGCCCAGCCGGGCTTTTAAGGTTCTAACATGTGCCTGCAAGTCCACGATGACCTTCCTCCGTTCCTCATTTCTTAATCACTTCCATGCTGATGTCCAGCGCTGGCGCAGAGTGGGTCAGTGCCCCGACGGAAATGTAATCCACACCCGTCGCGGCCAGTTCGGCGACCCGTTCCAGTGTCACGCCGCCGGAAACCTCCAGAGGTACCCGCCCGGCAGCGATACGGACAGCAGCACGGATGCTCTCCAGGTCAAAATTATCCAGCATAATCCGGTCTACGGGAAGTTCCAGTGCTTCCTGAAGCTCGTCCAGGTTCTTGACTTCCACTTCTATGGGCATGTCGGGGTAAGCGGTGCGGGCCCGCCGGACGGCCTCGGTGATGGAGCCCGCGGCGGCGATGTGGTTGTCTTTGATGAGGACCATATCGTAAAGGCCCATGCGGTGGTTTTGTCCCCCGCCCATGCGGACAGCATACTTCTCCAGCGCGCGGTATCCGGGGAGGGTCTTGCGGGTATCCAGGATGACAGCTCGCGTCCCGGCGACGGCGTCCACGAAACGGCGGGTGAAGGTGGCGATGCCGGAGAGATGCTGGAGGAAGTTGAGAGCCGTCCGCTCCGCCGCCAGCAAACTCCGGGCTGGCCCCTCCACCTCCGCCAGGACCGTTCCGGCTTCCACCCGCGCGCCGTCCGAGACGCGCGGCGTGAAGCGCACAGAGGGGTCCACCCGCCGGAAGACTGCCTCCGCGATGGGAAGTCCGGCGACAACTCCCGCCTGTTTGGCAACAATATGGGCGCGAAGGCAAAGGTCCGGAGGCAAAATTGCCTCCGAAGTAACATCTCCAGAGCCGATGTCCTCGGCCAGCGCGAGGTCTATAAGGTGGGAATAAAGGGCAGGGTCCATTCCTCCCCTCCGCATTGATTCAAAATAATGTCCAGTTTTATTTTACCACACTCCTGGTAAGGGCCATAATGCCCTCCAATTTCCTGGAGGGACGCCCTTCTTTGACAGAAATAGCGGGCCTTATTATACTTAGGCAGGAGGGAAGCGTGAATTCAGGACTCATAAGCAAGATTTACAAAGCTAAGCGCTACGCTCAGGAGCCTGAAAGGGTCAAATTCATCAAGTTTGAAGTCAGCTTCAGGGGTGACCACGACACCTACACCGTAAAATTTGACCAGGGAAAGTGGCACTGCGATTGTCGGTTTTTCTCCGTAAGGGGGGTCTGCAGCCATACGATGGCTCTGGAAAAGATCCTCGGCCCCATGCTTCGCGGTGGAGAAAATGAACCGTAGGTGGCAATTCTGGCTGGGCCTTTTGATTAGCGCTCTATTTTTATACCTTGCCCTCGCAGGTCTGGAACTGGAAGAGGTCTGGCAAAATATACGGACTGCCCGTTACATCTGGATTGTTCCTGGCGTTATCGTCTACTTCCTGGCGGTATGGGGTCGCACATGGAGGTGGCATTACCTCCTCGCTTCCATCCAGAAAGTTAAGCTTTCCAGCCTTTTTCCTGTGGTGGTTATAGGATACATGGGCAACAACATCTACCCAGCCAGGGCGGGGGAAGTCCTTAGAGCTTATGTCCTCAAACGTCGGGAAGGTATAAGCATGAGTTCATCCCTTGCCACTATACTTGTAGAAAGGGTTTTTGACGGAGTTGTAATGCTGTTTTTCGTATTCATTTCCCTTCCTTTTGCCCCGATGTCCCCCCACCTTCGCCGTCTTGTAGTGTGGTCAAGCGTTCTATTCTTCGGGGTTTTGGGTGGGTTTTTCCTGGTGGCCGCCAGACCCGAAAATTTCAAGGCCTTTTACCGCAATATTGCGGCGCGCATCATCCCAGAACGATTCCGCAGCAGAGCCGATGGCATTCTGGTTAGGTTCATAGAAGGTTTCGGTGGGCTACGCCGCCCCCAGGATGTTATCATGGTATTCGTGACCTCAGTTTTTATCTGGTTAACGGAAACCACAAAATACTGGTTCGTCATGCACGGTTTTGAATTTTACGTCCCCTTTTACGTCCTCATGCTAATGACCGCAGTGGTTAACCTTGCTACCACCCTGCCATCCTCCCCTGGCTATGTCGGGACTTTTGATGCTCCGGGGATAAAGGTTTTAGTTCAATTCGGGGTGCCGGGGGCTGTGGCGGCAGGTTACACCCTGGTCTTGCACGCTGCTCTCTGGTTCCCGATTACTTTGCTGGGCATGTTCTACATGCTTAAAGAAAGCCTTTCCTGGAAAGAAGTTCGAGCAGATGTCACCGGAGGGTCGGGAAAATGAGAGGGGGCATTGACAAAGAACGCATAGAGAAAGCGGTGCTGGAAATAATCCTGGCAATAGGGGAAGACCCTAATCGGGAAGGGTTGCGGGATACGCCCCGACGCATCGCTGAAATGTATGAGGAACTGTTTGAAGGATTGCAGCAGGACCCCATGGAAGTCCTCCGGGTTGGGTTTGAGGAAGAAGAGCATCAGGAGATGATAATTCTGAGGGACATACCCTTTTACTCCATGTGCGAACACCACTTTCTCCCTTTCCATGGGGTTGCCCACATAGGATACATTCCGGAAAAGAAAATTGTGGGCATTTCCAAACTGGCCAGGGTTGTGGAAATTCTGGCCCGAAGGCCTCAGCTTCAGGAACGCCTGACCAGCCAGATAGCTGACACTATAATGGAGGCTTTGCAACCCAAAGGGGTTGGGGTGATAATTGAGGCCGAGCACCTTTGCATGACTGCCAGAGGGATAAAAAAGCCTGGAAGCATTGTGGTAACTTCAGCTAACAGAGGGATATTCAGGTCCAAACTGGCTACAAGGCAGGAATTCTTGAGCTTAATCCGTAATGCTCGCCGCCGATAAAAGATGGCCTGCAGGTGGCTGCCCCCTTTAAGGATATGGCTCTGGCTTTTTATACCCCTTCTGCCTCTGGCCTTTCACCTTGATAAATTTGCTTACCCGCAAGGCTCGCCCTTTTCTGATGTCCTCATTTCCCATTACCCGAATTTTCTTTATTTACGGCAATCCATTGCATTGTGGCGCACGATACCCCTTTGGTCCCCCCTAATTTTCAGTGGTTACCCTTTCTTCGCTAATCCACAATCTGGCCTATGGTACCTTCCTGGGTGGCTTGGGGTTATTTTGCCACTTCCTCTGGCTTTCAATCTCTTGACCCTGATGCATCTGCTATGGGGTGGAGTAGGCTTTTATATTTTGGCCCGAACCCAAGGGCTTGGAGAAGAGGGGGCTGTGCTCTCAGCTTTGGGATGGGAGCTTATGCCTAAGGTTATGGCCCACTACGGTGCTGGCCATATCACACTGGTTTATTCCCTTTCCTGGACCCCATGGCTTCTGGCTGCTGAAATCCTTAAGCCTGGATGGATTCCACTAATCTTAGCTCTGTCCTTCTTAGCCGCCCCCCAGTGGGCTGGCTACGCTTTTACCTTGTGGCTCCTTTGGAGCTTTTGCCGTGCTTTTGAGAAAAAGGGTTTGAGGTGCATCCCTTTCTGGGCATTAAAAGTGGCATGGAACCTCTCCATTGCTGCTCTCCTTACAGCTCCTCTGCTTATCCCTTTACTGGAGTACACTTCTTTGAGCACCCGCGCCCATTTGCTTCCTTCCGATATCTTTACGTATTCCCTTACACCTGCTACGCTCCTAACTTTTTTCTTCCCCGCTTTTGGCTCATTTCATGAAGTTTTCATCTACCCGAGGGCTGTGGTGATGGTTCTGGCCGTTTCAGGAGGGCTCAGCAGGTTCTGGTGGGCTGTAGCTCTACTGGGAGTTATCTGGGCTCTGGGGGAGAATGTTCCGGGAGCTTACCTTATAGCCTCCCTCCCGGGGGTGAGCTTTGTAAGAGTCCCTTCCCGAGGGGTTTTCCTGACCCTCATGGCTCTGGCGTTTCTGGCAGGAGAAGGCCTGGAAAATTTCCAGGTCGGATTAAAGGACAACGCTTTGAAGCGAGCTCGCCTCTCCCTTGTGGCTCTCCCTGCTGCCAGCTTCATTTTAGCTCTTGGTCTTAAGGCAATCGGGAACAGGGTTGCACCTTTAGCCTTCTGGGGGGCAATAGCTTTTGCTTTAGCCTCTTTCCTGGCCTGGAAATTGCTCCATTCCCGCTCAAAACTTTTCCGGGGTTTGCTGATGGCTCTCATGGTGGTGGAAGGGCTGGCTATAGATTTCAGGCTTGTAGGTTTCATTTACCCGCGAATTGCCCTTAGTGAGAAGGCTGAGCTTGCAGAATTCCTCGCCCAGCAGCAGAAGCCCTTCCGGATCTACGCTCATTCTTACATTCTTCCCCAGCATACGGCAGCTCTTTACGGCCTGGAAATGGCTAATGGCGTTGACCCTTTGCATTTAAAGGCTTATGCCCTGTTCATGGAGGAAGCTACCGGAGTTCCTTACAAACATTACGAAGTCATGGTCCCACATCTTTTGGGTGATAACCCCTTCACGGCTAACAAAGGGTATATGCCTGATCCGCGCAAACTGGGGCTTCTCAATGTCCACTATGTGATTTCAAGCTTTCCCCTGAATGTGGAAGGACTTGAGGAAATAGCAAGCTTCGGGGAAGTAAAAGTGTATGAGAACGCATACACCATGCCCAGGGCCTGGATCCAGGCTTCCTCCGGGATACGTCCGGTGGATTACTGGGAGTGGTCTCCCAATAGGCTTCGCATAAAAGCCAGGGGACCCGGCCTTATGGTGGTTTCGGAAATATTTTATCCGGGCTGGGAAGCGTTTGTGGATGGTAAAAAGCAGCCCATAATGACCGTAGAAAGGATACTCCGGGGGCTTTACCTTGAAGAAGGGGAACATGAGGTGGAGATGCGTTTTAATCCCTTAAGCCTTAAGGCAGGTTTGGCCGGCTTCGCTTTGGGACTTTGCTTGTTCGTTGTAAGCGAAATTTGTGTTTTTGGGAGTTCTGTGCTAAAATGTGCCGCACTATGTAAGGGGGGTGAGGTGAGATGAACGTGCAGCAGGCTATAAAGGCGGTGGAGAGCATAAGCGAAAAGCCTTCTATTCCAGAAATACGCCCTGGTGATACCGTCAGGGTTCATTACAGGTTTACGGAAGACGAAGCGGAAAGAGTTCAGGTCTTTGAGGGGGTGGTTATAAGAATAAGGGGAACCGGGACGGGGGCAACTTTTACCGTCCGCAGGATAGGTGCCCACAATGTGGGAATTGAAAGGATTTTCCCGCTCCATTCCCCAAGGATAGAGAAGATTGAGATAGTGCGCCGGGCCAAGGTGCGAAGGAGCAAACTCTATTACCTCAGGCACCTCAGCGGTAAAGCCGCTCGCTTGAAGGAGAAAAGAGAATAGGTCCATGCGGGTTTCACCCCTGGAGAAAGAACTCCTGGGTAAAGGCTACCGGTATATAGCCGGCATTGATGAAGCCGGTAGAGGAGCCTGGGCAGGCCCGGTAGTGGCCGGCGCTGTGATTCTCCCACTTGATAATCCTGAAATTTGCCTGGCCCTGGTGGATGTCTGTGATTCTAAAAAGCTAAAGCCTGAGGAAAGGGAAAGGCTCTTTGAATTGATTTCTTCTGCCGCAATATCATGGGGAGTGGGGTTTGTGCCTCCGGAGCGTATTGACCAGGTGGGGATAGTTAAAGCCACAAGGGAGGCGATGGTTCTGGCTATCTCCCAGCTTAATCCACCCCCTCAATTCCTGCTGATTGATTACCTCTATCTTCCCGAGGTCCCTTTCCCTCAGGAAGCCATCACCTCCGGCGATGCCTCTTGCCTTTCCATTGCCGCCGCTTCCATAGTGGCAAAGGTGATGAGGGATCAATGGATGGTAGCTATGGATAAGCTCTTTCCCGGTTACGGGTTTTCAGAGCATAAAGGTTATGGCACCCCACAGCACCGCGAGGCTCTTAAAAAGCTGGGGCCCTGTCCCATACATCGGGCCTCTTTTGCCCCGTTAAGGCTTTTTCACAATTTTTTCACAGCCTCATGGCATAATAGCAAATAAGAGCACTTCTGTATCAGGGAGGTTAAAATGCGCTATAAATGGCCAATAGTTATCATTGTGCTCGCCTTAATAGCTGGAGGGCTAATTTACTGGTTCGCCTTCAAGCCCAAAAACACTTCTCAAACGGCTGTGGAAACTGTTCCCGTCCGGCGCGGGAATTTGGTGGTAACTGTTTCCGCAGTGGGTTCAGTTAAGGCCAAAGCACAGGTTAACCTTGCTTTCCAAACTTCGGGCAGGGTGGCAGAAGTGCTGGTGGAAGAGGGGGATTTCGTGCGGAAGGGACAGCCTCTGGCGCGCCTTGACACCAAAACCTTTGAACTGCAAGTGGCCCAGGCAGAAGTGAACCTGATGATGGCGCAGGCTCAGCTCAACAAGCTTCTTAAAGGCAAGTCACAAGCTCAGATTGAAGCAGCAAGGGCAGCATTGCGGAGCGCTCAAGCTGCCTATGAGGCTGCTAAAGCTGACGCTGCCAATCGCGAAAAGCAGATTCGCCTGGCCGAGATAAACGTGGAAAAAGCTCGCATTGCCCTGGAGCAGGCTCAAGCCCAGTACGATAAAGTGGGCTGGAGGCCGGAGGCTGCTTCTTTACCTCAGGCTCAGCAACTGCATCAGGCTACCCTGGACTACGAAGCTGCCAGGCTAAATTATGAGCTTACTGTGTCCAAATATACCGATGTTGCCCTTTACAACGCAGCAGCACAACTGGCTCAGGCCAGAGCTCAGCTGGAGGAACTGGAGAAATACCCGGCCGAGGAAGATCTGGCCATTGCCAGGGCCCAGGTTCGCCAGGCCGAGATAGCCCTGGAGCAAGCCCGGCTTAACCTGGAAAATGCTACCCTCAAAGCCCCCTTTGACGGACTTGTGGCCGATGTAAGCATCGTGGTGGGAGGAACCGCAGGACCAGGCACTCCCGCTGTAACCCTGGTGGACATATCCTCTCTTGAGATTGAAACGCAACTTGTAGAATTGGATGTGGATAAGGTAAAAGAGGGTCAGGAAGTAGAAATTTCCTTTGACGCTATCCCTGACCGCACCTACCGGGGCAAGGTTATTAAAGTTGGAAGAGTTGGCCAGACCGTGCAGGGCGTGGTCAATTACCCGGTGGCAATACTAATAGAAAGCCCCGATGAACGTATAAAAGTGGGGATGACAGCTAACCTCAACATCTTGGTAGGCCGCGCCGAAAATGTCCTTTTGGTCCCGGTTAGAGCCATTCAGACCCGTCAGGGCAGACAGGTGGTAATAGTAAAAAGAGGGGAAAACTTCACCCCTGTCCCTGTCAAAATAGGGATGTCAAATGAAGCCATGGCTGAAATCGTGGAAGGAGATATAAAGGAAGGAGACCTGGTGCTGGTCAATTTACCCCAGCAATTTACACGTCCCCTTGGACCCTTCATGTTCGGGGGAAGAGGCTTTGGGGGAACAAGATAGGAGGAGGCCTATGGCTCTTATAGAACTTGAGGACATTGTAAAAATCTACAGGCTGGGCAAGGTGGAAATTCCCGCCCTTAGAGGCGTTTCTCTTTCCATTGAGAAGGGAGAGATGGTGGCCATAATGGGGCCTTCCGGTTCTGGCAAGTCAACTTTAATGAACATCATAGGCTGCCTTGATCGGCCAACTTCCGGCAGGTACCGGCTTGAAGGGATCCCTGTGGAGACCCTCACCGAGAACCAGCTCGCTGAGGTCCGCAATCGCAAAATTGGCTTCGTTTTCCAGATGTTCAACCTCCTGCCGAGGGCTACTGCGGTCCAGAATGTTGAACTCCCCCTTATCTATGCCGGGGTTAATGGCAAGGAGAGGAAAAAGAGAGCCATTGAAGCCCTGCAAGCGGTAGGGCTTGGTGACAGGCTAAACCACAGGCCTGCAGAGCTTTCGGGGGGTGAACAGCAAAGGGTGGCCATAGCCAGAGCACTGGTCAACAACCCCTCAATTATCCTGGCTGATGAGCCTACGGGAAACCTGGACTCCAAGTCCGGCGCTGAAATCATGGATATTTTCACAAGGCTTAACAGAGAAATGGGCATAACGGTGGTGTTAGTAACCCATGACCCTAAAGTGGCTTCCTATGCTTACCGCATTGTGAGGCTTTTGGATGGACAAATAGTGGGGGAGGAAAGGTTATGAATGTGCTGGAAAATTTGCGGCTGGCTTTTCAAAGCATAATGGCCAACCGATTGCGCTCCGGCCTTACCATCCTGGGAATAGTCATAGGAGTAATGGCTGTAATAACGATGCTTTCCATAGGAGGAGGGACTCAGGCTTCAGTTACGAGGCAAATAGAAAGCATTGGAACCAACCTCCTTATAATCCTTCCCGGCCGCTTAACCACGGGAACTATAAGGGGTGGCCTTGGCTCAGCCATAACTCTTACTTATGCTGATTCGGAGGCTTTGAAGGACCTTCCATCCGTGAACGGGGTGGCTCCAGTGGTCCAGACTGCGGCCCAGGTAGTCTACCTGGACTCCAACTTTCAAACAAACCTTATTGGTACTACTCCCGATTACACGGAAGTACGCAACCACAGGGTAGCATCGGGCTCCTTTTTTACAGAATCGCACATAAAGGCGCGGTCTCTGGTTGCCGTTCTTGGGGCTGATGTAGCCAAATCTCTCTTCGGCGAACAGGACCCTGTGGGGCAGTTGATAAAGATCAACAGGATTTCTTTCAGGGTAATCGGGGTCCTGGAGAAGAAAGGTGGAGCTGGTATGTTCACCCAGGATGACCTGGTGATAATCCCCATAACCACGGCTTTCACCTACTTCCCACGCCGTGCCGACTGGCGCGGTCAGCCCAGTGTGACAGCTATCTATGTTCAGGCAAGGGACAGGAATCTTCTAAACCAGACCATAGAGGAAGTGCGAGCTATCCTGCGGAGCCGTCACAACCTTACCCCCTCGGCCGATGATGATTTTTCCATAATAACCCAGGAGGATATACTGGGCATGGCAAACGCCATTACCAACATTTTCACTATCTTCCTGGGAAGCATTGGGGCTATTTCCCTCATTGTGGGAGGGATCGGGATAATGAACATAATGCTTGTTTCGGTAACAGAACGGACCCGTGAAATAGGCATAAGGATGGCGGTGGGGGCTAAAAGGAGGGATATACTCCTGCAATTTTTGACGGAAGCCACAGTCCTGAGCCTTCTTGGTGGGGCAATAGGCATAATTCTTGGATGGTTGGCATCGTGGGGGGTAAGCAAAATAAACATCGGAGGTAGCAATATTGAAACTCTGGTTACCCCATGGTCCATACTTCTGGCAGTAGTTTTTTCAGCGGCGGTAGGGCTTTTCTTTGGAATTTATCCAGCCAATAAAGCGGCTCACCTGAATCCTATAGAAGCTTTGCGCTACGAGTAAACGAACGGTTTTATTACCAGCCGAAACTAAGCCTGGCAATCAGGCGGGGTGGGAGGCCTGCTTCTTCCATTTTGTCCTGGGTCTTGTTTACCGGATAAAATACTCTTTTAAGCTGCAGTACACCTTTGTCTAAATCCAGCAGGGCGTAGCTGGCCCTCGGATCTCCATCTCTGGGCTGCCCTACGCTGCCAGGATTTATTATGTAGCGAAAACCGGGTTCCAGCAAAAAAGACTGGTCTTCATTCAGAGGTAAAAGTGCACAGGTTCTCGGGTTCTCTTCCCATAGGGCAAAGATCATGGGGATATGGCTGTGACCTACCAGACACCAGGGGGTATCAAAGTACTGGAAATTTTCCAGGGCCACCATAGATGTTAGCACATATTCCCATATCGGGTAACGGGGGCTGCCATGCACAACAGTAAGCTTGTCCTCCAATACTATCTTTTCCGGGAGATTACTAAGGTAATTAACAGAGTTTGGATTTAAAACCTTCTGGGTCCACAATGTAGCCAATCTGGCATCGGTGTTAAACTCTTCCAGTCCAAGTTTGCCGATGGCTGCCCAATCGTGGTTCCCGGCTACACATGAAAGGCAAGGCAACCTTTTAATGCGCTCCACACATTCATTGGGATCTGGGCCATAACCTACCAGATCCCCAAGGCAAATAACAGCTTCGTATTGGCCCTCGGCATCCTTCAGGACGGCCTCCAGAGCTTCTAGGTTTGAATGAATGTCAGAAATAATCAAAAAACGCATTTTCAAGAGCTCCTTTCCGCTCCTGATAATACCAGCTAAACAGGAGTTTGTCAAAGTTTCGTGAAAGGCTGCAAGCACCTAAAGAGAAATTTTCCTTGGCCTGGTTCGGCATTTTTCAGCGGTGATTATAGCCATTATTTTCTGAACGGCTTCATCCAGGTGGTCATCAGCGTTTACCACCACATAATCAAATTCCTCAAGGCTTTGCATCTCCTCCTTAGCTCTGGCTAATCTCAGCTTCAGGTTTTCTTCATCCTCTGTATGGCGGGTTCTTAGCCTCCGGATAAGCTCTTCTTCTGAAGAGGGGGTCAGGAAAATAAAGACGGCCTCCGGGACGAGGCGGCGGAGGGTCCTGGCGCCCTGCACATCTACCCTCATTATAACATCTTTGCCACTTTCCAGGGCCTTTTTCACTTGCTCTTTGGGAACCCCGTAACGGTGTCCATAAACTATAGCGTTTTCCAGGAAACCGCCTCTCTGGAAAATGCTCTCAAACTCTTCCTCCGAAACGAAAATATAGTCCTTACCATCCACCTCGCCAGGGCGAGGGGGGCGGGTCGTCATGGTTACCACAAAATGGAAGGGGAAGCCGAGCTCTCTCATCCTCCGGATTACGCTGTCTTTTCCAGCGCCGGATGGGCCAGATATTACGATTAGAAGGGGAAATTCTCTGGTCATGATCTTTACCCCTCAAAGCGATTGGCGAGCTTTCTCCAGGAGCAGAGAAACGATTTCCAGAGATGCACGAGGATTAGCCAAAGCCCTGGCTTTTTCCCTCATCTCTTCCAAGACATCGGGATTTGCAAGCCATTCTCTAAGGATCGTTGTGGCCCTTTCTGGGGAAGAGGCGAAGGCTCCCACTCCGCTCCTTTCCACAAAATCCACATTGCCTCTTTCCTGGCCCGGGACGAAATCAATGAGCAGGATTGGTACCCCGACATTTATGGCCTCATAAATAGTTCCTGGCCCTGCCTTTGTCAACACAACATCCGAAGCTTGCATGAGGAGGTGGACGAAATCCACAAAGCCGTAAATCCGGCAGGGTATTTTCCATTCCAGTTTCTCCAAAGCCCTGCGCAGGGTTACATTCCTCCCAGTTACAATTAAAAGCTGAGCTGGAATAGAGGCATCGTTTATTGCCCTGGCTACGGGGAAAATTTTTCCCATACCTTCCCCGCCTCCCATAATGAGCAGGACCGGAGTATCCTCTTCAAGGCCGAGGGCTTTTTTGACGGCTTTCCTGTCTTCAGAAGGGGAGAAGCGCAAGCTCACCGGAAATCCTTTCAAGTAGATTTTATCCGGAGGGACTCCTGCTTCAAGGGCCATATTTCGCGCTTCAGGAGTTGGCACGAAACAGGCATCAACTCCGGGGTAAAACCAGGCCAGGGGAGTAGTTATCAAATCAGTAACTACGGTGGCGAAGAAACCGTTCCAGCCGCCTTCCCGAAAGACCTTGACTGGAACCACATTGGAAAATTGGTGCACCGATATTGCAATATCTGGCCGGTAATCAGCGATAAGCCTTAGTAAAGCCTTCCGGACCAGCGGGGTGAAGAAGCCAAAGACTATTTTAAGGAACCAGGCCCTCTGGGCAAGCTGCCATAAAAAAGACCATAGCCATGGGGCGTAAGTGACCAAAGGTCGGTAAGTGCCGCCGGACTTGTTGAGAGGGAAGGGAAGCAAAGAGAATACGTCAATGAAATGGATAAGCCACTTCCTTGGTTCAAGGGTTTCAAAGGCTTCCTTCAAGGCCAAAGCTGCACTTCTGTGGCCACCTCCCGAATCAGCCATGAAGATAATAACGCTTCGTTCCATGGGTTTTCCCCATTAACAGGTAAGGTGGAGGGCAGCTATTACTTTTTTCCCTTCTTCAAGGAGCCGATTGTATACCTTCCAGGCTTCCCTGGTCTGGTAGACAAAGACTTTTATACCCTTTTCCTCAAGGTAACGGATTGTTTCCTGCGGGACTTCCATAAGGCCTGAGTAGCCGGTGCCCACTACCAGAATTTCTGGCCTGGCCTGAACAACATCCCAGAGATCGGCGGGGGATAGTCTGTGGCCTTCCTCCCTCCACCATTCAGAATCAACGTGGTCAGGGTAAATTATCACATCGGATGAGTAACTTTTCCCATCAATCACAATATGGCCGAACTCATAATGCTCAATCATGGCCATATCCCCTCTTTCTGACTTAAGCAGTTTAATTATAAAGCCTGGAGACATCCAACGCAACAGAGCCCTGAAAGGCTTAACAATCTAAGCCTTCCTTAAGCTAAACAAAGCCAAACGTGGTAT
>CAZZMI010000040.1:0-18002 GCA_964655275.1 uncultured Anaerolineae bacterium | reverse complement strand
CCCCCCGGCAGGGGGCTTTTGCCCCCTGCATCCCCCGTTTTCCCCACCCTCGTGGGCTGAGGGTTTGCCATGGTTTTTGGTCCCACTCGTGGGGATGCTGCCGGGGCTGGCGGTTTGCCCCCTTTTTGATAAAGCCTTGGGGACACCCCCGGTTCTCCCTTGTTTAGAATTCACAAAAAGGGCTTGCAATCTTTAGCAGAAGGTGGCCTCAGGGGACGCTTGGCCGGTATGCCCGGACGCCTCGGGTAAAGGGAGGGGGTTGGTGATTCCTTAGCGATAAGTAGAAGGTAGCGGGGGCTTTCAAAAGCGGTAGCACGCACCTGGTGAAGTTTTACCACTCTTCCTCCGAGGAAGGAAATAACCTCCACAGAGTTTTCCAGCTCCTGGTGGATTTTTGGGCCTTTATAGGCTACCACGTAGCCACCAACACGGCAAAAAGGCAGCAAATACTCGGCTAAAACAGGGAATTCAGCCAGAGCCCTGGCCACTACCCAATTATATCGCTCCCGGTGATTTTCCTGACGGGCCGCATCTTCAGCCCTGCTCCAGATTATCTCCACACCTTCCAGATTCAGAACTTGCCTTAGGTGCTCAAGGAACTGAATCTTCTTCCGGGAAGAGTCCAAAAGGGTAAGGTTTATCTCGGGATTAACTATTTTTATCGGCACTCCCGGAAAGCCACCGCCGGTTCCAACATCCACAAGTTTTATCTCTTTCCCCTGGGAAAGGGCTTCCCTGAACTCCTGAAGCTCATAAATGGTTAGCGAATCCAGAAAATGTTTAACCTGTACTTCCTCAGGAGTAATCAGAGAGGTCAGGTTCGCCCTGCGGTTCCATTTCACAATCTCACGGTAATATACCTCAAAGGCTTTCAGCTTTTCCGGCCCGAGCTCCAGCCCTAATTCCCTGACCCCTGAAAGGAGAAGGTTCATATTTTCTCCTTTTTGAAGCGTTTCTCCTGGAGAGCGGAACTTATCCTCGCACCAAGCTCGGGAACATCATTCACCAGGAGAACCAGCACCTTTTTCTCGGGTTCAAACAAATATTTGCCGAATAGAAGCTTGATGTTAGTATAGTCATAAGGGAACTCTTCCACCCTCAGCACAACCACTGGTTCAAACCAGAAAGGCTGCAGGAATATGCGCTGAGACCAGTTCTGATGCACCGGTTCAAAGATTTTGCCGAAGACCCCGTAAGATACCTCCAGGATTTCATCGTAAGGGATAAAAATTTCCCCGAAAAGGCTTTTTATCTCAAGCCCTTTATCCTTGGGTTCCACATGGCTGGAGCGGGCTATAATGCTTACTAAAATGGCAAGCGAAAAGGAAGCCAGTGCTATTAAAACCCAGGGCCATCGGGCTGTCTTGAGGAGGGAAGAAGGAAGCAGGCTGAGCAAGGAAGATATGGCAAATAGCAGAAAGGCCCGGCCTTGAATTGAGTCCTTTAACCTTTTGTGGGTCAAGAACACATATTTTTTCATTGCCTCCCCTTTGACTTCAGGTTTGCTATGGTTCTGGCCTCAACTGTTCGCTGGCGGTTTACACTCCTTTCCGGAGATTCATGGGATGGGGAAATCTTCCCACCCCCATGAAAATCGCAAAGATCGTTTAAAATGCATTCCTGGCACCTTGGTTTGTGAGAAGTGCACACTCTACGGCCGTGCTCAATCATGTTGAGGTGGAAAGAGTAATAATACTCGGGTGGGATAAGATTTTCCAAGATTTCATGAGCTTTCTCACGAGTGGTCTTTACAGGGATGAGGCCAAGCCGTTTGGAAACCCTGAAGATATGCGTATCCACCGGGAAAGCCGGCATCCCCAACCCAAAAAGCAGGATAATGGCTGCGGTCTTGGGCCCCACCCCATTCATGGACATAAGCCATCTCTTAGCTTCCTCCACTTCCATTTGCCGCAGGAAAGAAAGATCAAGAGTTCCTCTCTCTTCCGTTATGCGCTTGAGAGCCCACTGTATCCGGTAAGCTTTCTGACGGGATAAACCTGCTACTCTTATGGCTTCTTCTACTTCCTCCACAGGGGCATCCCTTACTTCCTCCCACGAAGGGAAGCGAGCCCTCAGCCTCTCAAAAGCTCTATCGCGAAGGGTATCGTTAGTATTCTGGCTGAGGATAGTGGAAATTAGCAGAGCAATGGGATCACGGCCTCCAGGTTTGCCCCTTTCACCGTATTGTGCTAAAAGCCTTCGGTGGATTTCCCGGACTTTCTCTTCCAATTTTCCTCGGCAACTTTCTGAGCTTCTTTGAAAGCTGCCTCTATGCGGGGGTATAAGGTCCAGACGAGCCCAACCCCAAAAAGGGAGCCACTGAAAACTCTCCCCGCAGGTGTGCTTTCCCTCAAACCCAAAAGTTGAGTTAAACCATCAACGGATATGGGGATACAGAAAATGAGGAAAGCTACGAATGGTAAGGGGTCAAGCTTATCCCTGACCAGGGCAAAGGCAAGGCCTGCCAGCAGGATGGAAAGATAGATGGCGAAATCCCGCTGGCAAATGGCAATTTTGTAGCCCAGTTCTGGATTTCCCAGGAAAGCTCTGCGCTTGAAAACGTTATTGACCTGCGAACCCATGGCCTTCTGGATTTCCTCAAGGGAGTAGGTAAGCTTTGGCCCGATGAAGAAGGAACGTTCCGGAAGCTGATGGCACGTGATGCTATACAGGGAGTAAATGACTTTAGCAGGCTCTGTAAGGCCGGCGTTCATTAAAATGGGAGCCAGGACCGTGGGCAAGAGGAAAAGGGTTAAAGCCAGGTTAATTGCCAGCAACCAGTGTTTGATCAACTGATACGCCAGCCATTCGGCTATCCTCTCCAACTAAATACCTCCCAAAAACTTCAGTTTATCGGTGAAGAGGAGGAAACCCAGAGCAATGAGAAAGAGCCCAGTAACCCATGAAACGAATTTTCCATGGCGGATGGCCTGGCGAAGAAGCCGGCTTAAAGGAAGAAAAGCTGCTCCTACCACTAAGAAGGGGATTCCCAATCCAAGGGAGTAAGCAGCCAGGAGAAGAGCGCCCCTCCACGCCGTGGCCGAGTTTCCGGCCATGAGCAGTATTGCTGCCAGGATCGGCCCTACGCAAGGAGTCCATCCTGTTGAAAACACCACTCCTGCCAGGAAAGAGGCCCCATATCCTGCCCCTGGCCCAGGGTTAAAATGGAGCTTTTTCTCCTGATAAAGGGCTGGGATCTTGAGAAGCCCCATTATATGCAGGCCGAACAGGATTATCAAGATCCCTCCTGCTTTCTGAATAAAAGGCAGGATTTCTCTCAGGACCTGGCCCAGAGCTCCTGCTGAGGCTCCCATAAGGGTAAAAGCGAAGGAAAAACCCATGACGAAAAACAGAGCATGAAAGAAAACTTTCTTCCTGTTGCCCTCTTCAAGGGATACTCCGCTTAGATAGCCTATGAAGGCCGGGATGATGGGGAGAATGCAGGGCGAAAGGAAAGAAAGCAATCCCGCACTCACCGCTACCAGCAAGTTCACTTTGTCGGGGTCCATGGCTTATTCCTCCAGCACGTATTCAAAGGTAAGCAGAGAGATAGCAGTAAAGAGAACATCAAAAACCACCATGAGCCTTATCCAGTTGGAAGCCTCGGATAAAGGCGAGTTGTCAAGGATTACCCCTGTAGCTTTAACGGCCGAAATCATTATCGGGATAGAGATGGAAAAAAGGAGAACAGGGAGCATAACTTCCCTGGCTCTGGTGTTAACTGCGATAGCTGCGAAGAGGGTTCCAGCGCCAGCAAAGCCAAAGGTTCCGAGGAGAAGGATCAGGAAAAGGGCTGGCTGGAAGAGATTAATATTGAAGAGGGCGGAGAAAATGGGCAGAGTAAGTAGTTCAATAAAGGCCATAAAAGTGATGTTTCCAAGCCATTTACCGAGGAAGATGGCACTTCTGTCCACCGGAGCCAGGAGCAATCCTTCAAGGCACCCCTTGTCCTTTTCTAAGATGAAGGAACGGTTGAGGCCAAGGATTCCGGCAAAGGCGAAGGCTACCCATAAAGCCCCTGGCGCCACTTTCACTACATCCTCTACCCTCAACTCAAAGGCGAAATTGAAGATCAGAGTTACTAACAGCACAAAGACAAACATGGAGCTGAATATTTCCCGGCTTCGCAATTCGGTCAGGATGTCCTTTTTGAGGATTGCTTCCACACTTCTCCAGTACCCCACGGGTAAACTCCTTCAAGATTGTTGAATAAAATCAAGGTAGCTCTGAAGGATAAGAGTGGCAGAAGCGGCGTCAACCCGCTGCCTGGTCTTTTTTCCCCTATAACCAGCTTCCCGAAGAAGGTTCTCGGCTTGGACTGTGGAAAGGCGCTCATCCCACAGGACAATTTCCACATTCATCCCTTCCTTCTCCAGAGCTTCCTTAAGGGAGTGGATAAATTCTTTGACCTGGGCTGCTTGTGGCCCCTCTTCTCCCCTCAATGTTACCGGTATCCCCACTACCGCGACCCCGACATCCCACTGACGGAAAAGGGCAGGTATTTCTTCCAGGGCTCTTTCCGTCGTTACAAACCCCTTCGGGAAAGCCATTATTCTCTCGGGATCGCTTACAGCAATCCCTATGCGTTTCTCTCCCACATCCAGGGCAGCAATTCTTTTCATTTGAATTTAACCTTTACTTCTATCCTGAAGGGGAGCCAGGGAAGCCTCCCGAACCAGCTCGGCGAAACTTCAATATATGGCTCTTGCTGAAGCGGTAAGGTTTTAAGTTTCTCCATAGCTTTGGGGATAGGCAATCCCCTTACTTCATCCTGCACCTCTCCTTTGTCTATCCTGGCCACGGCGGGAACTCTGACTTTCAATTTTACCATATATTTTCCTTCCCCTACCTCCTGTGCCTCCATGGATTCAAAGACCATCTCTTCCTTAAGCAATTCGTAGCCTGCCGGAACCTGTGCAGAAAGGGCTTCAGTGGCCAGAGCTTTGAGATCGCCTTTATTCACAGTCAATGCTACAGCCAGTACTTTAAGCTCAAGGCTTAGCTGATCAGCCGCTTCGTCCACGAAGTGGTCATAGCTTTCCTGAACCGGAACCAGTGTTATAGTTTGAGGTATGAGGAAGGAATCAGCTGCAAGCTGGTTCAGGAAAGCGTGGTAGGCTTCCTGGTGAAGGTTCTGGAGAACTAAGGCTTTGAGGCGCTCTTTGTCCTCCCTGGTGACCACGTTAACTGGCTTCAGTGTCCCTCCTGATGTGGGTGAGGGGTTATAGACCTGGACCTTAAAGGCCAGCACACCTTCAACCCTGTTTATAAGATACGCTCCAACATTGCCCTGAGGCCCCGGATCCACGGCCACAATTTCCGCTTCAGCCTGGCTCTGAAAGAAAGCCGGGAGGGTTACAGTATTCACGGTAGTAAATTTAACGTTCTCACCTGTGGAAGTGGAGACAACTGTTCCCGGTGGTATTGTTACTTCCTGAGCTGTTTTGTTTATGAAGACAACAGTCCCTGAAGCTTTCTGGTCGGGCACATATTTCTGGGCGGAGGTAGGAATTGAGCCCTTGCCCGAAAGTTCCATCCGGATTTTTTTGGCCGGGACTGCTGCTTCAGCCCTGTTCAGCCGGTTTATGCCCGGGTCGGCTCTGAGCTGCAGGGTTGTTTCAACCAGCTGAGCAAAGGGGGAGAGTTCTATTCTGGCTGAAGGCACGAAAAGGGCGATTGCAATCAGGAGCGTGAAGAGGAAAGGTAAAGTAATTAGGGAAAGAGCCAGTATGGATGGGGCCTCCTCAGCCATGGGCTTGAGAGCCGGCCCCTTAGAAGGTAGGGCTTTAAAGGCCTCCTTTTCAGAAGGCAAGGCTCGGAGACCAGCTTCTCCTGCCAGGGAACGAATGAGCGGATCTTTAGTCACTAAAAGGAGATCCAAAGCAAGGTCCCGCGCTTTGCGACTGAGGAGCTTCAGGTTCACAGGGTTGGAAAGGGCTTTCTGGCCTGGCGGGACAATCAGTATAACTCGCTTCACCCTGACCCAATCCAACCGATCCCTTATGGAAATTATATCTTCTTCCCGATCCAGTTCAATCTTTTCCAGGTCTTCGCCCATTTTATCGGGGCCTTTCAGGGAGCCACTTTCAATCCTTGAGGGCACCAGCCACCAGATCCGGAACCAGCCGGAGGGCTTCATCTATACGGGATTTATCACGGCCTCCAGCCTGGGCCATAGTTGCTTTACCCCCTCCGCCTCCCCCCACCACTTTAGCTACTTCTTTAATCAGGTTGCCAGCATTGAGGCCTCTATTTACCAGGTCCTCAGTAATAGCTGCAATGAAGAAAGGCTTTCCATTCAGGATTGTAGCCAGGGTCACGACTGCACTACCGAGGGCGTCCCTAAGCCAATCGCTCATCTCCCTCAATATATCCTCGTTTTCCACTTCATCTACCCTGGCAACGACTACGTTCACATCCTTCACTTTCACAACCTTGTTTAGGAGATCTTCGTAAATCTTGCGGGCCAGAGCCCTCTGCAGCTTCTGAATTTCCTTATCCTTATTCTGGAGCTCGCCCATAAGGGCCAGGACTCGCCGGTCCACTTCTTCGGGGAGGCAGGATAGAAAAGCAGCGGTGGATTCTAAGATCCGCAAGCGTTCCATTACCAGTTCCTGAGCATAGCGGCCTGTTACCGCCTCTATCCTGCGTACTCCTGTGCCAACTCCTTGCTCCGAGAGGATGTGGAAGAAGCCGATTTCTCCGGTGTTAGAGACGTGAGTGCCGCCGCACAGCTCTTTGCTTATGATTTCATCAGGGTAGCCTATTACCAGCATCCTGACCTTCTCCCCGTATTTTTCTTCAAAGAGAGCTATGGCGCCCTGGGCAATGGCCTCCTTGTAGGTAGTATGGACAACCTGGACCGGGTAGTTGGCCAGGATTATTTCGTTCACCATCCTTTCCAGGTCGCTTATCTGAGTCTGGGTAAGCATTCCGGTGTGGGTAAAGTCAAAGCGGAGGCGATCCGGCGCTACCAGGGAACCCGTCTGGTAGACGTGTCGGCCCAGGAGTCGGCGGAGCTGGCTGTGGAGAATATGGGTAGCGGTATGGTTGCGGGATATATCCATCCTCCTTTCAGCGTCCACTGTGGCCCACACCTCATCTCCAACCCTGGCGGTTCCTTCCACAATCTTGCCTTTGTGGATTATAAGCCCGGTGATGGGGCGGAGCATTTCTTCTACTTCCATCTCCCAGATGATTTCCTCTTCTTCAGGGGAACGAGTGCAGGTTATCCACCCGGTGTCACTGACCTGTCCTCCGCTTTCAACATAAAATGGGGTCTGGGGCAGAACTATTTCAACTTCATCACCTTTGTGAGCAATGCTTACCCTTTCCCCACCCTTTATAATGGCCACAACCCTGGTCCTGACTTCCAGGCTGGTTTCATATAAATGTTCAACACCTCCCTCAGGAATAGCTCCCTCTCGCCTGAGTTGATCGTAGAGGTTGCTGTAGAATTCAGCTCTCTTGAGCTCTTCCTCCTCCAGTTCAAAAGTGCGGGCGGCGCGGGCCTTTTCCCTTTGAATCTCCATTGCCTGGTTGAAGCCTTCCTCATCCACCTCAAATCCCCTCTCGCGTGCTACCACTCGGGTCAGATCCAGGGGGAACCCATAAGTGTCGTATAAGCGGAAAGCTTCTTCGCCCGGAATTACCCTCTGCCCTTTTGAAGCTAACTTCTCCATAAGTTCATCCAGAAGGTTGAGGCCCACTTCAAGGGTTTGCTGGAACCGTTCTTCTTCCTGGGTTATCAGGTTCTTTATGAAATCGCGGCGCAAGGTGAGTTCAGTGTAGTGATGGCCCATGATTTCAATGACTTTGTCAGCAATGTGGGCAAGGAATGGCTCCCGGAAGCCCAGTTTGTGGCCATGGCGTGCTGCTCTCCTCAGGATCATCCTCAAAATATACCCCCGCCCTTCGTTGGAGGGAGTCACTCCATCGCCGATAAGGAAGGTGATGGCACGCCCATGATCAGCTATTACCCTGTAAGAAACAATGTTCTCCAGGACCTGCTCGTCGGTATGGCCCAATAGATCTCGCGTTTTCAGGATGATGGGCCAGAATAGGTCGGTCTCATAGTTGGATTCAACCCCCTGCATCACGGCTGTAATCCTTTCAAGGCCCATGCCTGTATCTATGCTAGGCCGTGGCAGAGGGGTCATGGAGCCATCGGGGTGCAGCTCGTACTGCATAAACACCAGGTTCCACAGTTCCCACCATCGTTCGCATTCCACAGCTGGAGAACAATCGGGTCTATGGCAGGTGCAGTATTTTTCCCCGCGATCGTAGATAATCTCGGAGCAAGGGCCACATGGGCCAGTATCGCCCATAGCCCAGAAGTTGTCCTTCTTGCCCATCCTGACGATCCTTTCGGGTGGCATTCCAGCTACCTTCTGCCATAGCTCCCAGGCCTCATCGTCTTCTTCGTAAATAGTAGCCCAGAGCCGTTCCCTGGGTATGCCAAGGTTCCTGGTCAAAAATTCCCAGGCATAGGCAATGGCTTCCTTCTTGAAGTAATCGCCGAAGGAAAAATTGCCCAGCATTTCAAAGAAAGTATGGTGGCGCGGGGATGGGCCTACGTTTTCCAGGTCATTGTGTTTGCCGCTTACCCTCATGCATTTCTGAGCTGAAGTAGCGCGAGTGTATGAACGCTTTTCTATTCCAAGGAACACATCCTTAAACTGAACCATCCCTGCGTTGGTGAAAAGCAAAGTTGGGTCGTTCTCCGGGACAAGGGAAGAGCTTGGTACAACGGTGTGGCCGTTCTGAGCAAAGAAATCCAAAAATCCTTTCCTTATATCCGAACTGAGCATCGCACCTCCTCCAGCGATTTTAAAACCATTTTAGCCTAAAAAAGGGTCAATGTCAATGGGCCAGCGCGCTTCTGGAAACAGGGTTTTTGCCGGTTCAGACAAGCTGTATAATGTAAAAGAGGTGCGTTCCAATGGTCCGATTGACGGCTTCCAGGCTGTTTGAATTAATGCTTTTTATTGCCATATTCACCATGGCCCTCCGGGCCCCGGTTGATACTGACATGTGGTGGCATCTGGCGGCGGGACGCTTTTCTCCAACTTTCACACCTTTAAAATTTGACCTCTTCTCCCATTCTGTGGAGGGGAATCCCTGGTTAAACCACAGCTGGCTTTCTCAGCATATCTTTTATAACCTCTACAGACTTGGAGGTCTTCAAGCAATTGCCCTGGCCACAGCCCTCCTTGTAACCCTGACCTTCCTTACCCTTTATCTTGGTCATGGCAATCCTTACATAAGGGGGTTCTCCATTCTTTTAGCCGCCCTGGCTTCTTCAGTGGTTTGGACTCCACGTCCCCATTTGTTTTCCTTCCTGGCTTTTGCCCTTGTTCTTAGACGCCTTGAAAGCCTCAGAGGAAAGCTGGATTTCTTCCTCATTCCTGCAACTTTCATGCTCTGGGCCAATCTCCATAGCGGATATGCGGCAGGTTTATTGTTGCTTTTCTTATCTCTCGTGGGCAATGCGGCTGATTCTTTGCTTTACCATGATCCGGAAGCCGGCAGGAAAACCAGGCTTTTATTTATAATCCTGCCTCTGTCGCTTCTTGCCGTTTGCTTTAACCCCTGGGGCCCCGAGCTCCTTTTCTATCCCATTAGAACTTTGAAGATCAAAACCTTACAGGCTTACATTCAGGAGTGGGCTTCGCCCAATTTCCATGATCTGACCAATCATCCAGCGATATGGCTAACCATAGCCATTATGCTGGTGCTGGCCTTTTCCGGGATACCGGCTGGATTGGCGGAGCTTTTGCCCCTCTTTGCTTTCTTTTACCTGTACCTCATGGCTGTTCGCAATGTGGTTTTTTACTCCATGATCTCAGTATTGACCCTCTTCCGCCATGGGGAAGTAGCGTTAAGGCGCTTTGGTCTGGTTCGCCCTTCAGGCAAAGGCAATTACTTAAACACCCTGTTGCTACTCCTGGCCCTTCTGGCCGCAGCCCTGAGGGGGTATCACATCCTTAAAGGAGAAGCTATTGAGGCTCAGGAAAGGCTTTTTTTGCCAAAGGGGGCAGTGGAATTTACTTTGAAGGGGAAGCTTACAGGCAACCTTTTCAATAGCTATAACTGGGGTGGATACCTGATCTGGCACCTTTATCCCAATTGCCGCGTTTTTGTGGACGGAAGGACTGATCTCTACGGAGACGAAATTTTGAGCCAATTTCTCAAAGTTATGCGAGGGGAAGAAGGGTGGGATTTGATTCTGGACAGTTATAAGGTGGGGATAGTGATTGTTGAAAGAAGAGCGCCTGTAGTTCGTTGCCTTGAACTGAAGGAAGGGTGGCGTAAGGTTTATGAAGACTCCCTGGCAGTGGTTTTCGTAAGGGCAGAATCACCGAGCCAGTAGCCCAGAGCCATGATGGCAAGGATGTATCCCAGGTAATTTTCGTTAAGAAAGCGGGAGAAGTAGAAGAACACGAAAAGAGTGAGGCCATAAGCCCAGAGGGCGACTTTCAAGGAAGGGCTTCGGTAGAGGCGAAGTCCAAGGCCAATGGCCAGGGGCAAACCAAAAGCTACCTCCAGAATCCAGAAAGGGAAATAACTGAGGCGAGATTCCACAAGCCCAAGGGCCAAGATAAAGTTAGCTACTCCCCAGCCCCTAATCTGATAAGAAACTTTTGCCGTTCCAGCTGCCCATCGCCAGATATCGTCCACCATGGCTTCCGGACTCCAGAGGAGAAAGGGGAGTACGAGGGCCGAAAAAACCAGCACAAAAGCTATAAGTGGGCGAAATAACTCGCGTCTGTTCTCCCTCCAAAGGTAAAGGAAGTAAAAGGGGGCAAAGAACCAAGCTGTGGGTTTAGAGGCGCACGCTAAAGCTAAGGATATAGATGAAGCAACCTTGCTTTTTCTAACCAGGCACCACAAGCTCAGCACCACCCAGAACAGCACGAAGGAATCGTTCTGGCCGAAAATCACATCGCTCCCCATGATCGGGTTAAGCCCCAGCACTGCCACCAGCTTTAACCTATCTTCAGGCCGGGAGGGCAAGAAAGAAGCCAGGATCAGGGTCAAGAGGAACAGAAAGAGGTAAACAAAGCGCTGGTCATACCATCCCAGGGCGGCTTTGAAGGCCTCATAGAACGGCCAGGGGAAAATGAAAGTCCATGGCAGATACGGATAATGGTAAAGGGCTGTCCTATAATCCAGCCCCCATTCGGCCATGGGAGTATTGGTATAATCTTCAATGTAAGGGTTTTTACCAGACCGGAAAAACTTTATAGCTTCCTCGGTTTGGATAACACCACCATCGTGGGTGTAGGAAGCTGGGCCAGCCTGGTGTCTTAGCATAACATAAAGTAAGCTTTCGGCTATGACGGTGGAGAAAATTATCCCGAAGATTATGCCTAATTTGAGGTTATAAAGCCGTGGCCTTAGTGTATCCACCACAAAGTAAAAGGCCAGAAAGCCAAAGGTCGTGGAAATCAACAGGAGGGATAAGGGGTCTGTAAGCCAATCTCTGAGGAGTTCCTGAGCTTTGGGGCTGAGAAGCAAACTGGTAATGGGCAAAAGAGCTACATCCTGGTGACGTTGAGGCAAGACAAGCTGAGCGAGGGTATCAATCCTCACCCTTGCCAGAACCAGTATGAAAAGGATGAGAGCATCCAGAGAAGGGATAGTTGAACCCTCCCGGTTTTTGGTTAATCTTATCACGCAGGAAGGCCAAGAGTCAACTTTGATTTAATCCGGTATAATGTGGATGGCACTTTTCTTAAGGGAAACCGTAATTTCTTTGCCTGCTCCAAGTCCCAGACGGGTGTGAGCGTGGAGGGGAATGGAGATCTCCAGGTCGTAATCCCTGCCCGTTTCCACCGAACTAACCTTGAAGAAAAGGGTCCAGTAAGTACCCCTGTGGATTTCCTGCACTATTATCCCACTTAAAAGGTTCTCTTTGATTCCTTCTCGCAGAGGCCTATCGGGCCTTAGGATCATTACATCTTCAGGACGTATGCAGAAGGTAACCGTTGAGCCGGGTATTGCCTCGTGAGGCGGAGCCTCAAAAACAAGGCCATTCCATTCAAGGTATATCCCCTTTTCATCTTTCCCCAGAACTTTTCCTTCCATAATGTTCCTGGCCCCCGTAAACCTGGCCACTGCTCTGGTGCGGGGATGTTTAAGGATCTCTTCCTTTTCTCCAACCTGCTCAATCCTGCCTGCGTTTACTACAGCCAGTTTGGTGCCCATGGTAAAAGCATCTTCCAGGTCATGAGTCACCAGAATTATCGGAATTTCCATACCTTTCTGAAGCTTAAGCAGGTCGGACTGGAGTTTGCGCCGCACGGGCTTATCCAGTGCCGAGAAGGGCTCGTCCAGGAGGAGAAGTTGGGGCTCCATGGCCAGAGCTCTGGCGATAGCCACCCTTTGCTTTTGTCCCCCTGATAGCTGGTGGGGATAGTAATCCTCAAGCCCTTTAAGTCTCATTTTCTCCACAAGACTTTGCAAAAGTTCCTGTTTCTTTGCCCGATCCCTGCAACCGTAGAGGATATTTTCAGCCACAGTCATGTGGGGGAAGAGGGCATAATCCTGGAACACGAAGCCTATGCGCCTTTGGTGCACAGGAACGTTAACCCTCACTTTTTTCCCATCAGAGGAAAAGAGAACCTGGCCATTTAGCTCAATGAAGCCCTGATCGGGGGTAAGGAGGCCGGATAGGCACCGGAGGATTGAAGTCTTCCCGCTCCCTGAGGGACCGAAAAGCACCAGCACTTCATTCCCCATTTCAAAGTCTGCTTCTATGAAAAAGTTGCCGATCTTCTTGGAGAAACGTGCTACTAAAACTGGCCTCATCTTGGCTGAAGCTTGTTAACCATCAATATAAAAGCAAAGGCCAGAGAAACGGTTATGACAACCCACAGTGTGGCTAAATCCATCCGGTTGGCCTGGACAGCAGTGTAAATAGCCAGGGGGATAGTTCTGGTTTTGCCGGGGATGTTCCCGGCCACCATCAAAGTGGCGCCAAATTCCCCCAGGGCCCTGGCGAAGCTAAGGATAATTCCGGCCATTATCCCACGGCTTGCTAAGGGCAGTGTTACTTCTAAGAAGGCTTTCCAGGGAGGCGCTCCTAAGGTCCTGGCCACCATCTCAAGGGATGGGTCCACGCTTTCTAAAGCGGCTTTGGCTGATCGGAACATAAGGGGCAAAGCCACAAGCCATGATGCCAGGACAGCAGCTTTCCAGGTGAAAAGCCAGTTGAGCCACCCTAATGGGCCATTTCTTCCCAATATCAACAGGAGATAATAGCCTACAACGCTCGGAGGAAGAACTAGAGGCAAAGTAAGGAAAACTTCTAGCAGGCTTTTACCCGGAAAGCGGAGCTTTACCATCAATATAGCCAGAGCGAGCCCTGATATTGTAACCATGGCTGTTGCAGTAATGGCTACTTTCAGAGAGAGAAGAAGTGGGCTCAAATCCATCCTTTCAATCCTCCGGGACTTCAAATCCATATTTTTCAAAAACCCTTTTGTTTTCCGGCCCAAGAAGGTAAGCGATAAATTTGCGGGCGCAAACTTCATGTTTTGTGCCTTTCACAATGGCCAAGCTCTGCTCAGGAGGGGTGTAAAACTCTTTCGGAACCAAAATGTAATGGCCTTTTAATTCCAAAACCAAAGGGAGAGGCACAAGGGCAGCGGATGCATTTTTCGTTTCAGCGAGTTGAAGTGCATGGTGTACACCTTCGGCGTAAACAATCTTTTCCTTAATTTTCCCCCATAAACCTGAGGTTTTGAGAGCTTTGCCAGCGGCTTGCCCATACGGTGAGTAATCGGGATTGGCTATGGCTATCTTGCCTGGAATGGAAGCAAGCTCTTCAAAACTTTCAATACGAGGTTCACCTTCTGGAACCCAGACCACGAGGCTTGTTCGCGCGTAGATTTTTATGCTTCCTTCCAAGATAAAACCCTCTTTCGCCAGGGTTTCAATATAATCCTTATCAGCTAAAATCAGGAGGTCAAGGGGGGCACCCTGCCGGACCTGCTGGGCGATCTGTCCGGAAGGCGCATAGGTTATATTAACTTTGCACCCCTTGAAATCCTTTGCCACCTCGTCCAGAACTTTCATAACCACCGGCGCTGCCCCTATATTTAACTCTTCTGGGGCTGGGTTACAGCTCAGAAGGATTAAGGTCAGAATGCCGGCGAATAAAATCGGCACACGCACTGAAAACCTCTTGCTTTGCAATATCTTCAGTGACCACATGTCCACTCCTTTCTATCCAAATAATGGATTTTTCAACGGAGCCAATGTGCTGGATGAGGTAAAGCGGATTTTCCGGTGGGACAGATTTGTCAGTCCTGGAGTGGATAAAAAGCGCTGGAGCTTTCACCAAAGACAGTTCTCCTCTAAGGTGGGCCAGGAATTGAAGGAGCTGTTCTATGGATCTGGTGGGATATACCGGATAATCCAGATGCCGCTGAGGGATGGTTGTATCAATGAAATCTGGAGGGCCTTTCTTGACAAAGCGGATGAAATGCTTAATGAGGGGGAGGAAGAAGAGGCGGGGATCTTTGATAAAGGCCGGGGCTGAGAGGGCTATAACCCCATCAACTTCATGGTGGGCTGCCAGGTGCAGGGCCAGTGCCGCCCCAAGGGATAGGCCTATGGGGAAAATTTTGCGGGTTATCCCCCTAAGCTGACAATAGCCTTCTAAAACGGACTCAAACCAATCTTCCCATGTTGTTTTCTCCATATCCAATGGCGAAGTTCCGTGACCAGCTAAGCGGATGCCTTTTACGGTAAAGCCTTGATTTGCCAGGTATTCCCCCAGTTCTCGCATTTCATTAGGGGTGCCTGTAAACCCATGGATCAGCAGGCAACCGATTTCATTGCCGGAAAAGAAAAAAGGTTCAGGGCTTATCATGATTCCCCCCTGTCTGGCATGAGTTAATATACCATTTCGCAGCTAACTTCGCAACTGCTAACAATTTTACGCTGATTGCAGGCTGTGGTATAATTTGGCCAGAAATGGTCAGGAGGTGGGAATGAAGGTAACACTTGTTTATGCAGGAATTTCAGGCCTTGGCTTCAAAAGTTTAGGCAAAGGGATGGACGCCGGATGGGTTAGCCATGGCCTGGCTCACCTCTCATCGGCAGCGAAAGCTCAGGGATTTGATGTGGATCTCATTGACCTCAGAGCCCTTTCAGGATGGGAAGAATTCCGGGATGAGGTGAAAAGGCGCGAACCAAGGGTTGTTGGCCTCACTATGATGAGTGTGGATTATAACCCCGTGATGCGTTGCGTTGACATAATCAAAGAGGAGGTTAACCGCAACATTATTACCGTAGTAGGTGGTCCACATCCAACCCTCGCTCTGGATGAAGTCCTCAAAAACCAAAACATTGATTATGTGGTAATTCGGGAAGGGGAAATAACTTTCCCAAGGCTTTTGAAAGCCATTGAGGAAGGTAACCCCCCGAAGGAGAGAGTGCTGGTAGGAGAACCTCCGGACCTGGATGCTATACCTTTCCCGGATCGGGATCTCTTCCTGAACGAATGGCGGAAATACGGGTATAACCTGGATTCTCCCGAAGTGCCATTTGTGGAGGAGCTTCCCCCTCCTTTCCTTACCATAATTGCGGGACGAGGATGTATGTATAACTGCAGTTTTTGTCAGCCGGCAGAACGGAAAATTTTTGGACGCAAAGTTCGCAGGCGCAGTCCTCAAAATGTTATTGCCGAACTTAAGCTCCTCCGTGAGAAATACAACTTCGCCAGTTTCATGTTCCACGACGATTGCCTGACCGAAGATCGGGAGTGGGTAACTGAGTTCTGCCGGCTATATAAAGCTGAAGGCTTCACTCAGCCTTTCTTCTGTCAGTCCAGAGCTGATATTATCGTGCGCCATGAGGATATGGTGAAACTAATGGTGGAAGCAGGCTGCCGCGGAATGTTTATAGGTTTTGAATCAGGCAGCGATCGGGTGCTCAGGTTCCTGAGGAAAGGTACCACAAGGGAGATAAACCTGAAGGCGGCTAAAATCTGCAAAAAATACGGAATTTCTATTTGGGCTAACTACATGCTTGGCATTCCCACAGAAACCAAGGAAGAAGTCATGGAAACGATTTCAATGCTTAAGGAGATTGACCCCGATTACTACAGCCCGGCCTTTTACACTCCACACCCCGGGAGTGACCTTTATGATTACTGCATTGAGCATG
The DNA here is from genome assembly GCA_964655275.1 of uncultured Anaerolineae bacterium. GTDB lineage: Bacteria > Chloroflexota > Anaerolineae > SpSt-600 > SpSt-600 > SpSt-600. The sequence goes on along the minus strand of CAZZMI010000040.1, from coordinate 1,823 downwards.
GCCTATCCCTTATAACAAGCCACGATCAATATCGCCGTAACCCTACGGAGGCGAAGATCAAAGGGGTGGATTACGAATTCCTGATGTGGGCTCTACAGGAATCGCAGCGTCGTAAACCATGGAATGCTTTTAAACGCAAGGTCAGGAAGCTCTGGAAAAGGTATGCCAGCCCCAGGAAAGTGGTTCGCAAAGCCATTAAACTGGCTAAAAAATTAGTGGGAGCACAGGCTTGATGACCAGGGTTTATCTCATAAGACATGGTAGAACGGCCTGGAACAAGGATCCCCGCTTCAGGGGCCAGGTTGATCTGCCTTTAGATGAAGTTGGGGAGGCACAAGCCGAAACCATTGCTCTGCGGCTTAAGGATCGGCCTATAAAAGCCGTTTATTCAAGTCCCCTGACCAGAGCCATCAGGACAGCTGAGCCTCTGGCCAGGGCTCTTGGCCTTGAGGTCATTCCAGAGGAAGGTTTCACAGACATAAATTACGGCTATTGGCAGGGCCTCTCACCTTCCGAAGTGGCTGAACTTTACCCGGAACTTTACCGGACATGGCTGGAAAGTCCTCACCTGGTGCGAGTCCCCGGAGGCGAAGGCCTGGATGATGTAAGGGCCAGGGCCGAAGAAGCCCTCTTCAGGATCTTGAAGCGGCATCATGGCGAGGAAATAGCCATAGTAGGGCATCAGGTGGTTAATAAGGTGATCCTCTGCATCGTCCTGGGGGTAAGCAACGAATGGTTTACGCGCATAGAACAGGATAACGGCTGCATTAATCTCTTCGGCCATGATGGGCAGAAGTTTATCATTTTCTTCTTAAACGATACCTGCCACTTGAATCAGGGAGCGCTTATCTGATATGAGCTAACCAGCTGGCCATCCCGGTTGTAGAGGGTAATCTTTTTAACCTGATGTAAAATGGGCTTATCAAGCCCCCAGTAAAGTTCAGCAGGATTATTTTTGCCCTGTCCGGTGTAAAGAGTCACCGCCCCTTGGGGCCAGAGGAGAAAATCGGGGAAAACATAACTCTGGTTATCGGCGTAAAGGCGCCATCCCGCCAGGTTCTTCACTTTTTCAGCGGCGCTCCGGATTATTATGGCTTCTTTACCTTGCTTACCTACATTTAACACTGTCTCAATATATACTCCCTCCTTGCTTACCATTGGCGAAGGGACAGGTGTGGGGGTTGGGGGTTGAGTTGTCACGGGCGTAAAGGCAGGGGTCGGTGGCTGAAAGGGTAAAGTAAATGTAGGAGTAGGCTGAGGCAATTCCCCACTCGGTATAATTAATTCCTGGCCAGGATAAATGAGGTCAGGGTTAGAGATGGCGTTGATGCGCATAAGGTCCTCTATTGAGACCCCGAACTTCTCAGCTATATGGGATAAAGTGTCCCCTTCCTGAACTACGTAGATTGCTGTGCGGGTTGCGGAAAGCTGGGGAACAGGCGTAGCGATTATAGTTGGCCTTTCACTAACCCCAGGAGTGCTTGTAGCAGGGACATGCACCGGTCTGCGGCCCAAGGTAAAAACTACCATGAGGCTTATAAGCAGCGAAATGACTGCATTCACGCATATTATAAAAATAGCTTGCCTTCTGGTCATCTTTCCCTCCCTTTCGGGGAGGATTATAACCCATTTACTGGATTAAAAGCAAAACTTCGCTGAATGGGGAAATGAGGGGTGGAGGAGGCGAAGCTCCATCCCCGGGGACTGGGGGTATCCCCCCGGCTTTTCAAAAGGAGTAAAACTGCCAGCATTAACAATTAACCCCCGAGTGGGACCCAAAACCACGGCAAACCCTGAGCCCACGAGGGTGGGGGGAAGTAGGG
>CAZZMI010000039.1:0-18044 GCA_964655275.1 uncultured Anaerolineae bacterium | reverse complement strand
GAATTGGGGGATGTGCCCCCAGGCTTTTTCCAAAAGGGGGCAAATCGCCGGCATCGGCAACCTGCCCCCGAGTGGGACCCAAAACCATGGCAAACCCTGAGCCCACGAGGGTGGGGAAATAAATTTTTCTTGCCCTGAAAGCTTATCCGGTTTATACTCAATCCGATGATTAGGGCCAGAGGAGATCCAAAATGAAAGTCCTGGTAACCGGTGCCACAGGATTTATAGGAAATCACCTGGTGGAAAGGCTCCTCTCCGAAGGATATGAAGTCAGAGGCATGACCGCAAGCCCTGCTAAAGTGCAAATGCTTAAAGAAAAAGGGGTGGAACCTTTCTTGGGTGACTTGAGGGACTATGAAGCTACCAGAGAAGCGATGAGAGGGGTAAATATGGTGTTCCACCTCGGGGCAATAATGAGCGATTGGGGGCCGTGGAAGCTTTTTTACCAGGTGAACGTTTTAGGAAGCGCCAACGTTTTCAAAGCGGCGCTGGAAGAAGGAGTTGAGAGAGTAATTTACACCTCTTCTATAGCAGCTACAGGCCTTGAAGATTATCCAGGCCTGAAAGACGAAAATTTCCCCCTCACCTCAAACCCACACCCCTACTGCCGTTCAAAGGCTGAGGCCGAAAAAATAGCTCATGAATTCATAGCGCAGGGCCTACCCCTCACTATCCTCAGGCCGGTCTACGTTTACGGGCCAGGGGAAAGGAACGTGGGGGTTTACACAGTAGCCAGATTGCTAAAGGCAGGATTCCGCCTCCTTCCGGGCGACGGCCAGAACTATCACCACCGAATTTACGTTAAAGATCTGGTAGAAGGGATAATGCTGGCCGCCACCAGCAAAGAGGCTCTCGGACAAACTTACATTCTTGGTGGACCTCTGAGAAAAGCCAGGGAATTCTGGGGGACACTGGCACGCCTTATGGGAACTTCTATAATCTGGGTGCCCATCCAGATAGGATGGGCTTTTGCCCTCCCCTTTGAGATAGCTTACAGGCTTCTCCCCCTTAAGGGGCCTCCCCTTATAAGCTTCTTCCGCATCAGGATCCTCACCAACAATAACGCCTGGGATTGCTCCAAAGCTCAAAGAGAGCTCGGATTTGCCCCTCGCACCGATATAGAAGAGGGCCTCAAGGAAACCCTCAAATGGTGGAAAGAGCATGGCTGGCTATAAAGAGCGCTTGGCCTTCCTGAGGAAGGCCGGGATGTCCAGGTTATCTTCGGGCAAGGGCCGCTCAGGTACTGGGAACTTTATGACCCTGGGCTTTTCCTGAGGTGCCGCCTTGGCTTCCTTATTGAACCCGGTGGCAATGATGGTTACCTGGACTTCGTCCCTCATCTCCGGTTCCAGAACGACCCCAAAGAAGATTTCGGCTTCTGGATGGGCCTTGCTCTTAACCATGGAAGCAGCTTCGTAAACCTCATGTAAGGACAGGTCAGGGCCACCAGTGAAGTTAAGGAGGACCCCCTTAGCTCCATCTATGCTCACATCTATAAGTTGATTGCTTATAGCCGCCTGCACTGCTTTAACAGGCCCATTCTCTCCGGAAGCCCTCCCCATTGCCATGAGGGCATTGCCACCGTCTTTCATGACTGCCCTGACATCGGCAAAGTCCAGGTTTATAAGTCCAGGCTTAGTTATAAGCTCTGAAATGCCCTGGACAGCCTGACGCAGGACTTCATCAGCAAGAGCGAAGGCTTCCCGGAAAGAAACCTTCTTATCGGCTACTTCCAGCAGGCGATCGTTGGGGATTACAATAAGGGTATCCACAGCCTTTCCCAGCTCTTCTATTCCCTTTTCGGCCACCATGGCTCTCCTTTTACCCTCAAAGGAGAAAGGTCTGGTTACAACCCCCACCACAAGGGCTTCAGCCTCTTTGGCCAATTTCCCTATGATGGGGGCTGCACCCGTCCCAGTTCCACCCCCCATCCCGGCAGTAATAAATACCATATCAGCTCCTTCTACCGCCTGGGATAATTCTTCTATGGATTCCTCAGCTGCCCTGCGCCCTATTTCAGGGTCACCACCTGCCCCAAGCCCTTTGGTGAGTTTTTCGCCTATCTGGATCCGGTTGGGAGCCTTGGATAGAAGAAGAACCTGGCTATCGGTGTTGACGGCTATGAATTCAACGCCTGGAATTCCAACCTCTATCATCCGGTTTACGGCGTTGCACCCGCCACCACCGACCCCTATGACTTTTATTCGGGCGAAATTTTCTCCACTTCCCATGATCTTTTCCATAGGCCCACTCCTTTTAATAGGGTAAAAGGGTTTTCAGCCACTCAATGGCCTTTTCTTTCCAGGATTTTGAAGCCCCCCTGGGTTTCAAAATTTTATGGCGAACCGGCCAGAGGAGGAGGCCGACCGCTGTAGCATAGGCGGGGCTTTCCAGCATCTCCACAAGCCCCTGGACCCCCGAGGGCTTTCCCACTCTAACAGGCATCTCAAGATAGCGTTTCCCCAGCTTGTCTATACCTTTCATCTCAGCAGTGCCACCGCAAAGCACAAGCCCCGCCGGTAAAAGGCCAGCATAGCCTGCTTTTTGAGCTTCACGGTACAAAAAATCAAACATCTCTTCAACCCTGGCCTGGATTATCTCAGCCATGAAGCGGCGGGATATAAGCTCTTTACCGTTGCTTCCGAAAACCATTGCCTCTATCCCTTCTTCCTCACCCACTTCTTCAGCTAAGGCGTATCCGTATTTTTTCTTGAGCTCTTCGGCAGAAGAAAAAGGCATCCTGAGGCCGAAAGCTATATCGCTGGTAATCATATTACCCCCGATTTCCAGGGAGCTGGTGAAAAGCACGCTACCGTCCATATAAATGGCAATATCAGTTGTACCACCGCCAATATCGGCCAAGATCACCCCCATTTCTTTCTCGGAGGGGGTTAGAACAGCCTCTCCTGAAGCCAGAGAGGCTAAAATGAACTTTTCCGGTTCTATCCCCACCTCCTTGAGGCACTTCCTGAGGTTGTTCATGGCCGGACTTGATGCAGTTATTATCAAAACTTCGGCCTCAAGCCTTGAGCCTTCCATACCTATGGGGTCCTGGATTCCTGGTTGACCATCTACGATAAAGTAACGGGGGATAACGTGAATTATCTCCTGGTTGTAGGGCACCGAAACGGCACTGGCTGCCTCCACGACCCTGGCCACATCATCCGCCGTTATCCCTCCGGCACGCCGGTGCAATGCTATCATCCCCCGGCTGCTCATGGAAAAAATGTGGGAACCGGTTATGCTCACATAGGCCCGGGAAATGGTCAGCCCCGCCAGTTTTTCTGCCTGTTCTACTGATTCAATTACAGATTGGGCCAGTTGAGAAATATTAACCACATTCCCCCTTTTCATCCCTCTGGAGGGAGCATTCCCAAACCCTATGACCCGGATAAATGTTTCTTCTTTCCCTTCTTCTACTTCCGCTATCAGGGTGCAGACTTTTGTCGTTCCTACATCAATAGCTGCTGCTATTCTAACCACTTCCCCCCCACTTTAGCGCGAATAGACTGGCGCATCAGGCGCTCTAACGTCTATATATGCAGGTTTTATTCCCTCGGCTTCAAGGTGACCCCATGTATAGCGAAAAGCTTCAAGGCGCAGTTTCATAAAGGAGGAGTCAAGGCCCAGGTAAACTGGATAGCCCGCTCTGGACATTAGAATGAAGCCTTCATCAGGATGGTAATGCAGTTCCCCTTCCCTCTCCACTCCAAGCTCTTTTAATTTAAGAGCAACTTTAAGGACCACAGGGGAAAGCCTGCTCCCCGGGCGAACCGGGCCTCCGGAATCATCCACAAGGCGGAAAAGGCCTGTTATCCCAAGTCTGTTCTCCATGGTAACTCCGTCTTGATCTACCAGGAAGGATCTGCCCCCGCTTATAAGCTCCATTACTGGCTCCCTCTCCTCCACAGTCACCTTTACCTTGGGAGGAAAGTGGACTGAAACCCTTGCCCTTTTGACTTCAATTATGCTTTCAAGCTTTTCCTGGCACTGGCCTGAGTTCACAAAAAAGATGTGATAGTATTCAAGCCCACACAGGGCTCTTACTACATCGGAGGTTACCACCTTGCCACCCCTGACTATTACAGGATAATCGTAAAATTCCCAGGCCAGGCCGGAATAGAGGAAAAAGGCTAAGACGGAAAGAATAATCCCCGCCGCAACCCATTGAGATGGTGAAAAACTTCTGAACCTTACAGGCACAAGGGTTATCGGTCGTATAACACTGCGGTAGAGGAAACGTCTCCGTCGACGCCCCCTCATTGAACGGCGAGTCCCCCTCACTCGTCCTCCGGTGAGTAGGAAGTTCTGCAACGGCTCTTGTCCTCAAACCTCTCCAGAGCCAGTTCAATTAGTCTGTCCAAAAGTTCAGGGTAAGAGATTCCGCTCGCTTCCCACATCTTGGGGTACATGCTGGTAGCTGTGAAACCCGGTATGGTGTTTATTTCGTTTACATAAACCTGACCGGTGTCCCGATCCAGGAAAAAGTCAACCCTGGCCATTCCGGCACAATCTATCGCCACAAAAGCCTTAATTGCCAGCTCCTGGATGTAGCGGGCGAGGTCTTGAGGGATTGGCGCCGGGATGACGAGGTCGCTTTCTCCCGGGATGTATTTGGCTTTGTAATCGTAAAACTCCCGGTGGGGGACAACTTCTCCCGGGACTGAGGCGATGGGATCGTCATTTCCCAGGACACTGCACTCAATTTCCCGGGCATTTATTGCCACCTCTACCAGCATCTTGCGGTCATAAAGGGCGGCAATTCTCAGGGCTCTCTCCAATTCCTCCCTGTTCCTGGCTTTGGAAACCCCCACGCTGGAACCAAGATTGGCCGGTTTGATGAAACAGGGGTAGCCAATTTCACCTTCCACCTGCTCAATGATAGCTTCAGGGCTCCTTTCCCAATGCTTTCGTCTCACCACCAGATGCTTTACTACCGGTAAGCCGTGAGCCATAAAAACGGCTTTCATAGTGGGCTTATCCATACCAACCGCTGAGGCCAGAACTCCTGCCCCTACATAAGGTATTCCGGCCAGCTCCAAAAGCCCCTGAACTGTCCCATCTTCCCCGTAAGGGCCATGGAGGACAGGAAAGACTACGTCCAGTTCCTGGAGTTTTATTGGCTTGACGCTTGAACTATGCTCGGAAAAGTCCAGCCTTATAATGGCCTTCTGGGTCGGATCTCCCAGGAGGGCTATATGGGCAGTGTTTTCAAAAGCCCCTGCTTTGAGGGCCTGAAGCGGGTCGCCATAAGCGATCCATCTGCCCTCTTTGGTTATCCCTATGGGTATGACCTCATACTTGGTTTTATCCAGAGCAGCGATTACCGATTGAGCCGAAGCGAGGGAAACTTCGTGTTCTCCGCTTCTCCCTCCAAAGATTACCCCCACCCTTAGTTTGCGGGCCATAATTTTTACCTCCAGGGATCACTGAGTCCAATAAATTCTAATTCGGGCTCAAGTTTTATGCCAAATTCTTTGAAGACTTTATCCACTGCCAGCTCCATAAGGCGCAGGACATCATAAGCTTTAGCCCCACCAAGGTTTACGATGAAATTAGCATGGACCGGGGAAAAACAGGCGTCCCCTATTTTGAAACCCTTGAGACCCACTTCTTCAATAAGTTTGGCAGCGTAGTGCCCCGGTGGGTTTTTAAATACGGAGCCGGCACTTGGCTCTTTAGGTTGCTTGGCTTTCCTCTCCCGACGATAATGAAGCATCTTAATCTCAAGTTCGCCTGGCTCGCCTTTACGCAAACTAAATTCTGCGGCCAGGATGACGCTTCCCCTCAATCGGCTCTTAAAAGCGCTATGCCGATAGTCAAAGTCCAGCTCCCCTGCCCGAAGGAAGGCCTTTGCGCCACCTTTCAAAAGGACTTCTACGCCTTTAAGGATATCCGCTACACATCCGCCGAAGGCCCCAGCATTCCCTACGATTGCGCCTCCAACACTTCCAGGGATACCCTCAGCCCACTCGAGCCCCTGCCAACCGCTTTTTGCTGTCAGGCGGGCAATATGGGCCAGAGGGACCCCAGCTCCAGCTCTTAGGGTAACTTCACCTCCGCTTTCTTCCATTTCAATTCCTCCAGAGGCATTGATTACAACAAGGCCAGGGAAACCTTCATCAGCCACCAGTACATTGGTCCCGCCGCCCAGGATAACCCAGGGAACCCCTTCTTCCTGGGCCAGGTATACAGCTTCTTCCAGTTCTTTCGCCCTTTCAGCTTTGAAAAGCAAGCGAGCCGGCCCCCCAATCCGGAAAGAAGTATAATTAGCCAGCGGTTCGTTTTCTTTCGCTTTATTTAAAAGCTGAGCAAGCCTTTCAATTCCCATATTTCTCCTTCTCAAACCGTCCTCGCAGCCACTCCAAGATCTCTTCCCCCACCTTGTAGACGTCGCCGGCTCCGAGGGTTATGAGCACTGAGCCGGGCTTGAGATGCTCCCGAAGGTAAAAGGTTGCAGCTTCAAGGGAGCCAATATACCGGGCATCAGGGTGGTCCATGAGAGCCAGAATGTCCAAAGAAGATATTCCCAGATCATCCTTTTCCCGCGCAGCATAGATATCGCACAGGATCACATGATCGGCCTGGGAGAAGCTGGCGGCAAACTCCTCCAGCAGAGCCTTAGTGCGGGAATAAGTGTGGGGCTGGAAAACGGCCCAGATTTCCCTGCCCGGGAAACGCTCCCTTGCCGCCGCCAAGGTTGCCCGGATTTCCGTTGGGTGGTGGGCATAGTCGTCCACCACGGTTACCCCCTTTACCTCGCCCTTGACTTCAAAGCGCCTCTTCAAGCCCCGGAAGGAGCTCAAGGCTACCCCCGCTATTTCTGGATCTACCCCCAGGCAGTGGCACGAAGCAATGGCACCAAGGGCGTTTTTGACGTTCTGCAAGCCTGGAATTGCCAGGGTAAAAGGCCCCCAGGTTCTTTCGCCCATCCTGACCAGGTAGCAGCGTCCCCCAGCTTCACTTTGGTTTAAGGGCTCAGCCTGCCATGTATTGCCCTTCTTCAGACCATATGTGATGAAAGGCCTTTTAGCCCTGACCATGAGTTCAACCACGTTTTCCTCATCTCCACATCCTACAATATAACCTTCAGGTTTTACCTGACTAAGGAATTCGGCGTAAGCTTCCTTCATGGAATCCAGGTCCGGATAGCAATCAGGATGGTCCATTTCCACGGCTGTGACTATGGCGAGGAAAGGCTTTAGCCCAAGGAAAGTGCGGTCATACTCATCGGCTTCAATGACGAAGTATTGTCCCTGTCCGTGTCGGGCATTGAGGCCGGAATCAACGAAAAGGCCACCCACTATGAAGGAAGGCGAAAGCCCCGCTTTATCCAAGATGTGAGCGATCATGGCCGTGGTGGTGCTTTTGCCATGGGTCCCGGCCACCGCTATCACTTTGTGGTTTTGGGTGAGCCATCCCAGGAAGTCCCGGCGCTTGAGGACCGGAATCCCCTGCTTTATGGCTTCCTGCACTTCAGGGTTATCCACGGGCACGGCCGAGGAAATGAGGACTAGGCTGGCTCCATGGACGTTTTCCCCTTTATGGCCTGTAAAAACTCTTATCCCTTCCCTGGTCAGTTCTTCCATAAGCGGAGAAAAGGCCTTATCGGAGCCGGATACTTCGTAGCCCTGCTCCTTCAGAAGCCTGGCTATGGCTGAAAGGCCAGCCCCTCCAATTCCCACTAAGTGTATCCTCATTCCGCTCATGTGACCGCCACAAAGATGAAGATAAGCAAAAGGGCCATGATCCCATAAAGGGTTAGCCCTTTAAAGAAGTTTTCCGGAAGATAACTAACCAATCGCTTTGCTGTTTCGCTCAAAGTCCCACTCCACACCCCTGGAGGTAATGGGTAACCAGTTTGGTGGAGGTAGTACCAGATTGTGCCGGCTATAAGGTAACCGTTTATGAGACCCATCAGGAAGCCGAGAAGGGCCTCTTGACACCCAATCCTTGTCCTTTGAATTATTCCTCTGACTGGTCCAACAGCTCTTACCGCGGTAGGTCCATAATAACCGAAGAAAACCACAATCCCAAATATAGACAGGTTTACGACCAGTTGAGTGAAGGGGTCTGTAACGGGGCGGCGGGTCAATTGAGCTATAATGGGGATAAGTAAAAAGACTTTGGTCTCAGGGGGAGCACCAGGAGGGGTTACGACCAGGGAATTAATTATGAAAATGGCGACCACAATGCTGGCAGTGGCGATCATTTCTCTTATCCAGCCCCTGCTCATCCCTATTATCCCGAACAGGAAAATAAAACTGGCAAAAATCGCTTCAATGGCTATCATTTTGAAGTTAACTCCTTTAAAAGTTCGGCCAGCTTTTCAGCGGAATCAGGAGAAGCTATGGCCTTCGCTTTTTCTTTCATTAACTTGAGCTCTTGCTCGTTCCTCAATAGTCTCAAAATAGTAGGCAGTAAAGCAGTGCTCAATTCGTGGTCCGCGATTACCAGAGCAGCCCCTTTCTCCTCCAGGAATCTTGCATTTCTTTCCTGGTGAGCTCCGGCGTAAGGATAAGGGACAAGGATAGCCGGTTTGCCCAGGGCCGGGAATTCACCAAGGGTGGCAGCCCCGGCCCTTGAGACCACCAGATCAGCTACGGCAAGGGCCAGGCCCATTTCCCGATGTAAGTATGGGAAAACTTTGTAACGTTTCCTCTTTTCAGGCGGAAGAGCGCTTTCAACCGCTTTCATCTCCTCGTAATCCAGGTAACCTGAGATGTGGAGGACCTGGCAAAAATCCAGCAGGGCCTCAAGGGCACTAGCCAGGGCTTTATTTATGCTTCTGGAACCCCTGCTTCCGCCGAAAACCAGCACCGTCTTCAGGCCTTCTTCCAGACCGAAGTGTTTCCTGCCTTCTTCAGCCGTCGCTTCCAGAAGTTCCTTCCGCACCGGATAGCCCGTCACAACTGTTTTCTCCGGCGGGAAGAATTTCATAACCTCTGTAAATGTTACGGCTATTCGGGAAGCCAGGGTTGAGAGGAATTGCACTGCCAGCCCGGGTTCCAGGTCCGGCAGATAAATGAGGGATGGAATTCCCTGGAGCTTCCCGGCTAAAACTATTGGGACTGAAACGTATCCTCCGGTGGCAAATATTGCATCGGGTGAAAACTCCTTCACAATTCTCCAGGCTTCCCAGATCCCTTTAAGAACTTTTAGAAGATTTAGAGCCTGACGCAGGGGGTTTAACCCCCGGAAGGGAGCCGCTGAAACTTCCCGGAAAGGCAAACCCCAGCGGGATACAATCTCCCGCTCCAGGCCCGAGCTGGTCCCCACGTAGAGGATCTGGCTATCTTTTAGCCTTTCGGCTACGGCGAGGGCGGGATAAACGTGTCCCCCTGTCCCACCCCCTGTAATGATAAACTTCACCTTTTCCCCTCCCCTTTTCACGGGCCGAAATGCTCATGAGAAGGCCTATTCCAGCCATGGAAGTTACCATAGACGATCCCCCAAGGCTAATGAAGGGGAAAACCATACCGGTCATGGGCATAAAGCCAATAAGGCTTGCCAGGTGGATGGAAGCTTGAAGGGCAAGGCTCCAGCAAAAGCCTGAAGCCATAAACCTGCCGAAGAGGTCTTCGGTCTTTGAAGCTATGGAAAGGCCTCTGTAAATTATTAAACCCAGGAGAAATATAACCGCCATGCAACCTACGAACCCCAGTTCTTCCGCCACAAGACACATAATGCCATCGGAAGGGAGGGTTTCTTTAAGGATTGGAGCTACTGTGGCCTGCCCGAGTCCTCTCCCCCACAAGCCACCTTTTATAAAGGCTCCAAGAGCATAGAAAGGTTGCTCACCCATATATTCAGGGGATATGGGTTCTCCCCTGAGGAAACGCTGGACCTGTTCCCAGAGGAGAATTCTCTTGTGAGCATAGTGGAAAAAGCCTGTCTGAATTACTGTAACCGCTGCAGCGCTACCCAGCAGGAGGCTACCAGCCCACTGGAAGAAGTTAGCGCCAGCAATGAACAACATTATTACTCCCGTAAAAGCTATGAGGGCAGCCATTGAAATATCAGGCTGAAGGATAACCAGTCCGGTAACGGTTCCTACTATTATGGCGAAGGGGATAAGGCCTCTGGTAATGGAAGAAAGGCTTTCCCGCCGTGAGGAAAGCCAGTGGGCAGCATAGATAATGGTACCGAGCCTGGCGAACTCGCTGGGCTGGAGGGAGAAGCCTGTCCCGGTCTTAAAGAGCCATCGTCCTGTTCCCCTGAAGTTTGTTAGGACCAGGAGAAATAGAATTGTTAGCATGATAGGGATTGAGAAGCGTTTCAAAAGCTGGTAATCTATAAAAGAAGCCAGGCTCATAGCCCCAAATCCCACCAGGATTCCTGTAAGCTGCTGGATAAAGAACCGTTCGGGGTTGCCGTATCCCCTCAGGGCAAAAAGGTGAAGGCCGGCGCTGTGCATCATCATCAAGCTTATGAAAGTCAGCATTATTACCGCCGCTATAAGGACGTAATCCAGAGCAAAATTTTGTTTCATCCCATGCTCCTAAAGCCTGGACACAAGCTCTTTGAAACGCTCCCCCCGGTGGGCGTAATCCCTGAAGGCATCAAAACTTGTTCCCCCTGGCGAGAGGAGCACTATTTCCCCCGGTTTTGCCACCCTGGAAGCTTCTTCCACAGCTTCTTCAAGGGTTGAACACAGGGAAATCCCGGGACCTTCAACTCCAAGACGCGAGCGGGCTTCCTTAATCGCTCGCTCTATCTTTGGAGCTGCTTCCCCGAAGATCACCAGATGCCGAACTTTCTTCACTGTGAGCTCTGCCATTTCATCCCAGGGTAGATTTTTGTCCCTGCCCCCGGCAAGGAGGATTATAGAGCCATCAAAGGAATTCAGGGCAGCTACCACCCTCTCCGGGGATGTGGCGATGGAGTCGTTGTAATAACGCACCCCACGGACTTCCCGCACAAATTCCAGGCGATGCTCAACCCCCTTGAAGGTCGTGGCCACACACCTTATGGCCTCAATGTCTGCCCCCCCTATAAAAGCCAGGAGGGAGGCTGCCAGGAGGTTGGCCACATTGTGCCTCCCTAACATCTTAATTTCTCCAGTGTGGCATATTTCTAATTCCGCTTCGTTCACCTTTAAGAAAAGCTTCTCACCTCGCAAAAACGCTCCCTCCGGAAGCTCACCGAGGCTGAAGAACCATACTTTCCCCCTGGCCTCGGAAGCTATGCTTCGGGATAAGGCGTTGTCGTATCCAAAAACGGCCACGTTTTCCTCTTTCTGATGCAGGAAAATGTTCTTCTTAGCTTCTATGTAATCTTCCATAGAAGGGTGACGGTCCAGATGGTTGGGGGTGATGTTCAGGACTGCAGCCACGGGGGGGCTTACTGGATCGAAACCGAAATCCGGGCCAAAAAGTTTGAGCTGGAAGCTTGAAAGTTCCATTACGACCCGATCATTGGGTTTAATTTCTTCAAGGAATTCTATAAGGGGCCTGCCGATGTTTCCTCCAACCCATGTAGGTATATTTGCTTCCTTCAACATTTCCCCCGTCACCGCCGTGGTGGTGGTTTTCCCGCTGGAGCCGGTTATGCCTATTATGGGGGCAGGGCAAAGCTCACAGAAAAGCCTGGCTTCCCCACTTATGGGTATACCTCGCCTCCTTGCTTCCTGGATTATGGGTATTTCCAGAGGCACCCCAGGACTTACGAAAAGCACGTCAGTTTCATCCAGAAGACTCAGAGGATGACCTCCCAGAACAAAGCGGATGGGAAGGTGAGCAAGGTAAGCCATCTTTTCCCACAGCTCATCTTCCCCTTTGATATCGCTCACCGTCACCTCGGCTCCCCTTTTTGCCAGGAAATGGGCTAAAGCTGTGCCCTCCCTCGCTAAACCTATCACCGTAGCTTTCAATCCTTCAAACTCCATGCCTTTTCCCCCTTAAATCAGGGCCAGGGCTATCCCCAGCATGGCCATCAGGACTGCTATAAGCCAGAAGCGCTGAGTTATATGTGTTTCGGACCAGCCCAAAAGTTCAAAGTGGTGGTGCAGAGGGGCCATTTTAAAGATCCTTCGGCCCTGGCCATAGCGGGCTTTTGTATACTTGAAGTATGCCACTTGAATTATGTCCGAAAGCACTTCAATTACGAAGATAAAGCCTATTATCGGCAGAAGGAGCCACTGTCCGGTCATCAAGGCTACCACCGCCAGAGTTGCCCCTATGGATAATGAGCCCGTATCGCCCATGAAAAGTTCAGCCGGGTAATAGTTGTACCAGAGGAAGGCCAAAAGTGCTCCCACGACGGTGAAACAGAACCGCACCAGGTAGATTTGTCCCTGCATGTAAGCTATGACTCCGTAAGCGGTAAAGGCAATGGCTGCCACGCTGCCTGCCAGCCCATCCAGCCCATCTGTAAGGTTAACTGCGTTGGATGTCCCCACTATGATGAACATTGCTATCGGTATGTACCAGAATCCGAGGTCTATCATTTTGGGCACTGTTGGGATAGCCACAACCCTCAGGCCAAGGCCGTAATAAATCATGAGGGCTGTTGCAAGGGCCAGCAGTACCTGAGCCAGGAATTTGACTCTGGCCCTTAAACCTTCACCTTTCCTCCGGCCCTTTATTCCTTCCCAGTCATCTATCGCTCCCAGGATACCGTAGCCCACCATTACACCCAGGGGTACAAGGATTGAACGCCCTAAGAGGGTCATGCCCATAAGACTGAAGAAATTGAGGACTATGGTTATGAGGAGCACAGGGACAATAATCATTATTCCGCCCATGGTGGGTGTACCCATCTTGCTCATGTGGGAGCTGGGGCCGTCCACTTTTATCATCTTCCCCATCCCGAACTTCTTCAGGATTTCAATTAGAGGCTGTCCCCAAATAACGGCTAAGAGGAAGGAAACAGTTCCAAGGGCCAGAGCGTATGACATTTTATCAATCCCTCGCCATAATTTCTTTCACGATTTCCTCCATTTTCATGCCTCTTGACCCCTTCACCAGCACAAAATCTCCGGGTTCCAGGATTTCCAGGAGCAGTTTCACTGCCTCCTCCTTTGAATCAAGGATGTGGACCTTATCAGGAGGCATACCACAGGCCAGGGCCTCCTCAGCTATTATCCTGGCTCTGGGGCCAACAGTGATGAGGATTGAAGCTACCTCCACCGTTTTTCTTCCCACTTTCCTGTGGCCTTCCTCCTCATAGGAACCCAGCTCCAGCATGTCACCCAGGACCGCAATGCGCCTCCCGCTCAGCTCCCCAAGGACACTTAAAGCTGCAAGGGTTGAGGGTGGGCTGGCATTGTAAGTGTCATCAAGGATGGTGGAATTTCGTATCCCTTTTACTGCCATCAGCCTTACCTGTGCCGATGTGTCCTTGAGCCCGGCCATTATTTCCCCCCAGGAGAGTCCATCCAGAAGCCCTACGGATGCTGCGGCCAGGGCGGTGTGAACGCTGTGCCTCCCCAGCAGAGGTATGCGGGCATGGATAACTTCTTTCCCGTAATGGAACCGGAAACGGACGCCAGAAAGCCCCTCGCTCTGGATTTCATCGGCCCAAAGGTCGGCATGAGGGTCAAGGCCATAGTAGAAAACTCTGGCCTTGGTCTTACTTTTCATCGCCCGCACCCTTTCATCATCGTAATTGAGAACTGCAACCCCATCGGGAGGAAGCGCTTCCACCAGTTCAGCTTTGGCCCGGGCTATATTTTCTATGGTGCCCAACCTCTCCAGGTGCACCGGTTCCACGCAGGTTACAACCCCTACAGCCGGAAGGGCTATCTCTGCTAACATGGCGATCTCCCCCAGAGCATACATCCCCATTTCCAGAACAACCCTTTCATGTTCGGGGCCAAGGTGAAGCAAAGTAAGGGGCAAGCCTATCTCATTGTTGTAATTGCCGTAACTTTTTAGGGTCCGAAAACGCCTGGAGAGGACGGAGGCTATGAGCTCCTTTGTGGTGGTCTTCCCTATGCTTCCTGTTACCCCCACAACCCGGGTCATGTGCTGGCGGCGCCAGAAAGCTGCTGACTGTTGCAAAGCCTTGAGAGTTTCCGGAACGATTATACAAAGGGGGAAAACTAATCTTTCCTCAGGCCACTGGACAGGTTTTGTCCTCAGGTCAAGGAGGTGGCAGGAGAACTCTGGTTCCCTTTCCACCAGGGCAACCACGGCTCCCCGGTCAAAGGCCTCTTTAACGAAAAGGTGTCCGTCAGTGTTTTCCCCTTTCAAAGCGATAAAAAGTGAATCCTTTTGGGCCAGCCGGGAATCAATTACTGCCCCGGAGAAGCGGAGGGGAGGCACCACTTCTTCAGGCGGCTTTTCCCCAGCCAGGGCTTCTAACAGTTCCCTAAGTCCGATCATCTCTTTTACCTGTAGGCAAGCTCCTCTGGTTCATCAGGTGGAACCCCAAGGATCCTCATGGTCCGGTAAGCGAGCTTGGCAAAGGCAGGGGCTGCCACCATTATGCCGGTTTCCCTAACTGTTGGCTTGTCAATCCTGACCAGTATGGCTACTTTAGGGTTCCGGGCCGGGACGAATCCCCCGAAAGAGCCAATGGACGGAAGGGTTGGTTCATAGCCATAAGGGGTAGGGATTTCGGCTGTTCCGCTTTTTCCGGCAGCAGAATAGCCCGGAACATCAGCGTAATCCTTCCAGTATTTCACCACGCCTTCCATCATTTGTGCTAAAAGGGCGGCGCTTTCAGGAGATATCACCCTTCGCACCACATATTTTTCCGGTGGGATCCGGTAAAGTTTCCCATCGCAAATCATTCCCGAAACAACCCTGGGTCTCATTAGAAGGCCCTTGTTAGCAATGGCTGCTATTGCTGCCACCAGTTGGATCGGGGTAACCGATACCCCCTGCCCAAAGGAGTTGGTCCCCAGCTCTACATAGGTCCATCCTGCTTCTCCTGGGAACTTGACAATGGGATTGCTCTCACCAGGAAGGTCTATTCCGGTGCGGGTATCAAAGCCAAAGCGACGCAGGTAGTTGTAATAGATTTGGGGGCCAAGGGAGAGGTTTATTTTAACGGCTATCACGTTTATGGAAAGGGCTAAGGCTTTTGTGGCATCCACATTCCCGTAAGAAACTCCCCCGAAGTTTCTGATGGTGTGTCCGCCCACGTTTATGAAGCCCTCGTCGTAGAAAGGAGAGTGGGGATTTATAAGGCCGGAATCAAGGGCTGCAGCATAAGTTACCAGCTTGAAGACGGAACCGGGCTCGTAAAGGGAGCTTATGGCAGGGTTTACCAGGAAGTTTTCGGGCGTTTCGGCCGGGGAATCGGGATCAAAATCGGGGTAACCGGCCATAGCAAGCACTTCTCCTGTGGAGACATCCATGACCACGATTACTCCGCTTTGAGCTCCGGAATTGAAAATGGTTTCTCTGAGGATTTCCTCCGCCGCTTTCTGTATATCCCGGTCAAGGCTAAGGATAAGGCTGCAGCCATCGGCTGTGAAGGCTAAGGGCAGATTAACTTCTTCCACCAGTAAGGCTGGGGAAGGTTTCTCCTTGCCTGAAAGGTAGGCATCGTAAGAGGCTTCCACCCCAAGCTTTACATCTCCCTGGGGAAGGTAGGTGCCCAGGACATGGGAGGCAAGCCTTCCTTCAGGGTGAAGGCGGGCGGGAAAAGCCTCAAATCCGAGCCAGTTGGGGAGTTTACCTTCCTCTCCAAAGGCGCTCAACAAAGCCGATTTAAGTTTTTCTTTCTCCTCTTCATTTAGTTCCTGAGCCAGGAGGCAATAATAGTTCAGGACGGCAGTGCCATCGTCCTTGATTTTATACTTCTCCAGGCAAGTTTTCAGTTCCTCTTCGCTTCGGTTGAGGATTTTAGATAGCTTTTTGGCAATTATTTCCCTCTCAATTCCTTCAGCTCTGATGCGGTCCACGTAAGCGGCGAGCCGGTAATGCAAGCTGTTCAGAACCAGAGGGTAGCCTTTGCGGTCAAAAATCAGGCCTCTTGCAGAGGGCGAGGGGTTACGGAGTTCCAGGGCGTAAACCAGGCTTTCTACTTCCTCCTGGATTTGGGGGACGGGATTGAGCATCAGTTGTGCTGTTCTGGAGAGGAAAATCACACCAATGAGGGCTAACATGAGGCCCCCAATTTTTATCCTCTGTTCATGTTTCAGCCTGGGGAGGATTGATCTCTTAGGCATTTTGTTCTCTATGGCCCACGAGCTATCACTTCCCAATCGGCAGGGCGGAAAAAGCCCTCATTACCTGCTGAAAAGCATGCCCTGGAAATCTGCTCAAGGAGAGCGATGTTATCCCTTTTTAAGTGAAAGGTCTGCATCTTTAAGGTGTAGCTTTTAACTTCCAGAGCCTTTATTTCCGCCTGGGTTGCGAAGTTAAGCCACGTGACCATTATAATTAAGGTGCACAGCAATAACAAAAATAAGCCAGTTTTCTCAGCAATCCTGGAAATTCCTGTGATCTGGATTCCGGTTTCAGGGATGGGTAGAACTTCGTTTCGCATTTAGAGCCTCCTTTCGGCTATACGCAATTTGGCACTGCGGCTTCTGGGATTAGCTTCCACCTCTTCTGGGGAAGGGGTTATGGGCTTTTGAGTTATAACCTTGAGGGTTGCTTTGTGGCCGCACACGCACACGGGCATCTCGGGAGGGCATATGCAGTCCCTGGATTCCTGCCGGAAGAACTCTTTAACGATGCGGTCTTCCAGAGAATGGAAAGAGATCACCGCAAGGCGTCCCCCGGGCTTCAGAAGCTCCACTGCCTGAGGCAATGCCTCTTTCAGGTTGTCTAATTCCTGGTTGACGGCTATGCGGATGGCCTGGAATACCCGTGTGGCCGGATGGATTTTCCCCCCTGAGCCCACCACTTGCTCCACTATCCTGGCCAGTTCCAGGGTTGAACGAATGGGCCTGGCCTGAGCTATAGCTTTTGCGATGCGGCGAGCTTTTGGCTCTTCGCCATATTTCCAGATTATATCGGCCAGCTCCTCCTCCGGAATGCGGTTAACAATGTGGTAAGCGGAGGTTTTACCAGAACGGTCGTAACGCATGTCTAAGGGGCCGTTAAGGTAAAAGGAAAAGCCTCTTTGGGGATCCTCTACCTGGAAAAAGGCGAAACCCAGGTCAAAGAGGATACCATCTACCTGGAAGAATCCTTCCCTTCGAGCTATAGAGGCTAAGTCCCTGTAATTGGCTTTGACCAGAGCTACCCTCCCTTTGAAACGAGCGAGCCTTTCAGCTGCCTTCTTAAGGGCTTCATCATCCACATCAATTCCCAGAAGGCAACCGTCGGGAAAAGAGGCCTCTAAAATGGCTTCAGCATGGCCTCCTTCTCCCACCGTAGCATCAATATAAAGGCCTCCTGGCTTTACTGCCAGCCCTTCTACCACTTTCTCAAGAAGCACCGGGATGTGTGGCATTTATATCCCTAACTCCCGGAACTGCTCGGCGAAAAGGCTTTCTTCTTTCTGGAAGCGTTCTACAAGCTCGTTCCAGCGTTTTTCGCTCCAGATTTCAATCCTGTTTCCCTGGCCGATAAGGACAGCAGCATCATCAAGGTTAGCGAATTCCCTAAGGTGAGAAGGGATCAGGATTCGGCCCAGCCTGTCCATCTGGCACTCCTCACCTGAAAGGACAAGCCGACTGAAAGCCCTGGCGGCGGGGTTTGTCAGAGGCAGATCTTTAATCTTCTGGACAAGTTCGTTCCAGAAGGATAGAGGGAAAAGGAAGAGGCACCCATCCAACCCTCGGGTTAAGAACATTCCTTCCTGAAGGAAGGGGCGGAATTTGGCTGGTATTATGATCCTGCCTTTTTCGTCAAGAGAATGCCTGTATTCCCCTGAGAACATTTACTCAGTAATCCAACCACAATGTTCCACTGATTACCACTATTTTACTACAAGCTTACCAAAAGCGCCAGTCAAAAGGGCTGGTTTTGTGCGAAATTTTAAGGTTGGGATGTCAATCATCCTGAAGAATGCCTTATTAACGGGTGGGGCTAAAAACCCTGGCGAACCCCAAGCCCACGAGGGTGGGAAAAAACGGAGGTGCAGGGGGCTCTGGCCTCCTGCCAGGGGGATTGGGGGATGTGCCCCCGGAAATTATG
>CAZZMI010000038.1:0-18187 GCA_964655275.1 uncultured Anaerolineae bacterium | reverse complement strand
GCCCCCTGCCGGGGGAAATTGGGGGGTGTCCCCCCAAGGCTCTTTCAAAGTGAGGGTTCAAAAAGAGGGCAAATCACTATCCCTTGCATCCTGCCCACGAATGGGACCCAAAACCGTGGTAAGCCTTTTGCCCACGGAGTGGGAAAAAACCTGAAACCTTAGAGGAGGGAGTAAAAATGCCCACACACATGAAAACTCACACCCGTGAAGAAACATATAAACCAGCCCTGGACAAAGCCCGTAGAGAAATAGCCCAGGTAGACCCCTGGGAGACAGCCTTTAAAGCGGCTGTTGACTACCGTGAAATAGACCCTAAAAGTGGGGAATGGATAGTTCCCTTCTGGGGCAAAAACTACCGCGTAACTTACCCCAATGGGGCTGTTATAGAGGAAGAAACAGGCAAAAGCCCTTCAATTGTAGTCACCCTCCTCATCCTGCACTACCTGCTAACAGCCGAAGGAGTGCGCCCAGCCGACTACTGGGTTTCCTTTCGGGTGTTCCCCGGAGGACAGGGCTACTGGCCCGTATTCCAGGCCCGAACTGCCCTCAAACTGGCTAAGGCCTTCGGAAAAGATAAAGAAGCTTTTGAGAAAGCTGCCCTGGCCCTCGGGGGTGAAAGGCTTTCCTTCGGCGATTCCTCTTTCCTCTTCCGGATGTTCCCAAGGCTATGGCTGGCTGTCGTCCTGAACCTGGCCGACGAAGAGCTTGGCCCATCGGCCCAGATATTGTTTGATGCTACTGCCAATAGTTACCTCCCCACTGAAGACCTGGTGGTCCTGAGCGAAATGCTCACTCATAGCCTTCTTAAGCAAGCAGGCAAAAAATAGTGGATTTTCCACCCTTAATAGAGGGCGTCTTCCTTAAGAGGGAAAATAGATTCAGGGCCAAAGTAAACGTGGGCGGGGAAATTTTTCTCGCCCACCTCCCTAACTCCGGCCGTCTTGAAGAACTGCTTGACCCCGGAAGGAAAGTTTTTCTAAGCCAGGTAGAAAGTAAAAGCCGTAAAACTTCCTTTGACCTCAAGATTGTAAAGGTGGGGGAAATTCTGGTTTCGGTGGATGCCAGACTCCCCCGCTTTATTTTTCAAGAAGCAGTAGAAAAAGGCGAATTGCCAGATTTCGCCGGTTACAGGGTCGTGAAGGGGGAGCCACGGTATGGCGGTGGAAGGTTTGATGTGCTCCTGGAAGGCCCTGAGGGGCAATTAATGGTGGAAACCAAATCGGTTACGCTGGTGAAAGAAGGTATAGCCCTTTTCCCCGATGCTCCCACTGAACGCGGAAGGCGCCATCTTCTGGAGCTTAAAAGGGCTTTAGAAGAAGGACTAAAGGCTGCCGTTGTCTTCATAATTCAGAGAGAAGACGCTGTAGCTTTCTCTCCCAATTTTGCGGCTGATCCGGCCTTTGGGCAGGCATTTCAGGAAGCAATAAAAGCTGGGGTTAAAGCTTCAGCTTACACTTGTTCAGTAACGGAAAGAGGGATAAAAATTAAAAGCCAGGTCCCGGTTTCTTACTGAGAAGATAAGGCTTGCCTATTTTAAAAGCGAAAGGACCTGGTAAACCGCCACACCCGCCAAAAAAGATACAAACAGATAAAGCCCTATAGTTGCCAGGGTCCAGCGCCAGCTACCCGTTTCCTGGCGTATTACCGAGATGGTGGCCACGCAGGGGATGAAAAGCATCACTATCACAAGGAAGGAAAGGCCGGATTCGGGGGAAATTTCCCTTTCCAGGACGGAGGCCAGGGTTTCTTCTTCGGCTCCATATAAAACCCCTAAGGTAGCCACCGCGTTTTCCTTAGCCACAAAACTGGTGATGAGGGCCACCATCATCCGGGAATCCAAGCCTGCAACTCGGCCTATGGGTTCAAGGAGATTCCCGATTTTGGACAACAAACTGTTTTCTGCAGAGCCTGTTGGGAAATAAGAGAGAAACCATACTGCCACAGAGACGGCTAAGATAACCGTTCCAGCCTTTCTCAGGAAAGAAGCTGTCCTGTGCCAAACTGTGAGGCCTATGGTACGGAAATTCGGAAGGTGATAGAGGGGCAGCTCCATTATGAAAGGGACGTGTTCTTTGAAAAAGAAAGCATTCATAACCTTACCCACAAGGGCCAGGATCAGCAGATTGAGGAGGATTAAGCCCCAGGAAACCAGAAAAGCGTTTCTCCCGAAGAATACTGGAGTTAAAAAGGCCAGCACTGCCATCCTGGCAGTGCAAGGGACAAAAGAGGCCAGGATTATGGTCAAGAGGCGAGCCTTCATATCTTCAATTATTCGGGTGCCGAGCACTGCCGGAACATTGCACCCGAACCCCATAAAGAGGGGCAGGAAGGACTTGCCGTGCAACCCGAGCCAGTGCATGAACCGGTCCATAACATAGGCTGCTCTGGCGACGTAACCGATATCTTCCAGAAAACCGAAGGCGGCAAAGAACACAGCCAGAATCGGGAAGAAGGAAATGACAGTCCCTGCCCCTCCCAGCACCCCATCAATCAATAATCCTTCAATCAAGGCTGGAGCTTTCCAGGATTCCAGCCATGATGATACAAAGCTGATTACGGATGCCAGTACCACTTCTTCAAGCCACCTCTGGATAGGAGAGCCCAAAGTGTAAGTGAACCAGAAGACCAGTCCGAGGGCTAAAGCCATGGTAATGAGCCCCCAGAAAGGGTGAGTAGCTATCCGGTCAAGGCGTTCAGTTAAAGTTACGGGGCCAATTCCGGGCCTTTCTACCGCTGATTTCACCAGCTTCCCAATCCATTCATATCGCCCGCCGGCAATATCCAGGATTGCATCTTCATGCCCTTTAAGAAGAGCACTGATTTCTTCCCACTTTTCGCTCCCCAATTTTGCCTTTACCAGTTCAGTAACTTCAGCATCCCCCTCAAGGAGCTTAATGCTAACCCATTCCAGCGGATATGGCTCCGGGACCAGGCCGTTGAGAAGCTCTTGAAGCTTTTCCAGCACCGGCCTGTGGGCTTCTTTTATTTCGGGGCGCTTCGGGCTGTAAGGGATTGAACCTTCCGCTACCCCAATTACTGTTTCCACCAATTCCCTTACCCCCTGGTTCTTTGAAGCAACCATGGGGACGACGGGTATTCCGAGGATGGCCTGGATTTTTTGGGGGTCTATCTTGTATCCATGCTGCTCTGCCACATCCATCATGTTGAGGCCGAGGACAACCGGAGAAGGTAGAAGGAGAAGCTCAGCCAGGAGGTAAAGGCTTCGCTCCAAGATGGCAGCATCCACCAGTGCTATCACTACGTCGGGCTTTTCTTTGATAATGTAATCCCTGGCAATCCTTTCCTCCACGGAGTTAGCTGTAAGGCTGTAGGTCCCTGGCAGGTCTACGATGTGGAGAAGGTGGTTTCCATATCGGCAGTAGCCGCTTTTCTTCTCCACAGTTTTGCCAGGCCAGTTGCCCACATGCTGGGATAGGCCTGTAAGGATATTGAAAACAGTGGATTTGCCAACGTTCGGCTGCCCGGCGAGGGCAACTTTCAGGATTTTCTCCCCTGCCTTAGGCTTTACCATGGCCTCAGGGGAATCATGGCACCCTTGCACCATTCTCCTCCTGAACCAGAATTCTTGCTGCTTCTCCTCGTCCCAGGGCCAGGAAAGAGCCTTTGACTTTGATGATGATGGGGCCACGCCCCGTGTTCCTAACCATTTCAATCTCAGTGCCGGGAAGCACTCCCAGGGCTGCCATTCGGGTTACAAAACCTTTCCCCCCGCTCACTTCCTTCACGATGACCCTTTTCCCGTCGGCGATCTCACTCATGGGTCTGATCAGGCATGCCATCGCCATCTCCCGAAATTGAAAATGATTTGCATTTTCATTATAGCAGAAGTGGGGAATTAATATCAAGCCAGAATTGATAAAGGCAGGCTTAACCGCTTTCCATCTAATGCTTGTGCTCAGGCTATGGGTATAAAGTTCTCTTTCCTGCGGAGCATGGTAGCAGGTTGCACTTTAACAAACGCAAAATGGTCGGGAGATGGAAGAGCATGTTCACGTAACTGGCGTTGGCCATAGGGCAGTAGCATTCTTTGGCTTTTATGCTCCGGCGAAGCTTTTCTATTTCCTCGCCAAACCATATAGGTCTCAGGTCATAACCTGTCTCCCGCAGGTTGCCCACAGGCTGAGCCCTTGTACAGCAAGTCCAGACATCCCCGTCAGGAGCAATGTGGCCTGAGGCCCACCCCGCGTAGCACGGGATTACCTGCCTCTTTTCCCTCAGGATTTTCTCTGTAAGGCGGTAATATTCTTGCCGGAAAGCCTGGGTAAGCCTGGGCAATCCAGTGAACTTCCTGGACCCCAAGACCTTGAGTACCTCTTCTATAGCCATGCGGTATTCTGAATGTGATGGGGTTATAGGAAGGCCAACGGTGTGGAGTTCTTCCCTTTCCTCAGCCACTTCAGTAATGTAAGAATCGGGGTTAAGGGCCAAGAGTGCACGGGCTATTTCCCCCATCCTTTCCACATTGAAGCGGGAGATGACCGTGTGAATGCTTAAGATTAAGGCTGGATGGCTGATGGCTCTCAGAGCCTGGTAAGTTTCCATGGCTTTATTCCAGTTCCCTGGCACGTTGCGGATCCGGTCATGTTCTTCTCCGATACCGTCCAGGGAGAGGTTTATCCCGAGCTTTGTCCCACCGGGCATACTTTCCAGCATTTCCTTTACCCCTTCAACGATACGCCGGGTGAGAATGCCGTTTGTGGGGATAGTAATAAGGGCAGGCTTGAGGACCCGGGCTGCCGTTGTTACTATCCGGGCAATGTCTTCTCTGAGGAAAGGTTCGCCCCCGCTGAAGGTAAGGTAATATAAGCGAGCAGGGGCAAACCGGTGGAAAAATTCTTCCCATTCCTCGGCGCTGAGTTCCCGGGCTTCTCGTTCCCACACCCTGCATGTGGAGCAACGGGAGTTGCACCGGTAGGTAAGGCTTATAACCAGGCTCATGGGCAATAACTTTGGCCTGCCTGAAAGTCGGAAGAGGGGGTAAAAAAGCACTTCTACCATCATTCATTTAACCCTCAAGATAAGGCCTTTGAGATATTCGCCTTCGGGGAAATTGAGGGAAAAAGGGTGGTCCCTGCTCTGGCTCATCTTGCCCATAACTTGCACATCCCTACCGGCATCCAGAGCAGCCCAGAAAACCGCTTTCTGGAAAAGTTCCGGGGGGACAAGGCCGGAACAGGAGAAGGTAAAAAGTATCCCCCCTGGCCGAAGGAGCCTCATGGCCATCAAATTTATGTCCTTATACCCCCTCACCGCATCATCTATCTGCTCCTTTGAATGGGCGAACTTGGGTGGATCCAGCACCACAAGGTCAAAAGTTCTCCCTTCTCTCCACCACCCCCTCAGAACCTCAAATACATCCCCTGCCACAAAATCCTCATCGCGAACGGGGAAACCGTTCAGTTCAACATTGGCTCTGGCCAGCTCCAGCGCTTCCCTTGAGGTATCCACATGCACCACCCGCCTGGCCCCTCCGGAAAGGGCGTAGATCCCGAATCCTCCGGTGTAAGAGAAAGCATTGAGGACCTCTTTCCCGTAGGCAAATTCTTTGATCCTTAAGCGGTTTTCCCTCTGGTCCAGGTAAAAGCCTGTCTTGTGCCCTCTTTTCAGGTCAACTAAAAACCTGAGGCCGTTCTCCTTTATTTCCACCCGATCCGGAGGCTCCCTTCCTTTGAGGGGGCCAGCCCTGGGATCAAGACCTTCCTTCTCGCGAACTTCCACATCGCTCCGTTCATATATCCCTTCAGGTTCCAGAAGCTCCCAGAGGATGTCAGTTAGGGTTTCTTTCCAGCGCTCAATTCCCAGTGTCAGGAATTGCACCACCAGGTAGCGATGGTATCTATCCACCACGAGCCCCGGGAGCCCATCGGATTCGGCGTTCACAAGGCGAATGGCTTCATTGAAGCCCGGGAGGTAAAGGCCCTGCCTGGCCTCAAGGGCTTTTTCCAGCCTTCTCCGCCAAAAGCCGGTGTCCACCTCTTCTTCTTCCCAGCTCAGGATCCGCACTGTGATCTGGGAGCGGGTGTTTATGTAACCGCGAGCCAGGAATTGGCCTTTTGCATCCACCACATCCACTATATCCCCATCCTCAAAGGGCCCTTCAATTCTCTTTATTGCTCCGGAGAAAACCCAGGGATGCCTGCGCAGGAGGGATTTTTCCTTACCCCTTTTAAGCACAACTTTAGCCAAGTCCTGTTTCCTCCACAAAACGAAGGAATTTATCCGCCAGGGAATCCCAGGAGAAGGAGCTCAGGATTCTCTCTCGTCCTTTTGCCCCCAGTTCCCGGGCTTTCGCTTCATCCTTAAGAAGCATTATCACCTTCTCAACAAGTCCATCAATATCACCGCTTTCCACCAGGAGCTCGGGCAAGACGTAAGAAGAGGCCTCCCCCACATTTTCGGCCACCACGGGCAGGCCAATGGCTATTAGTTCAGCCAGCTTCGCCGGACACTTAGCCCGATTTATAAGGTTATCGCGGCAGGGCCAGATGGCAACCCTGCACTCCCCCAATAAAGCCAAAGCCTTTTCCCTTTCCATCCACCCCATCACCCTGACACTGCTTTCAACCCCTGCCTGTTTGGTTAACGCCATAAATTCCTTCTCCTCTCCCCCGAACCCTTTCCCAATGATTACGAGCTCAGCTTCCGGTTCCTTTTGCAGGATCTTGAGCCAGATTTCCAACAGGTCTTGTGGGGTAAACTCCACAAACCTCGTATAAAGAGCTACAGCCCTGCGGTTTCCTGGCCCCAGAGATGGCAGCATATCAACACCGTTGGGCAGATAGAGGACTTTACTTTGCGGTATGCCCATGCTCCAAGCTATGGATTGAAGGGTCCGGCTGGCCACTGTCACCGCATCGGCGTGGGTTAAAACCCATTTCTCCTGATAAGGTATGAAGGCTCGCCAAAGTTTTGGATAGGGGTTCCTCTCGCTCCACCCCCCTTTGCCTTCCCAATCGTCAGCATCCACCACAAGGGGTTTCTTGAAAGGCTTGAGGAAAGCTACTACAAGACCGCTGTAACCTGTAGGCTTGAAAGCCCATATAAAGTCGGGCTTGTAGGATAAACAGTGGTGGGCAAGCTTCAGGGCAATGATGATGTGGCTGATTACGGGGAGGCGGGGAGGGAGGCTTAATTGATGAATTTCCACATTCCCCACCCTATCTATCCGGCCTGAATCGGAAGGTGAATCCCACGGTGGAAGGAAAAGCCCAGCTTCAAACCCTTTCTTTTCCAGGCTTAAGGCCAGGGGTATCGCCCGGGCTCTTACAGTGCCTTTTATTTTCAGGCCAAAGGGACCAACTATTGCCAGCCGCCTTTTCCCCTTCAAGTTCTCTTTCCCTCCAGCACCCCCCTTATCCTTTCCGCGGCAGCCCTTATCTGAACTGGATCGCCAGGCCTGGAAATCCAGGGAGGCCTTATTCCATCGCCGAAGGTACGGGGGATCAGGTGCAGGTGAAAATGGAAAACGCTCTGGAAGGCCGCTGGCTCGTTGGCGTTGAGGATGTTAAGGCCATCAGCCTGCATGGCTTCCCGGATGGCAGGAGCAAGCTTCACCGCTACTTTCATGAGATGAGCCGCAACCTCTTCATCCAGGTCAAAGATGTTGCGAAAATGAGCTTTTGGAATCAGAAGGGTATGGCCGGGAGTAGCCGGGTTTATATCCATAAAAGCCATGGCTTTCTCATCCTCATATACAACCTCAGCCGGTGCTTCACCTCTGGCAATGCGACAGAAAATGCAATCCCTCATGGTCAATCCTCCAGCAGCAATTTTATGCCAGGCAAAATAAAGGCATCGCCTCCTCCCACCAGCGGAAGCCTGGGGCCATAAGGGGGAAGGTATAAACCGACCTGAAGGTAATAAAAGCCGGGAGGTAGGCCTTCAGGTACGACTATAATGTGGTGATCAGTTATGTATTCCCCCGGAATCCAGGAAGTAGTGGGGTTCTGGCCCCCAGCAGGCGGGGAATCTCCAAAGGCCACATCCTGCCCTCTTTCATCCACAAGGTGCGCGAAGACGTAGTAAGACTTATCAGTAGTTCCGATGGGATGCCAGTAAAGGGTAAGGTGAACCTCCCAGCCTCCTCTGATCTTTAAGAGCCCTCCAGTGGGTGCAACTCTTATACCATCGGGTTTTACGGCTTCCAGGTTATACCCTTCCAGCTCCGCCAGGGAGCCAAAGGTGGCTTCAGCTTTAAAGGCAGGCGATGGTTCCTCAAAGTTGTGGGGCCTTGGGTTAACTTTGACCTTTGCAATTAACACCTGGTTATCGCCTCTGGAGGTGATAAGGCGGGAACCATCAGCAGGGTTATACATCCCCACCACAAGGTTGTATACGCCGGGCTTGAGGTTGGCCGGAACCACCAGAGTGTGGAGGTCCCGAACGAGTAGGCCTTTGCTCCATGAAGAGGTGGGGTATAAAGGTGGGGACTCTGTTCCTGCTACCATTTGCCTGGTATCATCCTGAAGCTGGACAAAGACCACGTAATCGGCGGACAAATTCCCCATAGCCTGCCAAAAGAGATCAAGGGAAAAGGTATCCCCGGTGGATAGGCTGCGGGAACTGAGGGAGTAACCCAGGAGGCGCACTACCCCTCCGAGTTCCTCCTTAAAGCTTTCAGCCATATCCAGCTTGGCCGCCGGAACTTCAACGGAAGGTGGATTAACGATCACATAACCAATAGAGAACTCCGGTTCCGGCTCAGGAGGCTGACCATCAAAGACATCCAGGGGCTTTTTTGTGGAGGGATCGTAAACCTTAAGGCGGATTTCGTATTTACCGGGCGGGGTGCCGGGTGGGATGAAGAAAGCGTAGCGATCCGGGAAGCCAAGGTGGAAATCCTGCTGAGCCCATGTTCGGCCAATGGAATCGCTCAAACGCAGCTGGAAGTTAAGGCTGGTTTGCAGGGCACCTTCCCACCGCAGGGCTATCCTGATATCCCCAGGTGGCTCCGTCTCCCTGTTTACCAGAGCAAAGCCCGTTAGCTCCAGCTCTCTTCCAAACCGGACTTTCACCGGATGAAGAGTGAAAGTAGCCGGCGGGGCAAAAAGCAATAACCTTGT
Source organism: uncultured Anaerolineae bacterium (assembly GCA_964655275.1). Classification (GTDB taxonomy): domain Bacteria; phylum Chloroflexota; class Anaerolineae; order SpSt-600; family SpSt-600; genus SpSt-600. The sequence continues at coordinate 9,104 of CAZZMI010000038.1, read as the reverse complement.
GGTGCCGAACCATTTGTTCAGGCCGAGAAAGGCTTGCTTCAAGGCATAGCTTTCCACCTGGCTTTCAAGAATTGCCCCTTTAGCCTGATAAGCAGGGAACCAGATCCTTTTCCCTTCCTTCCAGAAATTTTCTATCTGGCCCCTAACTTCTTCCCCCCATTCAGGTGAACTCACCAGCACCGGTTTGGGGCAAAGCTCGGGGCAGTAGCTGAGGAAGTAACCGATCTGCCAGGGGTAAACGCAAAGGATGACATCCTTAGGCGAAGAAAAGCGGCTTACAATCCTTGCCAGTGGGCGATAATCCTCTTGAATGTAACGGGGGAAGAGGTAAAAAGTGGTAAGAGAAGCCAACATAAAGGCCAGAGCTACGCTCAAGAGAAGCCGCAGATTTAAAGCCTTGATGCCGGCAGCCAAGAGCAAAAGGTAAGGGGGTAATGCAATGAGGAGAAGCCGCTCAAAATAAATCGGGTGGAAAGGGAAGAACAAATTCAGGACGAATCCTCCCAGCAGGGGCACGAAAAGGTAAACGAGGATAATGAAAAGAGCTGAGGGCTTGTTCCTCAAAGACCACATTCCCCACAATGCTGTAGCTGAGAGGATGGCACCACCTGACCAGAATACCTGAAAGAACTTCTGAGGCATGTGCCCCATCCCGAAGGCCGCCATATGTCGGGCCAGGAAGTAATGGAAAGGTAGAGGAAGGTATTGTTCTATTGCCTTTTTCCCCTGGACGTAGAGGAAAAGTTTTTCCCCGGCGTAGAAAACCCAGGGAAGGTAAAAGATGAAGGCCACAAGCAAACCCCAGAGCGCAATCCATGGGCGGGATTTGCCTTTCATCCAAAAGGCCAGGGTTATGGCTGCGTGGGCCATGAGGACAAAAACAGCATAGTATTGCGTATACAAAGCCAGAGAAGCCAAAATAACATAAGCAGGGAATAAAAAAGGCCTCCGCTTTAAAATCAATGTCAGAGCAACAGTAGCGCCGAGCCCCAGCAAAGTGACAAGGCCATACATCCGAATTTCCTGGGAGTAATAGACGTGGAAAGGGGAAATGGCCAGGAGCAATGTAGCGATGGTAGCAGTGCTCTCATCTACAAGAAACCTGGATAAAAAATAAAACAGGGGCATGGTGACGGTTCCTGTTATCGCTGATAGAAGCCTCAGAGCCACGGGTGAGGCTCCAGCCAGGGCGATCCAGCCATGAAGGAGGGCATAATAAAAGGGGGGGTGAATGTCAAGAGAAGTTGCTTCCACCATTTCCGGAAGGCTCATGGAAGCGAAGTAAACGCTATAACCTTCATCCCACCATAAAGGCTGAAAATCAAGCCTGAAGGTTCTCAGGCCGAAGCCTAAGAGCAATGTGAGGATAACCGGCCACCTGCTTCTGATCTCCATCGGACCTCCGGCTAAAGGATGATAGAACAAAATCGGGAATTGTGCAAGCAAAACAAACCTTTTGAAGGGCAGAAGCAGTGGTATATAATGCATATAACAAACTTGAACGGGGGCAAGAGCTATGGGCAAAGCTGGAAGAATTTTTACCTTGATGATAGTAATGGCTTTTATAGCCGGGTGCACCCGGCTTTCCGGAGCAACCTCAAACCTTATAGAAGCTTCGGGCACTATTGAAGCTACAGAAGTAACGGTGGCCTCAGAAATAGGGGGAAAAGTTGTAGAGGTGATCGTGAAAGAGGGGGAAGAAATCCAGAAAGGGGCTCTCCTCATACGGTTGGATGTTTCTGAAGCGAGGCAAAAAGCGGCGGAAGCCGAAGCAGCCCTTAAAGAGGCCATGGCTCAGCTCAGGAAAGCACAAATGGGGGCAACCCCTGAAGAATTAAACCTGGCCGAAGCGGCGTTGAGCCAGGCCATAGCCCGAAGGGATGGCGCCAGAACCGCATGGGATGATGCCCTTGCCTCGCTTAAATCTCTGCAGGAACTGGAACTTGAAATAGAAAAAGCAAGGGCTGAGCTTATAGCCGCTGAAGGTGAAATCCGGAAGGCTGAAGTTCAACTGCGCATAGCCCAGATTATGCGTGACCGATACCAGGGAGATGGCTCTGCCCAGGGAAAAGCCCTCTATGAGTCCTATTCTTACCAGGTGGAAGCGGCAAAAGCAGCTTTAGAAGCTGCTAAGGCCAAAAAAGAGGCTGCCGAAATTCACCTCAAGGACCTGGAGGAAAAAAGGGCAAATCCTTACCCTTACCTCCTTAAAGTTTATCAAGCTGAAGGGGAATACCGGCAAGCGGAGGCTAACCTCCTTGCGGCTCAGGCGGAACTGGATAAAGCCAGGGCAGGGGCAAGGCCAGAGGAAATAATGCTTGCCTCTGCCGCCGTGGAACAGGCCGAGGCAGCACTGGAAATAGCCCGCTACCTGCTGGCAAAACACGCCATATATGCCCCGGCTTCGGGTTATATATCCGAATGCGCTGTAAAACCAGGGGAAAACATCCTCCCGGGCAGACCTCTCGTAACCATCGTTTCTCTGGACGAAGTGTGGCTTACCCTCTACATTCCCCTGGCCCAACTGGGCTTTGTCCAGCTGGGGCAGGAAGTGGAAGTGCGGGTAGATTCTTTCCCGGGAGAAATTTTTAAGGGCGAAATCGTATACATTTCACCTGAAGCCGAATTCACCCCCCGCTCTGTCCAAACAAAAGAGGAAAGGGTCACTCAGGTCTTTAGAGTACAGGTTAAGCTTCCCAATCCTGACCATAAACTTAAGCCTGGAATGTATGCTGATGCCGTTATCCGCCGCTGAGATGGCGAAAGCTCGGGGTCCGGAGCACAATGCCTCCTGGCAAAAGAGCTATTGTAGCCCATGAGGGTGCGCGCAGGAGGCAAACAAGTAAAATCGCTAACCTTTAGTCTTGATTGACGAGCCAGAATTTTTGGGCTAAAATTCTTTCTGGAAAAAATCAAGTCGGAGGTTGGAAGTTGAATCGGCAGGAGTTGGAGCAAGAAGAGTTGATTTGTCCTGTTGTGGCTATAAGGGACCAGGTCCTTTTCCCCAACACTGTGACCCCTGTTTACCTGGGCAGGGATAAATCTCTGAGGGCGGTAGAAGCAGCTACTCAGGCTGGCTCATCCCTGATCGCCGTGGCCCAAAAAGACCCCAACGTTGATGACCCATCCCCTCAAGATCTCTATGAGGTGGGGGTTGAGGTCAATCCCGGACGTCCCATCAGGCTGCCGGATGGAGCCGCCAGCGTTGTCTTCCAGGCCCAGAGGAGAATCCGCATTCTGGAATTCGTCCAGACCTATCCTTACCTCAAAGCAAGAGCCGTCCCAATACAGGAAGAAATTGTAGAAAAGGATGTTCAAACAGAAGCTCTAATGAGGGCTACCCTGGCCCTCTTTGAGAAAATTGTCCAGTTAGATGAAAGCATCCCCGAAGAGGCTTACGTAGCAGCCATGAACATTGACGAGCCCGGCTGGCTCGCCGATATTATCGCCTCTTCGGTTAAAATGGATAACGCAAAACGCCAGGAACTTCTGGAAACTATAAACCCTCTGGAGCGACTCCACAAGCTCAGCATCTACCTCGCCCGGGAGCTTGATATCCTGGAGCTGGAAAGCAAGATTCAGGCTAAAGTCCAGGAGGAAATGGATAAGGCCCAGAGGGAATACTACCTCCGGGAGCAGATAAGGGTTATACAGGGTGAATTGGGGGAGCTGGATTCTCAATCCAGGCTCATTGCCGAGCTGGAAGAGAAAATTGAGAAATCCGATATGCCCCCTGAGGTCAAGGAGAAGGCCCGGAAGGAGCTGGAAAGGCTTGCTTCAATGCCTCCGGCCTCCCCGGAAATCGGAATAATTCAGACCTATCTGGATTGGCTTCTGGAGTTACCCTGGACCAAAGCTACTGAGGATGAGATTGACCTGGAAAAAGCTGCTCGCATCCTCAATTCCAGGCATTATGGGCTGGATAAGGCCAAAGAACGCATCCTTGAATACATCGCTGTGAAGAAATTGGCTTCCAACAAGATGCGAAGCCCAATCCTTTGCTTCCTGGGTCCTCCCGGGACTGGCAAAACTTCCATGGGTCGCTCCATAGCCGAGGCCCTGGGGCGAAAGTTCGTAAGGATGTCTCTGGGTGGGATAAGGGATGAGGCTGAGATCCGGGGTCACCGCCGCACTTACATAGGGGCCATGCCTGGAAGGATCATTCAGACCATGCGCCAGGCGGGGACTATAAATCCTGTATTCATGCTGGATGAGATTGATAAAATCGGGCTTGATTTCAGGGGTGACCCCGCAGCAGCTCTCCTGGAGGTTCTGGACCCGGAGCAAAATTATGCTTTCTACGACCATTACCTTGAGGTGCCTTATGACCTTTCCAAGGTGCTTTTCATTACTACTGCCAACATCCTGGATACCATCCCTCCTGCCCTGCAGGACCGTATGGAGGTTATAGAGTTTCCGGGATATGTGGAAGAGGAAAAGGTTCAAATTGCCCGTTATTTCCTTATACCCCGCCAGCTGGAAGAACATGGCCTAAATAAGGAGAAGATCCGTTTTTCAGAAGCGGCTCTCCGCCGCATAATCCGGGAGTACACCTACGAAGCTGGAGTCCGAAACCTGGAAAGGTGCATTGCTTCCATCTGCCGTAAGCTGGCCCGCAGGGTTGCTGAAGGCAAAAAGATACCCCTCCACATAACAGCTAACTCCATCCCTAAATACCTGGGGCCACCTCAATATACATATGGAATGACCGAAGAGAAGGATGAAGTAGGAGTAGCTACGGGGGTAGCCTGGACTGAAGCCGGTGGAGACGTTATACCTGTAGAAGTAACCCTTATGGAAGGGAAGGGGAATCTGATCCTCACCGGCCAGCTTGGGGAGATAATGCAGGAATCGGCGCAGGCTGCTCTATCTTACGCCCGCTCCAAGGCCAAAGAGCTGGGGATCCCCAACTGGAACTTTGACCGCCTGGATATCCACATCCACGTGCCCGAGGGGGCTATTCCCAAAGATGGGCCATCGGCCGGGGTTACCATCGCTACTGCCCTTATCTCCGCCCTCTCCAACCGTCCTGTCCACAAAGATGTAGCCATGACAGGCGAGATAACCTTGAGAGGGAAGATCCTGCCCATAGGGGGGGTTAAGGAAAAGGTCCTGGCCGCTCACCGGGCCGGGGTCAAGACCATCATCCTCCCCAAGAAAAATAAGAAGGACCTGGTGGAGATACCGCCTAAGATCCGAAAGCAGCTAAAGTTCATCTTTGTGGAGAGGATGGAAGAGGTGTTGCCGATAGCTCTCGCTCCCGAGCCCATAGCCCCTCCACCTGTCCTCCAAACCACACAAGATAAGAAAAAGCGCCGCTCAAAGGGGAATTGAGCCGGTGGAATTCCTGAAAGCTTTTAAAATCAGAGATTTCAGGGCTCTATGGATCGGGCAATTTGTTTCCCAGATAGGGGATTACCTGGCCCTCATAGCTGCCCTGGTGGTAATACAGAAGCTTTCAGGTTCTACCCTCTGGCTTGGCTTTACCGCTATGGCCCTGACCCTCCCCCCGCTCCTGTTTGGCCTTGTAGGGGGAGTAATGGCCGACCAATTTGACCGCAAGAAAGTCATGGTGGTTTCGGATGTCCTGAGAGGGATAGCGATTTTGTTTTTAATTGGGGCTAAAAGCCCAAAGCATCTTTACCTTTTCCCCCTTGTGGGATGCTCTATGTCTTTAGCTGGTGTTTTCTTCGGCCCCGCTCGCAACGCCGTTATACCCAGCATTGTTTCCAGGGAGATGCTCCTTACGGCCAATGGTCTCCTTCAGGCCAGCCAGATGCTGGCGGTAATAGTCGGCTCATCCCTGGCAAGCCTGGTCATCGCTGCTTTCGGGCCCGCTTCCGCTTTCATCCTGGACAGCCTCACTTTTTTCATTTCAGCCTGGCTTATCCTTACCCTTCGCATCCCGCCTATCAATAATTCCGGCCCAAAAGAAGGCATAATATGGCCTCAGTTAAAAGAGGGCCTTGGCTATGTTAAGAAAAGAAAACCTATCCTGGTAATCCTGGTAGCAGCGTCAGTGGCCACCCTGAGTATAGGAAGCATTGCAGTGCTGGGGGTGGCCTACGTGGAAAAGTATCTGGGGGTAAGTGCAGAAAGCTTCGGCTTCCTCAATTCAATTCAGGGCATCGGGATGGTAGCAGGAGGCCTTTCCCTGGGCTTTTTCTCCCGCTTCGCTTCACCCCATTACTTGGCAGGCATCACCATGATGGCATTGGGGGTAACGATCCTGTTCTTTGCTTTCTCCTCCCGCTTTGAAGCAGCCCTTATCCTGGCCGCTATTATAGGGGTGTGCGTGGTGATAGCTCGGGCAACCCTGGCAGCCATCCTTCAGGCTACAGTCCCGGACGAGAAAAGGGGGAGAGTAGAGAGCACCGTCAACACTTCCATCAGCTTCTCAACCACTTTAGCCATGGGCTTTTCGGGCCTTCTGGGAGCTGCCCTGGGGATAAGGACGGTCTTCTCTATAGCCGCTCTGGGGGTGATTTCAGCAGGAGCTCTGGCCCTGGTGGCCCTTAAGGAGCCCGCAGGCCACCACAGCCCCCAGGTAAGCCGCACTTCCCCCCACCAGGACCCAGCGGAAACCGAAAGATAAAGCCAGCATTGTTGCCATAATAGAGCTTATTACCGACAAAGAACCATTCACGCCCCAGGCCCAGGGCAAAAGCTCAGGCCAGCGCTTGCCCACCTCCCTTACCCCTCTGGGGAAAGGCACACCCATGAAGAAGCCCAGAGGTAAAAGGGCCAAACCCGCCAGTAGGAGCCTAAGGGCCAAGGGCAGGCCCATAAGCTGTGGGAACACTTTCGCAATCCCCCAGGGGTAAAACAAAGCCAGGAAAGAAATCGTTAAGAGGGATATCCCCCACGGCATCCTTTCTGAAAACAAACTCCCCACGCCTGAGGAAACCAGAAGAGCAGCCACCACCACCGAAAAAGCATATACGGGGCGATCCAGAAAGAGGATAAACTTCTGGATCAGAGGCACCTCTATTAGTATGTAGCCCAAGCCCAGGAAGCCGAAGTAAGAGAAAGCCCCTGCCCAGGCAACGGTTGGAATTCCCTTAGGGGGAGGGGCCAGCTTCAGGGGGAGGATTATGAGGATTAAGGCGGCAAAAGCTGCTGCTCCAAGCAGGATAAGAAGGACCAAGTAACCGCTTCCCCCAAAAGGCATCCACACCTTGCCCATCATCCTGAAAATGTAAGGAGTCTGAACCCAGCGGAAGAAATGGAAGAAAAAGGGGCGATCATCGGTGGGTGGCGATATGTCAAACGGGTAGGCTCTTATGAATCCATCACCCTTCTCTAATAGCTCCACGAAGGCTCGGTAATGGTATGGTTCGGGGAGGATATTATAGATGTTGGCTTCTTCCTCCCTCATGCCTTTGTAATAGATGAGGTCAAACCGGCCCCGGCAGAAGGCTCTGACCTCCTCAACCTCCTTTGACGTAAAAGGCCTTTTGCCTACCATTACCAGGACCGTTGACCAGCTTCTCAGGGCAATTATGTGAGAAGCGGGGTCCTCTATTCCCGCCCTCTTCAAAGCTTTGATAGCTAACGCTGCCACTTTCACGCTTTCGCTGGGAGGAACTTGAAACCACCGGTGGATTACCAGGATTCCTCCGTCCGTGAGGTGGTTCAAGTAATCCTCAAAGGCCTCCACAGTGTAAAGGTAATTTTCCGAGAGGCTGAAAGCCCCTGAAGCAATCACCTTCCGACTATCCGCCAGGCTCAGGATGATGAGGTCAAATTTCTCCTGGGTGCTCTTGAGGAAACTCCTTCCCTCTACACTTACGGCTTTAACTTGGGGGTGTGAGTAAATCTTCCCCGAAAATTCTCCCAGGAATTCCTGGACAGCCCATATTACCAGGGGATTGCCTTCCACCGCAGTAATGGTGGAAACATTTTTGCTGTGAAGGGCCGTAAGGACCTCAAACCCGCCCCTTGATTCCAGGATCAGGGCTTTAGCCTGGGGTCGCAAGAGGTATGGCAGAACCGAAGGGGTGTGATCCAAAAATTCCAGGTTTATGGGGGCAGTAACGGGGGAGGGATCGCTCCCATCAATAAAGATAGCCTTTTGAGGGGGGATATTGCCTGTGAAGGCAAGGCTTAAGCCTGGGGCGGAATGGAGGGTGGGCATATCCACAACATCAACCCTGGAAAAAGCATTCCACCGGCGAGCCAGAAGCCTTGTGCCCTTGTAGTTAAGGGCCAGTGAGAGGTCCTTATAGGGAGAAAGCCTGATCTCAAAGAAAGGGAGGGGTTTAAAGGCCAGCAAAAGGAGAAGCAAAGTTAAGGGTAAAGTTAAGATTTTGTGCTTTTTCCCCAAGCTTGTGAGCCAGCCTGGTATTCCAAGGAGGGCGCAGAGGGCTACTGAGCCTTCTCCTCCTGCTGCGGGCATTAATATAAGGGGCAGGAGGCAACCGAAGGCTGAGCCCGCAAGGCTTGTAGCATAAAGGGTGGCGGAGCGAGCGGGGAAAGCAGCCAAGCTTGCCCCTACCGAAAGTCCACTCCAGAAAAAGGGGAGGGAGATAGCTAAAAAATAGCTTAAGAGGTAAAGAAACTGTATTGGCTCCCAGGCAATGCGATAAGAATCAAAGGGTATGAAATTGGCTGCAAGGTAAGAGAAAAGGACGCTAAGGGAGAAGGCCACGCTGAACGAAGGGATAAGCCTGGGGAGGCGTTCTTTAAAATTTTTGGGGGCGACATGCAGGAAAGAGCCACTGGCGCCTATCCCCAGGAGGGCGAGGCTTATGGCCATGAAAGCGAAATGATACCACTGGGCCAGGGAGAAAATCCTGGTCAAAGTTACCTGGAAGGCCAGCGAGCCGGCGGATAAAAAGAAGATGGTCGTATAGATTTTGCCCATCTCTCAATCCTTTCAAGAAAATTATACCACCTCACCTGCGGATGCAAGCATAGGGGCAACTCGCTGACCTTCAACCCAACCAGCAAGTTCACCGGAGGCTTCAGGGGGATTACCCCTGGGGCAAAGGGGGATAATGCCAATTGTGACCACGATATTTCAATCCCACTATGGTGCGATTGCGACTCGACAGAAATTTCTTAGCTTGCCGCGCGCTTCAGGGCTTCATAAATGGCCAAGA
>CAZZMI010000037.1:0-18203 GCA_964655275.1 uncultured Anaerolineae bacterium | reverse complement strand
GAGCTGGGGGGTGTCCCCCCAGGCTTTCTTCAAAAAGGGGCAAACCGCCAGCATTGGCAAACTGCCCTCGAGTGGGACTAAAAACCACAGCAAACCCTTAGCCCACGAGGGTGGGTAAAACATATCCGTGGCCCTGTAAAGGCGGGAAAACCAGGGCAATAGGCTTTGGGCGGAACAGGAAAATGCACGAGGTTATTGCGAGGATTAAATACCGCCCCATACTCAAAAGAACAGGACTGAAAGAATCGGAAAAGAAGCCGGGGAAAAATTTCATCATTATCCACATTGATGCTCTGGCCTACGATTACCTCCTGAAAGCCATCAAGCGCGGTTATATGCCTTTTGTCCGCAAACTCCTGGAAAGCGGCTCTTACAAACTTGCCCTGTGGAACTGTGGCCTCCCCAGCGCCACACCTTCTTTTCAGGCAGGCCTTTTATACGGAGATAGCTTTGATATCTGCGGTTTCCGCTGGTACGAAAAGGATAAAAACTTTGCAGTAGAAGGCAAAAACCCTCAAGCCATCCATATGGTTCAGGAAAGGATTGCAAGAGGCAAAATCCCCCTCCTCAAAGGCGGAGCTGTTTATTTTTCAATGCTTGATGGAGGAGCCTCAACCGCTTTGTTCACCCTCGGAGCCATGAATTCCTCCAGCTTCCTTCAGAGTTTGAAAGGCGCTACCTGGGCCCTGCTATTTCTCCTGAACCCCATCAGATTTCTCCGCATCTTTACCCTTTCCGTCTGGGAATATGCCCGGTGGTGGGTCAAGAAAATCCTTCGCTCTTTCTTCCCATCCCCATTGCGCTGCACTACAAAACCATTTTTAAACATAGTAGTGAACATCCTGTTTCGGGAAATCCAGACATACGCCTGCCTGATGGACATTTACCGTAATTTGCCTGCCCTTTACACCAATTATTACGGCTACGATGAAGTAGCCCACCAGGTAGGACCAGCTTCTGAAGAAGCTTTTCGGGTCCTCAAAGGGATTGATTCCCAGATAAAGCAAATCTTCAAGATGTGTTCGCGGGAACCTTTCAACAATTACGACATTTACATATTGTCTGACCATGGCTTAACACCCTCAGTACCTTTTCGGGAAGCTTTTGGACAGAGCTTTGGAGATTTCGTAAAGGAGCTCGTAGCGGAGACAGCTGTAGCTATAAAAGAGTTTTATGGCCCGGAAAGGGCAGAATATAAAGGGCCGTGGCGAAGATTGCTGGAAACGCTTCGGGCTATGAGCCCCTGGCCTTTGGGGGAGGAGGAAGAGAAAGTTCCTGAGGGGGCGGTAGTGGTTGCCTGCTCAGGCCCTCTGGCTCACATTTACTTCACCTCCCGGCAAGAACGCCTTTCCCTCAGCCAGGTTAATGCTTTCTACCCCGGACTCCTCAATAAGCTTCTGGAGCATTCGGGAATAGGCCTCGTAGCTCTGAAGGAAGGAGATGAATTCCATATCCTCTCTTCAAAAGGCTCTGTGGTGTGGAAAGGGGGCAAAGCCCGAGGCGATCTTAAAATCTTTGCCCCTTACGGTGAGCCGGAGGAAGTAGCTGAGGAGATGGTGCGCCTCGTTTCTTTCCCCCATGCGGGGGATATCATAGTTGTGGGGGCCATTAATAGGAGAGGAGTAATTGTGACCTTTGAGGACCAGGTGGCAACCCATGGTGGGCCAGGAGGAGCTCAAACCAGAGCCTTTATCCTTTACCCGGTACACGTTCCCCTTAAAATTGGCCCCAGAACCAGGGCTTCCGATTTCTACCGCTTTTTCCTAAACTTTTACAGGCAGGATTTAAGCCATAAGCCGCTCGGGGTGAGTGTAAAGTCTGAAACCGTTACCTCTGACGTACCCCACTAAAGTGATCCCCCACCTTTCCGCCAGCTCCACAGCCTGGGCTGTGGGAGAAGTGCGGGAGATAAGGAAGGGAATTCCCATCTTAGCCGCCTTCATAAGCATCTCGGTGGAAATCCGCCCGGTGGTTAGAATCACCTTTCCTTCCGTATTAATTCCTTTAAGAAGGCAGTACCCCTTAATTTTATCCAGCGTATTGTGCCTTCCGATATCTTCCGCCACCCACAGCACTCTTTCCCCGTCGCTTATGCCCGAAGAGTGAATTCCTCCCGATTCTCTGTAGGAAAAAGATAGGCGATAAAGCTCGCTCATGAGGGAGAAGATTTTGTTCGGCGTAAGCTGCGGCCCCCCTTCAATGAGGAAATCCATTTCCCCTGTAAGGTAAGTAATTCCCTGACCACACCCTGAAGTTATGATCTTGCGCACTGGGAGAGGGACATCCTGATAAAGGACCACCTCCACAACCTTTAAATCCTCGCAAACCCGAACCATTACTACATCGTCCAGGCTTTTTATCACCCCTTCCAGGTAGAGGAATCCCAGGGCCAGCTCCTTAAGATCCTGCGGGGTGCAATAGAGGCTGACCCAATCCTGTCCGTTGACCCTTAAGGTTACCAATGACTCTTCCGGCAAACTTTTTGGAGCCCGCTCCAGTTCTCCAGGGCGGTAAAGGAACACCTCAAATTTCCGCATTTTTACCTTCCTCTAACCAGCTTTCGCGCTTCTTCTAAAGCTGCCTGATAAACTTCTTTAACGGGTACGCCCTTTTCTTTGGCGATCTTTCGGCAGTTTTCATATTCAGGGGCGAGGTTGAGGATTTGTCCCCCTTTCCTGGCAACCTTCACCCTTACTTCACCGAAAGGGGTTAGCACCGGTATTTCTTCTCTCCCCAACTTCCATCGCTTCACCCTATAGGCCCTTACCCCGATGGTGGTGCTTTCGGAAAAGATTATATCCAGCGCCTGCCCAATCTTTTCTTCTTCAAGTATGAGTCCCAGCTTTACACCGGGCCTCCCCTTTTTCATCTGGATGGGGGTAAGGTAAACATCCAGAGCACCAGCTTCCATAAGCCTTTCCATGAGGTTTTCAAACCACTGGGGGTTCATGTCATCAATGTTAGCTTCCAGAACTGTCACCCAATCTTCTTCATACCCAGCTATTTCTTCTTCCCTGGTTCCTATGCAAAGGCGCAACAAGTTGGGGAAAGGCAGGTCCCAGAGCCCTGCCCCATACCCCACTTTTTCCATCCTGAAAGGAGGAGGGCTACCGAAGGAGCGAGCCAGGGTGGTGAGTACGGCCGCCCCGGTAGGGGTTAAAAGCTCTGCCTCCACATCCCAGCCATAAACAGGAACTCCCTTTACAAGCTCCATGGTGGCTGGGGCAGGAACAGGCAAAAGGCCATGGGCACTTTTTACCACCCCATAACCGAGGTGGAGTGGGGAAACGTAAACCTCATCAACTCCAAGTAGTTCAAGTCCGAGGACACTGCCAACCACATCTATTATGGCATCAACAGCCCCCACTTCATGGAAGTGCACTTTCTCAACGGGGATGTTGTGGACTTTTGCTTCGGCTTCAGCCAGACGGCGGAAAATCTTCAGGCTTAATGCTTTAACCTTCTCCGGAAGCGAACTTCCCCCGATTATTTCTTCAATCTCCGGTAACCTCCTTTCTTCCTGTGGACCTTCAATCTTTACTTCCACAAAAGTCCCAACAATCCCTTGCTTTTTGATTTTAGAGGTGACGATGGAGTAGCCTCTTAGGGGTAAAGTCGCCAAGCCTTCCCTGAGCCTTTCCAGCTCCAGTCCCGCATCCAGGATGGCTCCCAGGATCATATTACCGCTGGCTCCGGCGAAAGCTTCAAAGTAGGCTATTTTCATAGGCAACCCTCACAAGTTTATAAGATGGGCAACATATCCGGCCCCAAAGCCATTGTCTATGTTGACCACCACTACGCCCGGAGCGCAAGTGTTGAGCATGGTCAGAAGCGAGGCAAGACCTCCCCAATGAGCGCCATATCCTATGCTGGTTGGCACTGCAATGACTGGGCGAGCTACAAGCCCTCCTACCACGCTGGGAAGTGCTCCTTCCATCCCTGCCACCACAATGATTACATTGGCCGAAAAAAGTTTATCTTTATATGCTAAAAGCCGGTGTAAACCTGCTACTCCCACATCATAAAGGCGCTCAACAGGACTGCCCAGAAGTTCCGCAGTTACTGCTGCCTCTTCCGCTACCGGAATATCAGCGGTGCCCGCTGTTATAACCAGGATTGTTCCACGGCCAGCTCTGGGAGCCGGTTCCCCGAGAAATATTATCCTGGCCTCCGGGAAATGCCTGGCTTCGGGGAAAGCCTTGATGACAGCCTCTGCCACCTCTGGAGAAGCCCTTGTAGCCATAACTCGCCCGCTTTTCTCATAAAGCCGCCCTATAATCTCCACAACTTGAGCCGGAGTCTTGCCAGAGCAAAACACAACCTCCGGAAAACCCTTCCTCAGAGCCCGATGGGTGTCAAGGTGAGCGAATTCCAGTTCCTCAAATGGGAATCCCCTCAGGGCTTCAAGGGCTTCTTCTACTCCCTTTTTCCCCTCACGAACCTCTTCAAGAAGACGGCGGAGCTTTTCCCTATCCATCGGCTCAAATTATAAGCCAGCAAGTCCTTTTTGCCAAAAGCCTGTTTGCTGGCTAAAATGACCTTGATGATTAAAGTTGGCTTTAACGGCTGGTTCCTGGAAAGGCCCGAAACGGGGTCCGGCCAGTATTCCAGGAAAATTTTGGAAGCGCTGGCTGGTAAAGTTGAATTTAAGGTTCTCGCCCCCAAAATCCGACGCTCATCGGTAGACAAAAGCCTCCTTAACTTTTACAAAGTCTGGTTTGAAAATGTTCTTTTTCCCCTTTTCTGCCTCAGAGAGCAGGTGAATGTGGCCTTTGTGCCTTATATGGGACCTCCTCTCTTTTCCCCTGTGCCCCTGGTTGTCACCGTGCACGACTTGATCCCTTTCCTTTTCCCCGAATATGCTTACTCCCCACTGGTAAAGCTTTACAATGCGCTGGTGGAAAAAGCAGTCCCCAGAGCCCGCTTTATTTTGGCCGATTCAGTTTCCACCATGAGGGATGTGCTCAATTATTTGAGGGTTAGTAAGGATAAAGTCAAAGTCGTTTACCCCGGGGTAGGAGGAGAATTTGGGCCGGTAGAAGAGAAGTTCCGGATGGAAGTTCTGGAGAAATACGGCTTAAAGGGCCGTTTTTTCCTTTATCTGGGAGGTTTTGATCGGCGCAAGAACATCGGCCTTTTATTAGAAGCTTACAAGCTCTTCAAAGAGAAGTTCGCTGATGAGGCACCGGCTCTGGTCATAGCAGGCAAATTGCCGAACCGCGAAAGCCCGGCACTCATTAATCCCCTGAAAATAGCCCTGGAGAAAGGCATAGAGGCCCATGTTCGCTTCATCGGCTGGGTAACCGAGGAGGATAAGCCTGCCCTCTACTCTGCAGCCGAAGCTTTCCTCTTTCCTTCCCTCTACGAGGGTTTTGGCTTCCCGCCCCTTGAAGCAATGGCTTGCGGATGCCCTGTGCTGGCTTCATCTTCCTCTTCGTTGCCGGAAGTGCTGAATGACGGAGCTTTGCTCCTTGATCCGCATAACCCGGAAGAGTGGGCAGCTGGGATGACAAAGGTTCTTGTAGAGCCTGCACTTGTTCAGACTCTAAGGGAGAGGGGCTTAAGAAGGGCAAGGGAATTTTCCTGGGAGACCACTGCTCTCAAGGTTATCAGCATACTGGAAGAGGTTGCAGGGTATGGGAACCTTTGAATTCTTCCGGGGTTGCACTTTCGCAGATTTGAATTGGTGAACCGGTGAAGGTAAAGCCTGCCATTCGCAGAAGTTTCACCGCCAAACAGAGAGGCAAGCCCATCACGTTTGTATAGCAGCCCCTAATCTCAGCTACAGGGCGAAAGTCCTCCTCCTGCACCCCGTAAGCTCCTGCTTTATCCAGAGCCCTGCCAGAGTTAACATAAGCTTCTATTTCGTCAAGGGAATAATTTCTCATAAGGACCACGCTACATTCAACCCCTACTATTTCCAGAGAGGGAGGTATTAGCAGTGCCACGCCAGTAAAAACCTGATGGCTTCGTCCTTTCAATGCTAAAAGCATCTCCCTGGCCTCGGTTTTGTCCCGGGGTTTGCCCAGGATTTTACCTTCAAGGAACACAATAGTATCAGCGGCTAAGATCGCGTAATCGTAACCGAGAGCGCGAACAGCCCTGGCTTTGGCTAAAGCCAGCCGTTTAACAATATCCCGGGGTTTTTCCCCCTCAAGAGGGCTCTCCTCCACCGGCACTGAGATGACTTCATAAGGAATTGCAAGCTTTTCCATAAGTTCGCGCCGGCGAGAGGAGGAAGATGCCAAGATAATTTTACGCATGTTGGTCTTCACTCAAACAAGTTCACGAAACGAAATTCCGTTACATCCACCAGTCCTTTATCGGTCAACTTGAGTTCAGGGATAACCGGTAGGGCAAGGAAGCTTAAGGCCATGAAAGGTTCATCCAGGACACAACCCAGAGTTTTTGTGGCTTGAAGCAGTTCCTCCAGCTCAGCCTCCACTTCATAGGCCGATTTTTCGCTCATAAGGCCAGCTATGGGTAAGGGAAGCCGGGCCAGGACCTGCCCATCGGCCACGGCTACGAGCCCCCCTTTCATTGCTTCTATCTCCTTAACCGCTTTCCACATATCTTCATCGCTTACCCCTACCACCACAATATTGTGGGAATCGTGAGCTACGGAAGAGGCTATGGCTCCTTTTTTAAGGCCGAACCCTTTGACAAAACCCTTACCCATGTTCCCCGAGGCCGTATGGCGCTCAATCACCGCTATCTTAAGGATATCCCTTTCCACGTCAGCCACGGCATAGCCATCAACGATTTTGGCTTCAGTCACAAGCTTGCGTGTTACAATCTGCCCGGGAATAACTTCAATTACTTTTATCCTGGAAGATTGAGCTGGGATTCGGAAATCAACCCCTTCCCACTTTATGTTCATGGAACTGCGGAGGGGGATGGGGCGCGACGGCCTTTCCCATGGGATTATTTTTCCATCCTCGGCCACCAGGGTTCCGGCTCGCCAAACTTTAAGGATGCGGAAATCTTTGAAATTATCAAAAAGCACCATATCAGCTTGCCGCCCTACGGCAATGGCTCCCAGATCTTTGAGGCCAAAATATTCAGCCGGGTTCAGAGTGGCCATCTGGATTGCCAGGACAGGATCAATTCCCTGGTCTATGGCCAGCCTTATTACATGATCAATATGCCCTTCCTTTATGAGGTCTCCAGGGTGCCGGTCATCCGTCACGAACATCATCCGGCGGGCATTAGCGGGGGTGACAAGAGGTAGAAGATCGCGCAGGTTTTTGGCTGTGGAGCCTTCCCTTATCATTACATACATCCCCATGCGAAGTTTCTCCCTGGCTTCCTCAAGAGTAGTGCATTCGTGGTCCGAGCCTATACCGGCGGCAATGTAGGCGGCTAAATCTTTTCCGGTCAATCCTGGAGCATGACCATCAATAGGGTGGCCTCTTGCTGAGGCAATCTTGGCCAGAACCTCGCCATCGCCAAAGATAACCCCGGGGTAATTCATCATCTCAGCCAACCCCAGGACCCATGGATTGCTGAACATTGGCGCTATATCGTAAGAAGCCAGTTGGGAGCCCGAGGTCTCCATGTCAGTAGCTGGGACGCAAGATGGAAGCATCACATAAACGCTTATGGGGTTATACTTGCTGGATTCCAGCATGTATCTTATCCCGTCCAGGCCCAAGACATTGGCAATTTCGTGGGGGTCTATGACCACCGCTGTGGTTCCGTGGGGGACAACGACTCTGGCAAATTCGGGTATAGTAAGCATAGAACTTTCAATGTGGACGTGGCCATCAATAAAGCCGGGGCATAGGTAATAGCCATCCAGATCAAGCACTTCCCTGGCTCTGTATTCCCCGAACCCCACGATCCTGGTTCTGGCCACAGCCACATTGGTAAGGTGAATTTCGCCGGAGAGGACATTGACGAGGCGAACGTTCTTAAGGAGCAGATCAACCTCCTCCTCGCCCCTTGCATACTTGATGATCTTGCTCAACTCCATAGAGCCCTACCCCTCCTCTGACAATTTTAAAAATTATACCTTAACCTCCACGTGGAAGCAATGCTGGATAGAGGGGCGAAAGGGGAAATTTTACCTTACCAGTGGGCTTTTAGTTTTCCCCCGCCCTCGTGGGCTTGGGGTTTGCCATGGTTTTTGGTCCCACTCGTGGGCTGATGGCCAATGTTGGCGGCTTGCCCCCCCTCTGAAAAAGCCTGGGGGGACACCCCCAGTTCCCCCCGGCAGGGGGCATGGCCCCCTGCACCCTCCATTTCCTACTCGTGGGCTTATTGCTAATGGTGGCAGTTTCATCCTTCAACACAGCAATAGAGGTGGATTGCCTTATTTGAGGCCGATTGTGCAAGAGTTCGTTTTGTGGTAAAATTAACCCCTAAGTGGGGCACTAACACACGGAGCGGGTAAAATGTGCGGAATTGTAGGCTATGTAGGACCCAAGGAAGCCAGCACCATAGTCTTTGAGGGGCTTAAACGCCTAGAGTACCGAGGTTACGATTCAGCCGGGTTGGCCATCCTGGAAAAGAATGGTCAGATAGCCATCCGTAAAGAGGTGGGTAAATTGGTCAACTTGGAAAAGCTCCTAAAGGAGCGACCCGTTTCCGGTAACATAGGCATAGGCCATACAAGGTGGGCAACTCATGGCCGACCTACCCAGTATAACGCTCATCCTCATACCGATTGCACCGGAAAAATTGTAGTAGTTCACAATGGCATTGTGGAAAACTTCCTATCATTGCGTTTACGCCTCCAGGAAGAAGGCCACGAATTTGCTTCAGAAACTGATTCCGAGGTCATAGCTCATCTTATAGAAAGCTTCCTGGAAAAAGGGGATGATTTGACTACTGCTGTTCGCAAGGCACTATCTCAGCTTCAGGGAGCCCAGGCCATAGTAGTTATGAGTTCCCTTGAACCCGATAAAATTTTTGCTGCCAGACTCGGAAACGCAGGGGGTATAGTGGTAGGGGTTGGTGATGGGGAAATGTTCGTGGCTTCGGATATGCCTGCTATTCTGGAACACACCCGGAGGATGGTATTCCTGGAAGACCGGGAAATGGCCATAGTAACCTCTGCAGGTGCTTATTACATGACCCTGGAAGGGGCTCCCTTGGTTAAAGAAATTCACACTATACCCTGGGACCCGGTAGCTGCCACAAAAGGCCCTTACCGGCACTTCATGCAGAAAGAAATTTACGAGCAAGCCAGAACTCTTGTGGACACAATACGAGGCCGAGTTGATTTTGAAAGGGGTGAAGTGCTTCTGGAAGATTTCGGAATACCTCCTGAGGAGCTACGAAACTTCAAAAGGATGGCTATTGTTGCGTGCGGGACATCTTATTATGCTGGCCTGGTAGGCAAGTTCCTCTTTGAAAAGCTGGCAGGCATAACGGTGGAAGTTGATTACGGTTCAGAGTTCCGTTACCGTGACCCTATAATCGGACCTGATACCCTTGTTCTGGTCATAACCCAATCGGGGGAAACAGTTGATACCTTAGCGGCGATGGAGGAAGCCCGGCGCAAAGGGGCCAAACTTGCTGCCATCGTCAACGTTATAGGCAGCCAGGCAGCTCGCCTGGCCGATGGCGTTATTTACATGCAAGTGGGACCGGAGATTGGGGTTGCCTCCACCAAGGCTTTCACTGCCTCACTGGTGGACCAGTATCTCCTGGCAATTTACATGGGAGAAATAAGGGGCATCCTGAGCCGGGAGCAGGTACGCTCCCTCCTTAATGACCTTATGAAATTACCAGCCTTGGCTGGCGAAGTCCTCAAGCACGGTAAGGAGTACGAGGAGCTGGCTCAGAAGTTTCACGACCGGGAGCATTTCCTCTACCTAGGCAGGGCCATCAATTACCCTGTGGCTCTGGAAGGGGCTTTGAAGCTTAAGGAAATATCATACATCCATGCTGAAGGTTATCCTGCAGGGGAAATGAAGCATGGTCCCATTGCCCTCATTGATGAAGAAATGCCGGTGGTGGCAATTGTGACCAGGGACCACGTTTACGATAAGATGGTTAGCCAGGTAGAGCAGGTTAAAGCCCGCGGAGGTATTGTTATTGCTTTAGCAACCAGAGGGGATGAGGAAATAGCCCGAAAAGCTGACCACGTTATTTATGTGCCTCCTACCCCGTACCTTCTTTCCCCTGTGGTAAACGTTATCCCCCTGCAACTTTTCGCCTACCACATGGCTGTAAGACGTGGGTGCGATGTGGATCAGCCCAGAAACCTGGCCAAAAGTGTCACAGTAGAATAAAAGTTGCCCTTGCCGTTTCCTTTGAATATAATGGCTTTAAATTTTGGAGGTAGCTAAATGGAGGGCTTTTATCCCATGCTCAGCGTTGAAGAAGCTCTGGAGAAAGTCCTTTCCCTGTTTAAACCCCTTGAGCCTGAAGAAGTAGATTTACTGGATTCTTTAGGGCGTGTGCTGGCAGAAGACGTTTTTGCTGATATGGACATCCCGCCTCTTGATAACAGCGCCATGGATGGATATGCTGTCAGAGCTGAAGACACAAAAGGTGCATCCCCTCAGAACCCGCGCCCCCTTCGCATAATCCACGAGGTTCCCGCAGGATATATAAGCGAGAAAGCGGTGGAGCCAGGCACTGCCATACGGATAATGACCGGTGCGCCTATACCTCCGGGTGCTGATGCTGTGGTCCGTTTTGAAGATACTCGGCGCGAAGGTGATATCATCTACATCCTTAAGGAAGTAAAGCCCGGGGCCGAAATACGTAGAGCAGGGGAAGATGTTAAAAAAGGTGAACTCAAGCTTCGGAAAGGCACGGTCATAAGGCCTGCTGAAGTAGGGATGCTGGCCGCTTTGGGGAAAAAGAGGGTGAAAGTTATCCGCAGGCCCAGGGTTGCTATCCTGGCTACAGGGGATGAATTGGTGGATCCGGAGGAGATTCCAGGGCCTGGAAAAATCCGCAACACTAACACTTACTCCAACGCAGCTCAGGTGTTAAAGTACGGCGGTATACCCATAATCCTCGGAATAGCCAGGGACAAGCGGGAAGAGTTGGCGGCTAAACTGCGAGAAGGCCTTGAGAAGGGTGCAGATCTGATCCTGACTTCAGGCGGTGTTTCGGTAGGGGATTTCGATCTGGTCAAAGAAGTGCTTGCTACAGAGGGGCAAATTACCTTCTGGCAGGTAAGGATGAAACCTGGCAAGCCCTTGGCCTTTGGTGTTCTGGGTGGCGTGCCGCTTCTGGGCCTCCCGGGCAACCCCGTATCGGTGATGGTGGCTTTTGAACTATTCGCCAGGCCTGCTATCCTCAAGATGCTGGGAAGGACCTGCCTTCAGAAGCCCACCGTTGAGGCTATCCTTCTGGATGAAATTCCTGCGAAAGACGAACGCAGACACTTCTTAAGGGTTACGGTGGAAAAAAGAGGCGATGAATGGTATGCCCGCCTGACAGGAGAACAGGGGTCAGGCATCCTTACTTCCATGGTTAAAGCCAATGGTTTAGCCATAATACCTGAAGAGTGGAAGAAGGCAGAGGTTGGGTCCAGGGTTAAAGTCATAATGCTGGATTGGCCAGAAGAGATGCTCTGCCAGTAACCTGCTTTGGAGGGAAAAATGCTTATAACATTTAAAATACCTGGCCCTGAGGAAATTCTGAAAGCGCAGGGCTTAACCCCTAAGGAAATCCAGAAATGCCTTGAGCTCATAAAGGAAAAGTATGGCCCCCCTGAAAAGCTTACACCAGGAGAATACACCCTGGAATTGCCCGAAGAGCCTGTGCCATACGTTTTTACCAATCAGCAACTTATAAACGCCATCTACAAGTTAGCTGAGAGCCGTGGTGAAAATGGCTGGGCCCTCCTTAAGAGGGCAGGCCTTACCCACCTTGTTAACAAACGCTATGAACTTTATTCTGGCCCACCAATAGAAACTTTGACCGGATTGACTATAGAAGAACGCAAACTCCTTGCCCAGATCCTGGGGATTGAAATCCCTCCTATCTCCGAAGAAATTGAAATCCCTCCCATAGTTCAGGCTGGGCCCATACCCAATTTTAGCCCTGGCAGGAGCGGTAACTCCATAGACCTGATCGTTCTCCATTACACAGCCGGAGGAAACGTGGAGAGCACTATAGCTTGGTTTAAGAACCCAAGATCAAGAGCCAGTGCCCATTACCTGGTGGCCAGGGATGGCACTATTTATCAGTTTGTCCGGGATGAAGATACTGCCTGGCATGCTGGCATACCCCCAAGGTCCGGCCTATCAGAGGAGGAAAACAGGAAGCGTGAGGAAAGGGCCAGAATCATTAGGCCTAATCAGAGGGGTATCGGGATAGAGATAGACAACTGGGGGCTTCTCAAGAAAACTGATGGCGGTTTTGTGACCTGGAATGAACGCCCTTACCGGGGTGAAGTGGTAGAAACTGGGGGAAATTACTGGGAACCCTACACCGAAGCCCAATATCAAAGCGTGGCAAAGCTGATCCAGTATCTTTGCCACAAGCATTCAATACCTCCCAATTACCCGCCTGAAGGGCCAGGGACATACCATCAGGATGCTGGGGCTTTGAGTTCCTTCAGGGGTATTCTGGGGCATTGTGCCATTGATGATACCAAACTTGACCCCGGCCCCCACTTTGACTGGGAAAAGTTAGCCGAGGCTCTACACTAACCTGGCAACTAATACACGGGTGATGCGTATCCTCCACATCTACAAGGATTATTTCCCTGTAATTGGTGGGATAGAAAACCATATTCGCCTCCTGGCCCGGGAACAGGTACGCCTCGGCCACGATGTTGCTGTGCTGGTTACAAATCTCAGGCCCAGGACGGTGGAAGAAGACCTGGAAGGGGTCAGGGTAATAAAGGCTGCTCGCCTTGCCCACATCGCCTCAACTCCCCTTAGCCTTTCCTTCTTCCGTTTGGTTGGGGAAATCCCGGCCCAGGTAGTGCATCTTCATTTCCCTTATCCCCCGGGAGAAATAGCTAATTACCTTTTTGGGCGAGGGGAAATCACCGTTTTGACTTATCACAGTGATGTGGTCCGTCAAAAGTTAATCCTTGCAATTTACCATCCTTTCCTGCTCCGTATCCTCAGACGAGCCAATGGCATAATTGTTACGAGCCCACGTTACTTGGATTCATCCCCTTATTTGCAGATTTTCCGGGAGAAGTGTGCTGTAATTCCATTGGGGGTAGAAGTAGAACGTTTCGCCTCGGCCCCTATGGAAGAGGTTCAAGCCATCCGCCGCCGCTATGGTCATCCTATCCTACTATTTGTGGGCAAGCTCCGCTACTATAAGGGCATACCTTACCTTCTGGAGGCAGTAAAGGATTTGGAAACCCGACTCCTAATTATAGGTTCAGGGCCTATGGAAAGAGAATGGAGAAAGCTCTCTGCCGAGATGGGGCTTGAAGGCAAGGTCTTCTTTCTGGGGGAAGTAGCGGATGAAAAGCTTCCAGCCTTTTACCACGCCTGTGACCTCTTTGTCCTGCCTGCTTCCCACCGGAGCGAAGCTTTTGGGACAGTTCTCATAGAAGCGATGGCAGCCGGCAAACCCGTTATATCTACTGAGCTTGGAACTGGAACTTCCTGGGTGAACAGGGATGGGGAAACTGGCTTTGTGGTCCCGCCGCGTGACCCGCAAGCTCTGGCTGCGGCTATAAAGCGATTGCTGGAGGATGAGGCCCTCCGCCTAAGCATGGGTGAGAGAGCTCGCCTGCATGCTCGTTCATTTTCGGTGGAAGAGATGGCTCGCAAAGTCCTGAGTTTTTACCAGGAACTTTTGGAAAGGAGGTGGTGATGAACTGGCGCCGGTTTTTCTTAAGAGATGGAAAGCTTCACCCCGGGTGGCGTGCTTTCCTCTTCCTGCCCCTGTATTTTTTAACAACAACTATAGCTGGGGCAATTTTCGGTCTCGCTTACTACTTAATAACCCGTAAAATCTTTACGGCCCGTCCATCCTTTGCCATCATGACATTGATAGAATTAGTCATCACGGGAGCCGTTATAATGTTAGTTTTCATTATGAGGCATTTTCTGGATGGCAAGAGTTTCCGGAGCCTCGGCTTTGAAATAAACGGCAGATTACCTCTGGAAATAGGCTTTGGGCTGGCACTGGGCTTTTTGCTAATGGTCCTTATTTTTGTCCTCCATGTTATGTCTGGGTGGGCAGTGGTAGAGCAATTTGCCTTCTCAGTGCAAGGCTTTCAGAGACTCGCTTTTTCATTTTTGTTCCTGCTTCCTGCAGCTCTGAATGAAGAGGTGGCTTTCCGGGGGTATTTCCTGCAGAATCTGGAGGAAGCTTTCGGAACTGGATGGGCTGTAGGGATTTCTTCCCTTATTTTTTCCCTCTTCCACATTTTCAACCCCAATTTTTCCTACCTGGCCTTTATCAATATTGCGCTGGCGGGGGTGTTTTTCGCTTTTGCTTACCTTTTGACCCGCAACCTCTGGCTCCCAACTGCCTTGCATTTCTCGTGGAATTATTTCCAGGGGCCTGTCTTTGGCTTCCCTGTAAGCGGGATAAATTTTCCCAGCTTCATGGTTCTGGAACTTGGCCCCAGCAACCATATCTTATCGGGAGGAGCCTTTGGACCCGAAGGTGGGCTTACGGGAACTATTGCCAACCTTCTGGGCATGGCAATCCTCTGGTTATGGGCAAGGAAAAATGCGCAAAAACTTTGACCCTTACCTTATCCTCGTTGCTCTGCTATCTATACCACTTATAGGTCCACTTTTCATGCCTGGCTACTTCTGGAATGCCCATGATGCCCGCCACAACGTCTTCTTCATCTTTGAGTTAGACCGCTCCATAAGGGATGGCGTCCTTTACCCAAGGTGGTCACCTGACTTTGCCTTCGGTTACGGTTACCCTTTCTTCAATATCTATGGCCCCCTCTCTTCTTATCTCGGGGAAATTTTCCACTTGATGGGATTTGATATTCCCGTTTCCGTTGAAATTGTCTTTGGCCTTTCCATCCTCTTTTCGGGCCTGACCATGTATCTTTTCCTCAGGAGGGTGGTAAATCCGGGGGCTGCCTTCGTAGGGGCAATGGTTTACCTTTATGCTCCCTACCACATCTTTGACCTCTATGTTAGGGCATCCATGGCCGAGGTAGTATCCCTGGCCTTTATTCCCCTTGTGTTCTGGGGGATTTACGAGTGTGTGGAAAAGCCCCGCTGGAATGCTGTGGCTGGGACCGGGATATCTTACGCTTTGCTGCTTCTGTGCAGCAATCTGGTAACGGTAGTGATAACCCCCGTCCTGGTTCTTTACTTTCTGCTTCTGGCAGGATTGAAAACTTTAAAGAGTTATCCTCGGGAGAAGTTCTCACCCCTTTATAGCCTTATGGGCCTGGGGGAGTTCGTCCATGTTTCCATTCCCCCAGCTTCCGGCTTGCTTCTGGGACTTGCCCTGAGTGCCTTTTTCTGGCTTCCGGCCTTTGCTGAATTTAAATACGTGCGAATGGACCAATGGATGGGAGGGTATTATCAGTATCGGGACCATTTTGTTTACTTCTTCCAGCTCTTTTCGCCCCGCTGGGGATTTGGAATAAGTGAGGTCGGCCCCGATGATAAGCTGGGGTTTCAGCTTGGAATCGTCCCCTTTAGTCTGACGGTCCTCTCACTGGCTGTTCTTCCCCGGCTTAAAAGGGACTTGAGGGTTCAGGCTACATTCTTCCTCCTTGCAATGGGCTTTACAGTTTTTCTTTCCCTTCATGTATCTGCATTGCTGTGGGATAGGGTAAATTTCGTGCGGTTTGCCCAATTCCCATGGAGGTGGCTTTTGCTCTCGGTCTTTTCCATGGCTTTCCTTTCCTCCCTCCTCCTGGCAGAGGAGAAGGGTGAATCAATTTTGCCCCTTATCTTCGGTTTACTGATCCTCGCAGGTAGCTACCCTTATATAAAGGCCGAGTCCGCCAAGCCTCCAGAAGGAGGAGTATCCCTGGAAGGCCTGATGCGCTTCCAGCGCACGTCCAATGAAATGACTGGCTGCACTGCCTGGGTCAAAGAGATACCTACCTGGTCTCCCTTTGCCGACCTCCACATAGCAGGTATTGAGGTTAAAACGCGCATAGATTATTCCTCCATTCCCCCTGATACCCAGATTGCGACTCTGGAGTGGCATACAGCTTCCGAGCTTTTCGGTTACTTGACTGAAAGGGAGGAATTAACCGTTACCCTCAATCTCTTTTACTATCCCGGCTGGACAGCATACCTGTTGGAGAAAGAAGATGGGAAATATGAAGTGGTGAGAAAACTTCCCCTTGCTCCGGAGGATGGCCCCCTTGGCAGGGTTACGGTAAGGGTTCCCAGGGGTTTGCATTATGTTCTTGTCCGCTTTGAAGATACACCGGTGAGGAAATTGGGGTGTGCCATTACGTGGGCAAGCGCCATTTCTTGCGCCGGAATAGGGTTTGCCAGGGCATGGCTCAGAAGGAGGGGGTAGTGCGCAGGGTGGCTTTAGTCCTGTTCCTCACATCCTTTGCCTGGTGGCCTCTTCTGGCCCCTGGCTATTTCCTCAAGGCCCACGATGCTCGCCATACCCTTTTTTTCTTGGTGGAATTTGACCAGGCTATAAAGGACGGCGCTCTATATCCCCGCTGGGCTATAGATCAGGCAGTTGGCTACGGTTATCCCCTTTTCATTTTCTACGCTCCCCTGGCTTATTTTGTAGCCGAAGTTTTTCATCTGGCAGGCTTGAGCATAACCTGGTCGATCAAGCTAACTTTCTTGCTTGGCTTCTGGCTGGGAGCAATAGGGATGTATTTTCTGGGCCGCAGGCTCTGGGGTGATAGGGCTGGCCTTATCTCTTCCCTGCTTTTCACCTATGCTCCATATCACCTCGTGGATGTATACGTCCGCTGTGCTCTGGCGGAATTTCTGGCCTTTTCCCTTATGCCTCTGGTCCTTCTGGCCTTCCATTGCCTTATGCATAATTTCCGCCCGAGAGCTGTAGCCGCTGCAAGCTTCTCCCTGGGAGCTATAATCCTGGCCCACCAGATCACTGCCCTCATATTTATCCCAATGCTGATAACTTTTGTGCTTTATGAGGGAAGCGAAAGGAAAAATTCCCGCGCTCTTATTTTCCCCTTCCTGGCTGGATTGCTTTCCTTGGGCCTTAGCGCAGCTTACTGGATCCCTGCCCTGGCCGAAAGGGGTTTCATCCTTCAAGAACAATGGATGATGGCCAAATACAATTTCCGGGAGCAGTTTGTTTACCTTTTCCAGCTTTTTGACTCGCAATGGGGCTATGGATATGCCGTTGCGGGGCCAGAAGACGGCATGCCCCTTCAGGTCGGTATACTGCTTTTAGGAAGCGGTGTGGGCGCTTTGATTTTAAGGCGAAATGCGTGGAATAAACGGGGAAAGATGGCCTTCTGGGCCTCTTGGGCCCTGATCTCCCTGTTCTTGACTCTGCCTGCCTCAGCTCAGGTTTGGGAGAAAATCCCCCTTCTCCCTCTGGTGCAATTCCCCTGGCGGTTCCTTGCACTGGCAGTTCTGTCTCTATCCCTCCTGGGTGGAACCCTGGGGGAGTGGCTTGGGGAGAAGGAGCTCTTTTTTGCCCTCCTGATATTAACCTCCTCCTTTGAGTACACCCTCCCGCAGCACACTGCTGTTCCTCCCAGGGCCGAAGAGCCAGTGGCGGTTATAGATTTTGAGCTGGATTATCCTGATATGCGTGGGATGACCGCCTGGAGCCGTGAATTTCCGAAGGATTCGCCCCTCATAGAGCAATACCTTAAGGGTGAGCAATTGCGCAAAGCCGAAATCCTTGAGGGGAAAGGCTCGGTCACCCCTATCAGGCACGGAGGTCGGTCGGAAGAAGTGGAGGTTAGGGCAGAAACAGAAGTCACCCTCATTTTTTACACCTATTACTACCCAGGGTGGCAGGCTTATGTGGATGGCAAACCTGTTCCCATCCGCCCGGAAGGAAAATACGGGCTCATTGCCCTGGAGGTTCCCAAAGGCCAGCACAGAGTTATCCTCCGTTTTGAGGATACGCCCTTGCGTTTCTGGGCCCAGATCCTTTCCCTCGTTTCTTTTGCGGTGGCAATTGCCCTCCTGGCACCCACGCCCACTCTTAAGGGAATTTGGCCCTTTAAAACCACGATGGTATAATTGGCCCGAATATTCCAAGAGGAGTGGATAGATGGACCGAAAGCGGTTGTTTTATTTAATCCTGACTTTTACTTTAGCCTCCTTAGCTTTAAGCTGCGGCCTAAGTGCAAGGGGTAAAGCTGCAAC
>CAZZMI010000036.1:0-18278 GCA_964655275.1 uncultured Anaerolineae bacterium | reverse complement strand
GCTGCACACCCATTTTCCCCCACCCTCGTGGGCTAAGGGTTTGCCGTGGTTTTGGGTCCCACTCTCGGGCGGGTTGCTCCCCTTTTAAAGGCTTCAGGGGATGCCTCCACTTCCACCTCCACCCTCAGCTTTGAAAAAGTCCTGAGAACAGACCGCAACAGGTTGACTAAAGCTCACGGTTGGTTTAAAATTTCCATAAACTACTCCGGGAGGTAAAATATGGCCAATGCCGTTATCGTGGTAGATATGCAAAGAGGGTTCCTGGAGGAGGGTTTCCCCCTCTACTGTGGGCCTGAAGCCCGCAAAATAATTCCCTCGGTTCGCAAACTTCTGGAGGAAGAGCTAACAAAAGGCTCTCACCTCTTTTTTACAGCTGATACCCATGACCCGGACGATAAGGAATTCCAAATGTTTCCCCCTCACTGTGTAAAGGGTACGCCGGAGGTTGAAATAATCCCTGAGCTGAAAGAATTCGTGGAAAAAGGGACCATTATCCCCAAACGGCGCTACAGCGGCTTCTTTGATACTGACCTTGACGAACGATTGCGGGCTATAAATCCCGATAAACTCATAATTTGCGGCGTCTGCACCGATATATGCGTTATGCATACTGTGGCCGACGCCCGCAACCGCGATTATATCGTAGAAGTTCCCAGGGACTGCGTCGCCAGTTTTGACCCCGAAGCTCATGAATTCGCTCTTAAACATATGGAGAAGGTGCTCGGAGCTAAAATTGTGTGAACTGGGGGTTTGAGAATGAAAGAGTTTCCTTTCTCACACCCGATCCTTTCCGGGGAGACAGCGGACGTTTATTTCCTCCGCACCAAGGCCATCCTTGAAGCTGAAGGCCTTAATCCGGTAGTAACCATGGAGGTTTTCCCCAACAAGCCTGGGGTCCTCTGCGGGATGAAAGAGGTCCTGGAACTTCTGTCCATCGTCCTGCCTGAGAATGCGGAGGTCTGGGCCTTAGATGAAGGAGAGGAAATGGCCGCCAAAGAGGTGGTCCTGCGGATAATAGCCCCGTATCTGAGCTTTGGGATGTATGAAACGGCTATCCTGGGGATTCTGGCTCATGAAAGCGGTTGGGCCACTGCTGCCAGAGAATGTGTGAAAGCCGCTGGAGGTATACCGGTCATAAGCTTCGGGGCCCGCCACGTTCACCCTGAAGTGGCAGCAAGGATGGAGTACGCAGCCATAGTAGGAGGTTGCGCCGGGTGTGCCACAACGGCTGGAGCTAAACTGGCCGGGATAAAGCCATCGGGAACAATTCCTCACGCTATGATCCTCATCTTTAACGATACCGTTAAAGCTGTAGAAGCTTTTGACCGCCACATGCCCCCCGATATACCCCGGATAGCCCTGGTGGATACTTTTAAGGATGAAGCTGAAGAAAGCATAAGGGTAGCCCAGGCCCTGGGAAGAAAACTCTGGGGGGTTCGCCTGGATACACCCCCCGAAAGAGGTAGAGTTACCCCCGACCTGGTAAAAGAAGTGAGGGCAAGGCTGGACCAGGCAGGCTTCACCTGGGTTAAGATAGTGGTAAGCGGAGGCATAGACGCTGAACGCATCCGCCTTTTCCGGGAAGCTGGAGCCCCTGTTGATGCCTTTGGTGTAGGAAGCGCCATAAGCGGTGCCCCACCCATTGATTTCACCGCTGATATAAAAGAGGTGGAAGGAGAACCAAGGGCTAAAAGGGGGCGCATCCCGGGCCGCACCCACAACCCAAGGCTTAAAAAAGTGGAACTGAAAAAGAGGGGATAACCTATGGAATATGAAGCCGTAATAGGGATGGAAGTCCACGTCCAGCTCCTTACCAAATCCAAAATGTTCTGCTCCTGCAGCGCTGAAACCTTCGGAGCTGAGCCCAATACTCTGGTTTGTCCCGTATGCCTCGGCATGCCCGGAACTTTGCCCGTCATCAACAAAAAGGCTGTGGAATATACCATTATGACTGGCCTCGCCCTCAATTGCCAGATCGCCGAATTTGCAAAATTTGACCGCAAAAACTACTTTTACCCTGACCTCCCCAAAGGTTACCAGATTTCCCAGTACGACCTCCCCCTTTGCTACAATGGCTGGCTGGAAGTGGAGGCAGATGGCGAAGTCCGCAAAATAAGGATACGGAGGGTTCACCTGGAAGAGGACACTGCTAAGCTCTTCCACCTGGGGGAATATACCCTGATAGACTTCAACAGGGCCGGTGTCCCCCTCATGGAAATAGTGACTGAACCCGATATCCGCTCGCCAGAAGAGGCAAGACAATATCTCATAAAGCTTCGCACCATCCTCCGCTACCTGGGTGTATCCACCGCCGATATGGAGAAGGGGGCAATGCGTTGCGAGGCTAATGTTTCCTTGAGGCCTAAAGGCTCTACAGAGCTCGGAACCAGAGTTGAAATAAAGAACATAAACTCTTTCAGGTTTGTGAAGCAGGCCCTTGAATATGAAATTGAAAGGCAGAGAAGGCTTCTGGAGCAGGGCAAGAAAGTGGAGCAGATTACAGTAGGGTGGGATGAGGAGAAAGGGAAAACTGTAATCCAGCGCACTAAAGAATATGCTCACGACTACCGTTACTTCCCCGAACCTGACCTTCCACCTTTAGTGATAAGCAGAGAATGGGTGGAAAAGATCAGGGCTTCCCTACCCGAGCTACCTGATGCCCGGAGCGAACGCTTTCAGAAGCAATATGGCTTATCCCCGACTGAGGCCCGGATCCTCACAGCTGAGAAAGAAGCAGCCGACTTCTTTGAAGCTTCCGTTTCCCTTTACCCCAACCCCCGCAAGCTCGTGCACTGGATAACGGGAGAAATCTTCAGGCTCTTGGGAGAAGCAAATGCCACTTTTGATTCCCTCAAATTCTCCCCCGAAAGCCTTGTCAAGCTCATAAATATGGTAGACAAAGGCACCATAAACCAGAACACGGCCAAATCAGTCCTGAGGGAAATGTTCAACACAGGGGATGACCCCGAAACCATTGTGGCGAAAAAGGGCCTGGGCCTGATCTCCGATGAGGCATCTATTGCTGAAGTGATAGAAGAAGTGCTTAGGGCTAATCCCGATGCATTGCAGAGATACCTTGGCGGTAAAGAATCCACCTTTGGCTTCTTCATGGGCCAGGTGATGAAGGCCACCGGCGGCAGGGCTGACCCCTCCCTTGCTTCCAGGCTGTTGAGGGAGAAGCTGGACCAAATTAAAAGGAGGGAAGGATGAACTTAAAGGAGAAAATTGACCAGGAATTGAAAGAAGCCATGAGAAGCAAGGATGAACGGAAGCTTTCGGCTCTAAGGATGCTTAAGACCGCTATCCGCAGGGCTGAAGTGGATAAAATGAGGGAATTGACTGAAGAAGAAATAATAGCGGTGATAGCTGACGAAGCCAAAAAGCGCCGGGAGGCCATTGAGGAATTCACCCGGGGTGGTAGGGAAGATCTGGCCTTACAAGAAAAGGAAGAGCTTGCTGTTCTGGAAACCTATCTCCCCAAGCCCCTCTCCCGGGAGGAGATAGAAGAACTGGCCCGCCAGGCTATAAAAGAAGTGGGAGCTACTGACCCCCGCCAGCTTGGGCAAGTTATGAAAATTCTCATGCCTAAAGTTAAGGGCCGGGCCGATGGAACCCTTGTAAACCAGATTGTTCGGGAGTTGCTGGCAGAGCATTAATTGGCTATGAAAGGTAAATTATCCTGGCCCCGGGAGGCCAGAATAGCCCTTACCCTCTTCTTATTTTCCCTCATTATAACCCTGATCCTCACCTGGGAACCGGGTGCTAAAGCGGTAAACCTTAAAGAAGGGGAAGTAAGCCCTTACGATATCCGATCGCCAAGAAAGCTCTCCTACGTGAGCCAGGTGCTGACGGAGAAGGCGAAAGCACAAGCGGAAGCTTCCGTTGGAGAGTTTTACGATCCTCCGGATCCCTCCATCGCTCAAAGACAGCTTGCAAAGGCCGAATACATCCTCCATCTGATTGAAACCATCCGCCTAAATCCTTACAGGACTCCTGAAGAGAATAAAC
This sequence comes from uncultured Anaerolineae bacterium, assembly GCA_964655275.1. Lineage (GTDB taxonomy): Bacteria > Chloroflexota > Anaerolineae > SpSt-600 > SpSt-600 > SpSt-600. Next base: position 14,270 of record CAZZMI010000036.1, on the reverse strand, counting down.
AACGGTTAGCTTCCATGGAAGGAATAACCCTCCCGATGGAAGTCATCTCTTACCTGGTCTATCTGCCTCAGGACCGCTGGCAAGCAGTATCAAAGGAAGTCCTTTCGGTGTTGGAAAGGGCTATGCACAACGAAATCCGGGAAGATCGCTTGCCGGAAGTGAAGCAATCCCTTCCGGCAATGGTAAGCCTGGCTCTGGATGAAAAAGAGGCAAAAGCAGTAGTAAGCCTGGTGGAAAACCTTATTTCCCCCAATTCCCTTTTAAACCCAGAAAAGACTGCCGAGGCCCGAAAACTTGCCCGGGAGGCGGTTAAACCTGTAATCCGCACTGTGGAAAAAGGGGAATTAATCGTCAGGGCAGGAAGCGTGGTGGGGCCTCTGGAGCTGGAGGCCATTGAAGCCCTGGGCCTGAACAAGCCCTATTTTGACCTTTACAGATTTTCAGGAACCTTAATCTTGGTCAGCATTGCTGTTCTGGGACTTACCTTTTACCTGCCTGAATTCCATACATCCTTTTTCCTGACCTTCACCTCTTTTCTGGCATTGGCCAGGTTTATGGCCTCAAGTCACAACCTTGCGCCTTACTTTTTCCCAGCTGCATCCTGCGCTGGCATCCTCTTTCTTACAGCGGGGAAGGAGGCAGCTGTAGGCGGAACCCTGGCCCTGGCCCTCCTTTCCGGCTACATGCCCGGGGGTTCTTTAGAACTTGTAGCTTATTGGCTGACAAGCTCCTTGTTTTTCCTCCTAATGCTGGGTAAAGGCGATAGATTCAACCTTCACCTTAGAGCCGGTCTGGCTTCCATTCTCGGAGGCTTCGGGACAACTTTAGCTTTCCGTTTACCTCAGAACGGCTCTAATATTAATGAGCTGGCTCTTCTGGGAGGAATTGCGATTATCAACGGTATAACTTCAGTCATCCTTACCCTCGGCGGTTCTTTTATCCTTGGAAGTCTGCTGGGCTTAGTAACCCCACTTCATCTTGTAGAACTTTCACGGCCAACCCATCCACTCCTCAGGTTACTTCTCCTCAAAGCGCCGGGAACCTATCACCACAGCCTTCTGGTGGCCATCATAGCTGAGCAGGCCGCTGAACACATCGGAGCCAACGCCCTTCTGACTCGAGTCGGCGCCTATTACCACGATATAGGCAAAAGCCTCCATCCAGCTTTCTTCGCCGAAAATCAAATGGACGGGCACAATGCCCATCAGATCCTTGACCCCCGCACCAGTGCCAGGATAGTGATAAGCCATGTGAAAGATGGGCTTGACCTGGCCAGGAAATACCGCCTTCCCAAACAGATTCAGGACTTTATCGCCCAGCATCACGGGACTGACCTTACCCCTTACTTTTACCATGAAGAATGTAAGCGCCAGAATGGAATTGTGGGAGATAGCTCCTGTTTCCGCTACCCCGGACCTCGCCCCCGCTCCAGAGAAACGGCTATAGTTATGTTAGCTGATGCCTGTGAAGCAGCTGTAAGAGCAGCCAGGCCTTCTTCCCCGGAAGAAATTGAGAAGATCGTGCGGAAGGTGATAAAGGATAAGCTGGAGAAAGGCGAGCTGGACGATAGTGGCCTTACCCTCAAGGAGATTGAGGAAATCCGCAAATCCTTTGTCACTACCCTTAAAGGGGTATTCCACCCCCGCATCCAGTATCCAGAAACCGGGGAAATAAATGCCTGAAGTTGACCTTGTGTTTGGAAAAGAGCCACCGCCTTTAAAAAAGAAAGAGCTAAAAAAACTTGCCCGGGCTGCAGCTTTCGTCCTTCGCCATGAGGGAAGGGAAAAAAGCAAGCTTACTCTAATGATAACTGGAGACGAAGAAATTGCTTACTTTAACGCTCGCTTTAAGGGGATTAGCGAGCCCACCGATGTCTTAGCCTTTTACACCGGAGGGGAAAATGGTTTCGTCTTAGCTCCGGAGGCAAGAGGTTACCTTGGGGATATAATAATCTCCTGGCAAAAGGCAGAGGAGCAAGCCCGGGAATTAGGCCACACATTAATGGAAGAGCTGGTAACTTTAACCATCCACGGCGTGCTGCACTTACTGGGTTACACGGACTATGAGGAAGAAGAACGTCGGAAAATGTGGGCCCGGCAGGAAGAATTGAAAGAACTCCTTATGAAGGAGGAATCATGAAGGAGCTTCTATTTGGGACAGCTGGGGTTCCCCTGAGCACCCCCAGACCCCCATCAAGTGAGAAAGGCATAAGACGTATAAAAGAGCTCGGGCTTGGATGCATGGAGCTGGAGTTCGTCCAGCGGGTGAGCATGGGAGAGGAAGCTGCCAGGGCCGTGAAAAGCGTTGCCTCTTCCATCGGAGTTGTCCTGAGCGTCCATGCCCCCTATTACATCAACCTTAATTCTCCCGAGAAAGAGAAGCTTGAGGCCAGCAAAAACAGGCTTTTAGCTGCGGCCAGGGTCGGGTGGTTATGTGGCGCTCGCAACATCGTTTTCCACCCCGCCTTTTACCACAATGATAGTCCCCAGGAAGTCTTTAAAAAAGTTCGGGACCAGCTGGTAGAGATCAGGGATATCCTGAAATCGGAAGGGGTGGAGGTAGTGCTCAGGCCGGAGACTACAGGCAAGCCATCCCAGTTCGGTTCCCTGGAGGAGATTATTGCTCTGAGCCAGGAAATAGAGGGCGTAGCCCCTTGCATTGATTTTGCTCACCTCCACGCCCGCACCGGTGGCAAGCTCAATTCTTATGGTGAATTTTGTTCAATCCTCAAACTCATAAGGGACGAACTTGGCTCCGAAGCCCTAACTGATATGCACATACACATTTCCGGGATAAGCTACACTGCTAAAGGGGAAAGAGAGCACCTTAACCTCAAGGCCTCAGATATGCAGTATGAAGAATTGCTCCGGGCCCTCCTGGATTACGGGGTCAAAGGCCTTATTATCTGTGAAAGCCCCAACCTTGAGGAGGATGCTTTGCTTTTAAAGGATACATGGGAACGCCTGCAGAAGGGTTAATCAAGCTTCTGCGCCGTGCCTTTGAGTTCTTTTATTCCGTTCTGCACCACTTTAAGGAATTCTAAAAGTTTGGCTTCAAGTTCCTGAAGCACTTCCAGAGCATATTGATCGGCACTTTGGGCAAGTTCCTGGGCTCTTCTGAGGGCTTTTTCTTCAATGGACTTGGCCCTCGCTTCGGCTTTCTTCACAATCTCATGCTCACTTAATATTTCAAGGGCTTTGTCCCGAGCCCGGCTTATGATCTTTTCGGCTTCTTCCTGAGCACTGGTTAAGATAAGGTCTCTTTCCTCCACAATATGCCTGGCTTCTTCCAGCTCTTGAGGGAGGGAAAGGCGGAGTTTATCTATAAGGCTCAGGATTTCGTCTTCATTCAGGATTATAAAGGGGGTTAGAGGCACCCTGAAACCTTTCTGCACAAGGCTTTCCAGCCGGTCAATCAAGAAAAACGGGTCCATGGCTCTCCTCTTAATCCCTCAAGGATACAAGAGGTATTCCACCCCGCGCTTCCCTCAACTTGTGCAACAGCGCTTCTTTAACATGCGGAGGAACCATTGAATCCAAGCAACCGCCTAAGGCCGCAATCTCTTTAACGATGCTGGAGCTCAGGAAAGCATATTCCTGGCTGGTCATAAGGCAGAGAAATTCTATCTCTGGAGCCAGCTTTTTATTGATGAGGGCCATCTGGAATTCCAGCTCAAAGTCGGAAATGACCCTCAGGCCGCGGATTATAACTTTTGCCCCCCGGGAGCGGGCGAATTCCACCGTAAGTGTATTGTAACTTTCAACCTCTATTTTAGGGTTCCCATCAAAAGCTTTGCGGGCCATTTCCACCCGCTCTTCCACAGAAAAGAGCACATTTTTTCCCGGCCTTTCGTAAACAGCCACTATAAGTTTGTCAAACAATCTGGAAGCCCTGGTGGCTATATCTATGTGGCCGTTGTGAATAGGGTCAAAAGTCCCCGGATAAAGAGCTACCAACATATTTCCCTCCTTTGGGAACTCAGCTTATATCCACCACTCCAGGCTGCCATAGCCTCTCAACAGCCTCCTTGAGGAGGCGAAACTCGGGCTTTGAGAGCTCCGGATCTTCCCGGAATATCTCCATAGCCACCTCGCGTGCTTCCGTCAGCATTTTGATATCCGTCAAGCGGGCAAGCTTTAGCTCAGGGAGTCCGCTCTGCCTTGTGCCGAGGAACTCCCCTGGCCCCCGCATCTCCAGATCTTTTTCTGCCAGCTGGAATCCATCTTGAAGGGTTTCCACGATCTTCAGGCGCTCAAAGGCCTCAGGGGATTCAGAGTCCGCCACCAGGATGCAGTATCCAGGCTCACTTCCCCTACCAACCCTGCCCCGGAACTGGTGGAGCTGAGCCAGCCCAAAGCGATGGGCCCCTTCAACCATCATAACTGTGGCGTTGGGAACATCCACCCCTACCTCCACCACAGCGGTGGAGACGAGGATCTGGATTTCGCCTCGCCGGAAAGCCTCCATAACCTTTTCCTTTTCCTCGCCCTTCATCCGACCGTGAAGCAGACCAAGTTTGAGGTCAGGAAAGACCTCTTTACTGAGGCGTTCATACTCGGCCACGGCGGAAGGTGCATCTACGCTCTCCGATTCCTCTATCACCGGGTAGATGATAAAAGCCTGCTTGCCTTTATCTATCTGGCTCCTGATGAACCGGTAAGCCCTTTCCCGCTCCAGAGGTGTTATGAGGTAAGTCTTCACACCTCGCCTCCCAGGGGGCATCTCATCCAGGATGGATATGTCAAGATCGCCGTAGATGGTAAGAGCCAGTGTTCTAGGTATAGGGGTAGCGCTCATCACAAGAACATGGGGGAAGAAACCTTTCTGGCGCAAAGAAGCTCTCTGGCGCACTCCGAAGCGGTGCTGTTCATCTATTATAGCTAAGGCAAGGTTGGCGAACTGCACACCCTCCTGAATGAGGGTATGAGTTCCCACCACAATATCTGCTTCCCCTGAGGCTATTTCCTCCAAGATTTTCTTCTTCTCGGATGGCTTTGTGCTCCCAATAAGGAGGCGAACTTTGGGGGAAATGCTCAGCTTCATGTTCTCCAGCAGGGTGGTTATGGTTTGATAGTGCTGCTCGGCCAGGATTTCGGTTGGGGCCATCATGGCTGCCTGATAGCCAGCAGCTACTGTAACTAACATAGCTATGAAGGCCACAACGGTTTTACCGGAACCGACCTCACCCTGCAGCAGCCGGCTCATGGGCCTATCTCCGGCCAGGTCGTTCAGGATCTCCTGGAGGGCCCGGCGCTGTGCACTGGTGAGTTCAAAGGGCAAAGAAGATATGACATGCTCCACAAATTTCGGATCTACTTTAATGGCCCGGCCGGGATTGCTCTGCCAGGCATATTTCTGGCGCATCACTCCTAATTGGAGGATGAGGAGTTCGTCAAAGGCCAGACGCCGACGAGCCTCCTTGAGGAGTTCCTGATTTTCAGGGAAGTGGATCTGAGCTAAGGAGGTCCCCAAGTCAAGGAGCTTCCGCTCTTCTTTTATTTCTGTGGGCAAGGGGTCCGGGACCTTATCAACCCAATATTTCACCGTTTTAAGCATAAGCCGGCGAAGCCAGCGCGGGCTAAGGCCCTTGGTCAGGGGATATATAGGGACTATGCGCCCGGTGCTCACCAGCTCCTTATCCAGAGGCTCCCATTCGGGGGAAGTCATGGTGAGCCGACCCATGAACTCGTCCACCCGACCGCTCACAACTATTTGCTTTCCTGGCCTTAATTGCTGGGCTATATGAGGTTGATTGAACCAGCTTATTTCAATCACTCCGGTCCCATCGGCAAGAAGACAAGAGACTACAGTAAGGCCACTTTTAGCTTCTCTTACGCTTACATCCCATACGTTTCCTATGATGGTAACCTCTTCACCGTAGCGAAGGCGGTTTATGGTCTTTATGTTGCTGTAATCAACATATCGCCTGGGAAAAAGGTAAAGGAGGTCCCTTATAGTGCGAACCCCCAATTTTTTCAGCCGTTCAGCATTTCGGGGACCAACACCGCTGAGTTTGATTACAGGAGAATCTAACCCGAGCCCTTTAAGGGGAACTTTTACAACTTTCTCCCTCTCCTTAGGCTGGGGAGCGACGGTGACAGGCTCGGGCTTAATTTCTGGTACGGGCGGGGCAGGAAGGATTGGGCTTGTGAGTAGCTCCTGGATTTTTTCCAGGAGGGCTTTCCTCTCCTCAACCGTTGAGAGTGAAGAATAGCGGGAGAGAAGGGAAACGATTTCTCTTATGCGGGCCTTTTCCTGCTCCGAACCCGCCTCCTTAAGGGCTGAATCGCCCCAGGTTGCTGCTAATTTGCGGAATCCTCCGAGAACTGCTTTGTCCTTATATCCAAGCCTCGTTTCCTGCCTTATTATCTTCTCCAGGGTCTCCAAGTGCTTCCCCTTCATCAGGCGCTCCCTTCCTGGATTATCAAACTTATCGCTCTCGGCCCCAGGTAACAGATCATTGAGGGGTTAAGGGGCAAGACGGATGGTTTAACTCTGAAGGGGAGGCTTGAAAACTTCTCCAAAAAGGCGTTTACAACTTCATCCATATCGTTCCTCAATATCGCCAGCCTCTTTATGTTGACAAACTCTGCCGTGAATTCTATCAATTTTTCGGCCATTTCCTCTTCAGTTTGAACCTTTTCCAGCGGTATAAATTTACCATCTTCTACGATCAGAAAAACCTTGATGCCCATCATGGTGCCCAGAAGAGCCTGGGATGGGCTTATGATTTTCTTGTGCCGGAGGAATTTCAGGTCCTGCGAGAAGGAAGCAATGTACATGTATGGTATCATTCCCCGGATAAGCCGGACGATGGAGTCCATTGAACGGCCTCTCTGAGCCGCTCTGGCCGCCTCTTTCACCATCAAGCCCAGAGCGTAAGAGGAAACTTCGGAATCAATAATGGTAATACGGGCTCGTCCCAGGAAAGGAATGCTGGCTTCCCTGGCCACTGAAGACACCGGATTTATGTGGTTGGAGGTGTAAATTCCAATGATTTCGTCCCCTTCTTTTATTGCTTTTTGATAAACTTTCTCCATGTAATCCCGGGTTGGGGGTAGAGAAACCGGGATTGCTTTAGTCTGGGCGATTTCCCGGGCCAGGCTTTCGCCATCAATGTCCAGGCCTTCGTGGTAAATTTTGTCCTTAAGCCCTATGCGCAGGGGTACAACGATAATGCCAAGCTTTTTAACTTCGGCTTCATCTTCAAAGACAGCGCCGCTATCGGTTATGATCCTGACCATCCCCGCTTACTCCAGGGATATTATGTAATGGTAGTAAGGTTGTCCACCCCAGATGGTTTCTACATTGAGGTGAGGGAAAAGCCCCCGGATTTTCTCGGCTAAAGCCAGGGCTTCTTCTTCTTTGACATCCGCGCCATAGTAAAGGGTGAGGACTTCGCCATTGGAGGCTTCCATTTTCTCCAGAAGTTTAAGAACCACCTCTTCCATCGTGTCTCCTGCGGTTAAAAGTTTGCCATCAAGGAGGCCTATTAGTTGTCCTTGTACAACCTCTACCCCTTCCACGTTTGAAGAGCGGACGGCCACGGTTATTTCGCCAGTGCGCACATATTTGATGGCTTCGCTCATGTTCTCTGCGTTCTCTTCCAGGGTTAATTCGGGGTTGAAAGACAGCAGGGCGCTTATCCCTTGAGGGACTGTACGGGAGGGGATAACTTTGATTTTTTTGGTGGAAATCTCAGCAGCTTTCTGGGCAGTGGGGATTACATTTGGGTTGTTGGGCAGGATGATAACTTCCTCAGCCTCCAGGGAGTTAACAGCCTGCAATATTTCCTCTATACTCGGGTTCATGGTCTGCCCACCTGAGACTATTGCATCAGTGGACAGGCTCTTGAAAACTTCAGCAAGGCCTTTGCCCGGAACCACTGCCACCACAGCTACCTTCTTAGGAGGTCTGGAAGGAGCTGGCTGCGCCTCCCGGCTAAGGACGAACTCGCGGTATTGTTCCTGCATGTTTTCAACCACTATGTCCACCAATGTTCCCCATTTTATGCCGTAGTTCAAAGGTGTGCCGGGTTCATTGGTGTGGAGGTGCACTTTGACTGTGGTGGAATCCCCCACCACCAGAACAGAATCCCCCATAGTGGAAAGGGCCTTCCGGATCTCTTCCACGTCCAGATTCTTCCCTTTTATTATGAACTGGACGTCGTAACCGTACTCGCCTTCCAAGACTTCGGTTTTAACTGGGGCTGTTTCAAAGAGGGCTTTCTCTTCCAATTTTTCACCTCGCAAGTATTTTAAGAAACCTTCCATTATGACCAATAACCCCTGTCCTCCGGCATCCACCACTCCAGCCTCTTTAAGGATCGGCAATAGGGAAGGGGTTCTGGCTACAGATGCCCTTGCTGCTTCCACCACGTGCTCCAGAGCAATTATAAGGTCTTCAGTTTGGTCCCGGATAGCCTGAATTGCTTCAGCCATTTCCCTTATAACGGTAAGGATTGTGCCTTCCACAGGCTTTATAACCCCTTTATACGCGGTTGAAGCAGCCTCGTTTAACGCATCTGCGAAATCCTGCACTCTTATAAAATCCTTCTTATCAAGGGCTTTGGCGAACCCTCTCCATATCTGGGAGAGGATAACCCCTGAGTTACCCCTCGCCCCCATAAGGGCCCCGTAAGCGGCTTTTTGGGCCACCATCCAGGCCGAATTCTCTTTCACCTGTTCAATTTCCCTGACGCAGGCCTGCATGGTCAAGAACATGTTGGTCCCGGTATCACCATCCGGGACAGGGTAGACGTTCAGAGCGTTTATAAAGTTAATGTTGCGTTCAAGCCATACTGTAGCTGCTTTGAACAAATTTTTGAGGGTTACACCATCCCAGACTGAACTCTCCACTCCCATTACCTCCAGGCATCAGAAGTTTACCCTGAGGTCATGAACGTAGACATTAACCTGCGCAACAGGTATCCCCAGGTTTCTCTCCACCACGTATTTTATCCTTTCCTTGAGGTTGTAAGCAACCTCAGTTATGCGCACTCCGTATTCCATGATTACATGGAGGTTGATGATCAGCTCTGGCCCTGCCCAGCTTATCTCTACCCCTGGATGAGAGAAACTTCCAGACCAAGGGCTTCTCTTGACTAATCCTACAATACCATAACACTCCAGAGCCGTTAATGAGACGAGCTCAATCAAAGCTTCCGGTGTTATCTCTATCCTGCCAAGCTTTTCGTCCCTATCCATACCTTTCCCTCATGCGGTTAAATGCATAATTTATACAATTTTAGCCGGAATCACTGCTTATAGCAACCTATTTGGCCTGTAGGATTGCCGCTAACAAGATAAGACAAAGGCCGACCAAAAGCAGGGCAATCCCTGCCACCCACAGCTTGTTTAGAGCTAAAACCTGCTTCTGGTGGTAACGGTGAAATTCATGCCCCTCATCAAGCTTTTCCAGGGCCCCAGGTTCTATCCCTTTGACCCTCCTGAGCCACCAGGCTCTGGGGCAGAAAACGTATTCCTCTATATCACTTGCTCTTATCACTGGCCCCTTTGAGCCATTCACCCCTCGCCTTCTCTAGGCTAAGCCTTAAAAGGTAATTTTCGTAAGCTGTGGTAAAATCGCTGCGGGTCTTTTCCGCAATACCCCGGACCATATCTCCCGTGTGTCTCAATCCGCCCGTCAAGGCATCGGGGAAGTCAAGGGTCATGAGCAAAGCATAAACTTCATCCATTATATCCAGAAGCTCTTCCCCTCGGGAGAATTCATCCCTCCGGATCAGGTCCAGGATATGGCGACGAAGCTCGCCCATGGCTTCACCCAGGCCGCGCAGGTAAGTTTCATGTTCAACCCCTAACTCTTGAGGGCTGGGGATCTTTTCCCCTAAAAGCAAGCAACGAACTAATGAGGCTTCCACAAATTCCTTGAGGGCATCCTGAGCATAACCGCTGTAATAAAGATCGGGATAGGATGTGGCCAACATCCTGAGGCGGGAGGCAATCTCTTTAGCCCTCTCCATTAAGGCCGAAGCATTACCCCATTCCCCACGATGGCAGGCTCTTATGGCTGTAGCGCAATGTCTGGTAAGCTCTCTGGCGTCGGTGAGGGCTCTTTCCCGAACTTCATATTTTCGGCTTAAATTTTCCCTCGCTTCTTCCACAAACACCCTCAGATCTTCTATCACCTTATGGGCGTAGTTCATGGTTTCCTCCGGAAGAAATAAAGTGCCAGGAAGACCAGGAGCGAGATCAACAGGGCGATCCCAGCCATGAGCCAGGCCAGGGCCAGGACAAGGCTCACGCACCCGGCAAAAATCCCCAGGTCAAACAGAAATGAATTTTCACCGGAAAACCGGCAACCGTTCAACAGAAGCAGTAAAAGTAGTGAGACTATGGCTTGCCTCATTTTTCTTCCCCAAAGGATTTGCTTGCCTGCGCAAATTCTTCCACTGCCTGCAGGGATAGCGGGTGATCGGCCATGGCTTTGAGGACGGCCCAGGGGACGGTTACATGGTGAGCACCACGCTCCATAACCGCCAACGCTTCTTCCACCGATTTGAGGCTTGCAGCTATTATCTGTACTCCAGAACCCTGGAGGACCCGGTGCAGCTGAGCCACCAGCTCCAGACCATCAATTCCCTGACGGGTTGCCCTGTTGACATAGGGTATAACGTAGACAGCACCTGCCTCCCTGGCCAGAAGGGCCTGCGAGGGACTGTACACAGCCGTTAGGGCACAGCGCCATCCTTTCCCGGCAAGCTCAGCCAGAAGCTTTAGCCCTTCCCAGGTGGCTGGTATCTTGGGGACCAGAATTAAGCCGGCAATCTTTCTTATCCTTTCCAATTCCTCTTTCGCTTCCTCGGGCTCAACGGAAAAAGGCTGATATAAAAGCTCTTCAGGCCAGAGTTCACAGATGGCAGCAATAATTTCCTCCGGCTTCCGACCTGTACGGGCAATCAGCGAAGGATTGGTTGTCACACCCCGGACGAACCCGGAGGAAAGGGCATCCCGCACCTCTTCCAGCTCAGCGGAATCCACATAGATGGCCATGTTTCCCTCCCTCAAGCACAAAATCGCTTCACCACTTTGTAAAGGACCCGAACTCCGAAAAGCAGGCTCTCAACAGAGATTCGCTCGTTGTGAGCGTGAGCCAGCTCCAGGAAATTACATTTGGGATCGTATTTCATCGGGGAGAACCCGTAGACTTTAACCCCCCTTTTGGCCAGGAAGCGGCTATCGGTGGTAGCAGGAAGCATATAGGGAATAACCTTAGCTCCAGGGTCTTCTTCGGCTATGACTTCCTGGAAGATGCGGAAGAGGTCAGTTTCGTAATGGGTTTCAAAGGGTTCGGGTTCCAAAAGCACTTCTATTTCCACATCAGGCCCAAGGTATGGGCGAATTTCGGCCAGAAGGGTTTCTTTGGTCTGACCCGGGAGAACCCGGCAATCTATTTCCGCTTCAGCTTCCGAAGGGATAACGTTGGTCTTCTGACCAGCCCTTAGAACTGTAGGGGTAGCGGTGTTGTGGAGAAGAGCTCTGAACATGGGAGCAAGCCTCTCTTTATTGGGAAGGCGCTTCAGGATAAAGGGTTCAAAGAGGGGGTTCAGGATAAGGGGGAAGAGCCAAGAAACCGGGAACTTCTGGTCCTGGGCCAGCATTTTAATAAACCTCTCAACCGTAGCCGTGCGGTGCATGGGCAAGCGAGCTTTCCCCAACCGAACCAGGGCCTCGGCCAGCTTAAGGACAGCATTGTCATCCCTTGGGGTGGAAGCATGGCCGGGCTTTCCCTTCGCCCTGACCTTTATCCAGCAGGGGCTTTTTTCAGCAGTATCGCAAACATAATAGCGGTGGCCGGCGAATTCAATCCCGTACCCTCCACCTTCGTTTATGGCATACTCGGAGGCTAAAAGCTCCGGGTAGTTTTCCAAAAGCCACTTCACTCCCATAACTCCACCCATTTCCTCATCGGCGGTGGCTGCCAGTATAATGTCCCTCTTAAGGTTCAGACCTTCCCTCTTGGCCTGAATCAGGCACATCATTTCCATGACCGTCAATTGCTTTGTGTCCACAGCTCCCCTTCCCCAGATGTAACCATCCACGAGCTCACCGCCGAATGGGTCGCGTTCCCAGTGGGCTTCCTCCACCGGCACAACATCCAGGTGGGATAGAAGGAGCAATGGTCCAGCTTCGCCACGCCCTCGCAGGCGGGCAATGACATTCCCCCGCCCGGGAGCTGATTCAATTACCCTGACCTCAATACCTTCCCGGCTCAAAGTTTCAGCTACGTACTCGGCGGCAGGGGTTTCGTTTCCGGGAGGGTTCACGGTTTTTATGCGGATTAGTTCCTGAAGGTGCTTTATGGCCTCATCTCTCACTTCCATGGTTGCCTCCTTCAAGGAATTTTCGGGCAAAACCTGCGGCGTTGCAGCCATTTTATCGGGACTTTCAGGTTGAACAAATCAATTAGCCTGTTGATTTCTTCCACCTCTTTCTCCAGCCAGGAACCCTTTCCGAATCTGGCAGCTTTATACCAGTTTTCAATTCTCTCCCGTATCTCTTTATCCAGAGCGATCCAATCCGGTGCAAAGCCAGCATCGGCCAGGATTTTGAAAGCGAGGCGCCATTCAGGAGGGGTGAAAGGGTAATCTTCCAGGGTGATGGGCTTACCTTTGCCCGGGAGGTCATCAAACTCGCCTCTGGCGATCGCTTCCCTTATTTTTTCTTCTACAAGCTCGCCCCAGTCCATTGCACTCCCCATTCTTCCAGCATATCTGGGGTTATAGCATTGGCCTTGCAAATGCGGGCATAAAGCTCACCGCTGGGCCTCATTTTTCTCTCCTGGGTTTTCTCATCCAGAGCGATAAGGCCAAAGCGCCGGCTCCACCCCTCCGCCCATTCAAAGTTATCCACCAGCGTCCAGAAGAAGTAACCTTTCACCGGAGCTCCCTCCCGAATAGCTTTCCAGAGGGCAAGCAGATGCTTCAGGAGGAAGCGCGGCCGAACTTCATCGGTGTTATCGGGGCAACCGTTTTCGGTCACATAAATGGGTTTCCCAAAGCGAGTTAGATCCATGACGAGGCGATGGAGACCATCGGGATAATATTCTCCCCAGTCTTCCGGCCCCTTATCCCCACCAGGGGAAGGGAAACGCCTTACGAAAAGCTCGCCAGGCTTGCTGAGATCAAAAGCTACCAGGTCCCGCACATAGTAATTTATGCCGGAATAATCAATGGTGTTGGCCATTTTATCCACCGTTTCCCCTTTCCCCAGGGGGAAAGAGAGTTTACCTTCAGTCACTGCTTTGAGGAAAACCCTGTTGAAAAGGTAATCCAGCAGTTTAGCCATAGTTCTATCAAGGGGGGAAGAAGGTCTTGCAGGGTCAAATATGCGCATATTGTAGGCCAGGCCTACGGAGGCGTCGGGCTGGAGGCGGTGGATAGCATGGTAAGCAGCAGCATGTGCTTCAGCCATATTCCTGAGCACTTTGAAAGCTAAAGCGAAGTCCTTCTTCTGAGGTGGCCAGTAAGCAATCATATAGCCTTCGTAGGCATAAACGTTGGGCTCATTGATGGTGCACCAGAGGCTGCAGAGGTCGCCGAGAGCATCCACTACTTTGGTTACGAATCGCTCAAAGAGGGGTATTACCTGGCGGTTTTCCCATCCCCCTTTAGCTGCAAGCCAGCGGGGGTTGGTGAAGTGGTGCAAGGTTACCATGGGTTTGAGGCCATTTTGGAGCATAAATTCCAGGATCTGGCGGTAGCGTGCGAGAGCTTTCTCATCCCATACTCCTTCTTGAGGTTCTATACGGCTCCACTCCACCGATAATCTGTGGGCATTCTGGCCCATCTGGGCAGCGACTGCAAGGTCCTGCTCGGCTCTGTTCCACCAATCGCATGCGGCCCCTGATGTTGAGCCATCTTTTATATGGCCCGGGATTTTCTCCCATTCCCACCAGTCGTTGTTTTCGTTGTATCCTTCCACCTGGTGGGCGCTCGTGGCAGTCCCCCACAGGAAGCCGGAAGGGAAAGCATACATGCTTTATCCCTCCTTTCGGGAATTAGGCAAGGCAATTATACGGTTAAAGTGCAATTAAAGCAAGAATCTTTTGCGCCAGGGCTTTTCACATGGGCATCTTATTTTGCCCCAGGCCTTTAGTTTTCTCACCCCCGTGGGTAATTGGCCAATGTTTTGGGGCTGTGCCCCCTGTACCTCCCTTTCCCCCACCCCCGTGGGCTTGGGGTTCGCCATGGTTTTGGGTCCCACTCGTGGGCCAATCGCCGATGCTGGCAATTTGCCCCTTCTTTGAAG
>CAZZMI010000035.1:0-20045 GCA_964655275.1 uncultured Anaerolineae bacterium | reverse complement strand
GTTCAAGAAGCCTTGTTGGAGTTGGTTTTAATCCCACTATGGTGCGATTGCGACCTGTTTCCGAAAACTTATGATTAGTGACGACAGCTTCGTTTTAATCCCACTATGGTGCGATTGCGACTGCCGAAAGCACGAGCATTGTGTGCATTTCCTCGCCGTTTTAATCCCACTATGGTGCGATTGCGACCTAGACGAAAGACTTGATAAAATATGTCGATTAACGTTTTAATCCCACTATGGTGCGATTGCGACCCGAAGCGCTAATAGTTGTTGCACCAGTGTTAGAAATGTTTCAATCCCACTATGGTGCGATTGCGACTTAAACCCTCCCCGTAAATACAAACTTCTCCAATTCGGTTTCAATCCCACTATGGTGCGATTGCGACCTGGACGTTCTGGCAGGTTTTCCCGACAGTCTTTCAAGTTTCAATCCCACTATGGTGCGATTGCGACCAAGGAAGTATTCAGCTGTTAAGGTGCCTTAGAACTTAAGTTTTCAGCGCTAAACTCAGCTATATTTTACCCACTTCCTTCCTCCTTGTCAAGTTCGGCGAACCTGGAAAAACCCCAATTTTTTCTGTCGATCCCCGATCGCCGGATTTTCCCTGGAGATCGACAGAAAAATAAGCTGGCCTCCCAGAAGAGGGATGGATTCTCCCCTTTGACAAAGCTCGCTCCAATGCGATATAATTCCCAACAAAGGAGTTGAAGGAGATGGTGCGGAAGATTATCACCGGAGATGACCCCCGATTGCGGGTTAAATCCAAAGTTGTTACCCGGTTTGATCGGGAGCTTAAAGCTTTAATTCAGGATATGCTGGACACTATGAGGGCGGCAAAAGGTCTTGGCCTCGCTGCTATACAGATTGGGGTTCCCCTCCGGGTAATCGTCATTGAACTTCCACCGGAGGATGGGGATGGGAAAAGCCGCATTTATGCCCTGGTGAACCCTGAAATCGTCAAAATGGAAGGGGAAGAGGAAGCGGAAGAAGGGTGCCTTTCCCTCCCAGGCATTGTGGGGGAAGTAAAAAGAGCAACATTCGTGGAGGTAAGGGCTCAGACCCCTAACGGCAAGAAAGTCAGGATAAAAGCCAATGGCCTCTTAGCCAGAGCCCTCCAGCATGAAATTGATCACACTAACGGCATATTGTTCATAGATCGTATAAGCGATCCGGCGAAAATCCGCTATTTAGAGCCGGAGGAAATAAGTGCTGGAGAGATTTGAGGGCTGCCTTATAGGTCTTGCCGTAGGCGACGCCCTTGGGATGCCCATAGAAGGGTTGAGCTCTGAATTGATCCTGAAGCGTTACGGGAAAGTGGAGGACTTCTTACCCGCCCCACACCGAAGACTCGGTCCTGGCCAGTTTACCGATGACACCCAGATGATGATAATCCACGCCGAAAGCATCGTGGAAAAAGGCAGGGTTGACCCCGAGGATCTGGCCGTGCGGTTCATCCGCTGGTTAAGGGAAGGAAGTCCAAGAGGCATTGGTCTTACGACCCTTAGCGCTATTAAGCGCCTAATGCAGGGAGTGAGCTGGGAAGAGAGCGGAGAAGGAGGAGAACGCGCTGCCGGCAACGGTGTAGCCATGCGTATCGCCCCTGTGGGCCTTCTGAACGCCTGGACCCCTGAAAGGCTCAGGGAGGATGTGGAAAAGGCGGGAATCATCACCCACCGCAACCCTGAAGCTTTAAAGGGTGGATTGGCTGTTGCATATGCTGTGGCAAAACTGGCTTCAGGGACAAACCTTGATGGCTTATTAGAAGACGTGTGCGAATTTGTGGGGTCTTGCAGGGTTACGGAGAATCTCCAAAAGGCAGGAAAACTCCTTCGCGAAAAGGTTGAACCGGAGCAGGCCCTGAAAATCCTGGGGACCAGTGGTTACGTGGTGGAAACGGTGGCTTCTGCTTTCTATTGCTTCCTGCGAACCCCGGAGGACTTCAAAGCTTCAGTCATCACAGCTGTAATGGGTGGGAACGATGCGGATACTACTGCCGCCATCACCGGAGCTTTGAGCGGCGCTTTCAACGGCTTTTCAGCTATTCCTGAGCGATGGGTGGAAAGATTGGAGCAGAGCCATTATATAAAAAGCCTGGCTCGCTCCATTTACGAACTTGCTTCAAATCGCATTAAGGGGTAATAGCTATGGAGCCTTTAATCCTTCAATCTGATTCTATGCCATGGCAGCCGCATCCCCGTTTCCAGGGGGTATTTACCAAAGTAGTTATCTCAAGCCAGGCCAATCCTGTTTTGAGCCTTCATCTGGTGAAAATAGAGCCCCACGGTGCTATCCCCCCGCATACTCACCCTGACTCCGCTGAAACCTTCATGGCGATTTCAGGCAAGGGCATCTGCACTATGGGAAACCTTAAAATCGCCTTTGGTCCCGGAGACTGTGCCATTGCCCCCGCTGGGGTTGAGCATGGATTGCAGAACATCGGAGACGAACCGATGGTCCTTTTGGCTATTTTTACACCCCCTCTGGTCTAGGGTGAAACATGGAAAGGATAATAAACATAAAAGAGGCGGCTAAAACCATAAAAGAACCCTTCACCCGTTATGTCTTGGCCGACGTTGACGATTACAGGGCTTACCTGAGCCGCTTTGAGGGAGATTACATTTTCCATCGACACCCTCAAGATGAACTATATCTGGTCTTGGAGGGGGAAATAACTATTGACCTACCTGGAGGTAATTCCCTCACCCTCAAAGAAGGGGACATCTGGGTGGCAAAAGCCCATCAGATACACCGCACCCGTTCCGAAAAGGGGGCTCTGGTCCTCATGTTCAAAGCCAAAGGTTTGCCTTCGGAAATCATCAACCAGGGCGAACAATAATGGAAATCAAAGTGGCCATAATCCAGATGGACGTTGCAGCAGGCAAGCCCGAGAAAAACCTTGCCCGCGCCTCTTTTTTCCTGGAAGAAGCCCGTAAAAGCGGTGCGCAGATCGCCCTGCTGCCAGAACTCTGGCTTTCAGGATATGTCTTGGACAGGGCAAAGGAGTTGGCTTCACCCCTTGGAGAGGGGTTCTTCAAGGAAGTGGCTGCCCTGGCCCGGGCACACTCCGTTTACCTTATAGGTTCCACTCTGGAGGAAAAGGAGGGCCGCTTCTATAACACTGCTACTATATTTTCCCCCGAAGGCCAGCTTTTAGGATTTTACCGGAAGATCCACCTTTTTGCCCCTATGAATGAAACCAGATTCCTCTCGCCTGGAAACGAAACCCCTGTTTTTCGCCTTCCATGGGGCAATACAGCTCTGGCCATATGCTATGATTTACGCTTCCCGGAACTTTTCCGGCTCTATGCCCTCAAGGGCGCCGAAATTATCTTTGTCCCTGCTCATTGGCCCGAAAGCCGAATAGAATACTGGAGGCTATTTTTGAGGGCAAGAGCTACGGAAAACCAGCTTTTTGTGGTAGGATGCAACCGGACCAAAAACGGCTTCGGTGGCTGGTCCGGGGCTTATAGCCCCCGTGGTAAGCCCATAGTGGAGGGGGATCAGGAGGAAACAGTCCTCCTGGCTACGATAGATATGGAAGAAGTTTCCAGAGCGCGGGAGGAATTCCCCGCTCTAAAGGACCGCCGCCCTGAGGTGTATTCGGTAAACTAAGCCTCCCGTTCGGAGGGGCTGATGGAAAATTTCAAGCAAACGGTGATTTATACCCTCATCAATTTGTTATTGGTAGGAGCTGTGGTTTTTCTCCTCCGGAGGCCCGAGCCGGGAGCAATGGAAATAGTTACCCCGCCCTCAACACCAACGCCTCCCCCTCTTAGGGTCTACGTATCAGGGGCCGTTCTCAATCCCGATGTTTATTCCCTCCCCCCAGGGAGCATCGTTAAAGATGCCCTCATGGCCGCGGGGGGACCTTCATCTGAAGCGGATCTGGACAACATAAACCTGGCCATGCCTCTTAAAGATGGGATGCACGTTATCATTCCCCGCAAGGGGGAAGCTTTGCCCACTGCCGCTCCAGTTGCACCTTCACGATCTACCCCCTCCCTGATCAACATAAACACAGCCTCTCAAGCTGAACTTGAATCTTTACCGGGTATAGGTCCAGCCCTGGCCCGCAGGATAATAGAGTTCAGGGAAACCCACGGGCCATTCAGTTCCATTGAAGAGCTCAAGAAAGTCCCCGGTATAGGCGAAGCCATTTTCTCCCGCATAAAAGATTACATAACAGTGCGATGACTCTTATCTTTCCGGCACTGGCCTGGCTTCTGGGGATAGTGCTGGCTTCGCGGTTGGATTTCCCTCTTCCCTTCACCCTGATCGCGTGCGGATTAACTTTGCTCCTGGCTTTCACCCTCAGGGAGAAGCGATTGGCCTTGCTTTTCCTTCTCCTCTTAGGTATGGCCCGTTTTTCAGTAGCTAAGCCTTCTCTGGACTCACATCATCTGGCTTACTACAACGACCAGCCTGAGCCTGTAACTATTAAAGGCGTGATTTCGGCCCAACCCACGGAAAGGGAAAAGGCCCTGCAGCTCAGGATCTCGGCCTTCTCCATAGGTTTTCAGGGGAGGGAACTTAAAGTTAAGGGTGATTTCATAACTTATGCCCCTCTATTTTCCGACTACCAGTATGGCGATGTGGTGGAAGCCTCTGGTGAACTGGTTACACCTCCTGTCTGGGAGGATTTCTCTTACAGAGATTACTTGGCCAGGAAAGGGGTCTTCTCCATCCTGAAGAAGCCCCAGCTGCGAATCCTGAAACGGGGCAAGGGTAATCCTTTCCGACGATGGCTTTTTTCCGTGAGGGAAAGGGCTCATAAAGTTTTGCTTTCCGTTTACCCCGAACCGGAGGCTTCTTTGCTGGCTGGGATTCTCCTGGGGCTGGATAAAGGTATACCCAGCGATGTCATAGAGAGCTTCCGGCGGACCGGGACAAGCCACATTATCGCCATATCAGGTTTCAATATTGCAGTCCTGGCTGGTTTCCTGGAGAGGTTGCTTTCGGGGCTTGGGAGGCGCAAGGCCTGGCTAATAATAACCATCCTTTTCCTTTACGCCTTCCTGGTTGGGGCTGACCCCCCAGTCATGAGGGCGGCGATAATGGGTTCCCTTTATGTTTTAGCTCAGGCGATAGGCCGGTGGGCTTTCTCCCTCAATTCTCTGGCCTTCGCTGCCATAGTTATGAGCGCCATAAATCCTGAAATCCTCTGGGATGTGGGCTTTCAACTTTCTTTCGCCGCCACCCTTGGCCTGATCCTTTTAGTTCCCCCCGCCGAGAAATGGCTTAAAGGTAAAATTCACCTTTCCCGAGGGTGGGAAAACTTCCTCAAGGAAGTGGTTATAGTCACCATGGCAGCTCAGATGGCCACTCTGCCTCTTACCCTTCATTACTTTGGCCTTCTATCCTTGGTAAGCCCCCTGGCCAATCTATTGGTCATCCCGGCCCAGCCTGGGGTAATGGTCGGTGGTGGTGTGGGGCTTCTGGTGGGCTTTTTGTCTGTACCCCTTGGGAAAATAGCAGGAATTGTGGGCTGGGCTCATACGGCTTACACCATAAGGATAGTGGAGCTGTTAGCCCGCTTACCCTGGGCTGCGATCCCATTAAAAGGGTGGGGCGAGGAAATCGCCATCATCTATTTCCTGGGTCTGGCCGTGCTTTTTACGTGGAGAGAAGCAGGCCAAAAGTTCAGGGAAATCCTGGCCAGGCACTTAAAGTTTGGCACCACTTTCACCTTCCTGGCTTCCTTGACAGCACTGATCTGGTCCGGAGCCCTTTCAAGCCCCGATGGCTACCTGCACGTGGTTTTCTGCAATGTGGGGCAGGGCGATGGCATCTTTATCCTCACCCCCTCAGGCCACAAAATTGCTGTAGACGGAGGCCCTTCCCCATCCCTCTTCCTTGAGTGCATAGGGAAAAAGCTTCCCTTCTGGGATCGCTCTATAGACCTGGTAATCCTCTCTCATCCCGATAGCGATCACCTAACTGGGCTGGTTTCGGTCTTAGAAAGATACAGGGTAAAAGCTGTGATGGAAAGCGGGATCGAAGGGAATTCTCCAGCCTGGAAGAGGTGGCAGGAAATGATGGAAAGCAAGGGGGTGGTCCGTTACGAGGCCCGCAGTGGCGCCTTTGTCCGCTTCTCGGACGGTGTTCTCATCCATATAATCCATCCGGAGGACATTAGTTCCTGCTTTGACGATAACGCTTGTTCGGTGGTGGCAAAAGTAAGTTATGGGATGGCTTCTTTCCTCCTCACGGCAGACATTAATGCGGAGGTAGAATCGGAATTGATAGGAAAGGGATTAGACCTTTCCAGCGCTGTGCTCAAGGTATCGCACCACGGGGCAGGAAGTGCCACCTCTCAGGCTTTTGTTGAAGCAGTAAAACCCATGGTAGCAGTAATTTCTGTGGGGAAGGATAATCCTTTTGGCCATCCAGCGAAATCGGTCTTGGAAAGGCTTAGGGGGGTAAAGCTACTGCGCACTGATTCCAACGGTACGGTAGAAGTGGTCAGCGATGGGCGATTTCTGTGGGTAAGGACTGAAAGGTAGGGAACTCAGCCAGGGCCTCGGGCGTCTAATTTCATGGAGTAAAACCTCTGGAGGGAGGCGATGGCGGGAAAATTTCTGCGTCTTTTCTTTGTAACCCTGACCCTGGCGGGATGCATGGCTCCGAAACCCACTCCAACCCCACGGGTGGAAGTAAAGCTGGCACCCCTTTCCCCCCTGCTTACTCCATCCCCTTCCGGGGTCAGTACCCCTTTGCCCACTCCGACTGTGCCTTATTCGCCATCCTACAGCGAGGAAGCCCTTTCCCGCGCAATTCGGAGAGCCATAGCCGATCTATCCAAGCGCTTAGGCATCCCCGAAAGTGAGATAGAAGTATTGAGTGCTATCCAGGAGGAAATGCCGATTCAGGATGTAGAATGTGGCTGGCCTGAGAGCAAAATTGTATTGCCCGCCTTCGTCATGGGTATTGAGGTGGTGCTATCAGCCCGGGGTGAAACTTACGTTTACAGAGGGAGGGGGGAAATGGTAAAACTTTGCTCCCCTGAGGGGCTTCCGGATCTTATCTTGGAAAAAATACGAGAGCTTTTTAAGGATTTTCCGCCGGAGGAGATAAAAATCGTATCAGCAGAGCCGGTAACCTGGCCCGATACAAGCCTGGGATGCCCGGAGCCAGGGAAATTCTACGCGCAGGTTCTCGTCCCTGGATACAGAGTGGTGGTGGAGGCAAGGGGTCAAAGGTTTGAGGTGCACACTGACCTTAAAGGGCGCGTAATAATTTGCAATCCTCACCGCCCGCCTCGTTAATTTTCCCCGGGGTTAACCTTAGGTCCTTTCAAAATTCATATACATCCCCATCAGCGGCGAGCCTCACAGGCCCTCCAAAAGCTTGTTGGGCTTCTTCTAAGATTTTCTCAGGGTCCAGCCACGGATTGAAGTGGGCCAATATGAGCGATGAAACCTGACTTCTCCTGGCAATCTCCCCTGCTTGATAGGCTGAGGAATGACCGGGGAAATCACCAGTGCTCTCGTGCACCAGGATGAAAGCCCTTTCCGCCAGGCGCACCACCTTCTCGCTCGGCGCAGTGTCTCCCGAACAAACAACCGCTTTCCCCGAAAGCTTTGACCTGATCCTGAAAGCTAAGGTGGGTATGAGGTGATCCACGGGTGAGGCCACTATCTCAAAAATGTCGTCCTCCAAAACTGTAGCCATCTCTGAAGGCTCAATAGGGTGGCATTCAATTCCACAAAAATCCTTAAAGATCGACCAATCCCATACCTCCATTAATTTCCTGGCCGTTTCGCACCCTTCTGAAAGAGCCCAGATGGGGATAGGGCTTCTGCGTCCCAGGAGCCATAGCCCCTGAACGAGATATGGTAGCCCATAAATGTGGTCGGGATGGTGGTGGGAGAGGAGGATACCTTCAAGGAGCAGGGGGTTAATGCCTGACTTGAGGAGTTTATGGATGGGGCTACCACCGCAATCCAGGAGGAAAAACCTCCCATCTGGCTTCACTACGGCCATATAGAAGCTATCAGCTTTGGCAGAAGGAACGGAAGCTGTTGAGCCCAGGAATACAAACCGCGCATTTTTACCCATAAACCCATCCCACTATTATTGGGGTTATGTTGGCCTCCACAAAAGCAGCCACCAGAAGCAATGGTATGGTCACGAAAACCATAATCTTGATCCAATCAACTATGGCCAGAAGCAAAGCATCTTTTACCTGACCTTTAATTTTGGGGGATACGGGCACTGCTCCAATCCTCAGGGCGGCAGCTACTGTCAGGAGGGCAGCGGGAATTTCAAAGATGCCGTGGGGGAGGATGAAGGCAAGAAAAAGAACAGGCTTATGTCCCATTATTGCAATTTCTCCTCCCAAAAAGCCCACAAGCCCCAGGTTAAAGATTGCCACCAGAGAAGGCATAACTCCAAGAGTTATAAGGGAAAGGAGGGAGGAAAGGGTCAAAGTCCGGAGGTTGTGGAAGAAGATAGCCCTGGTCTGCAGCGGTGGAAGGAATTCCCAGGACACGCTCTTGAACTTATTCAGGTCAAAATCTTCCGGCAGGATGGCTTCAGGATAGGGGTAAAGGAAGGCAAACCAGATACCCGCAGCAAGTCCAGCCAGAGCCATCGCGGTCGCAAAAATGAGGGAAAGCTTCAGATCGGCCAGGATGAGCTTGAGTTCCCTCTGATAAAAAACCGTTATGGAAAAACGCTTTACGTCTCCGGAACGCCTCAGGAAGAACTTTAAGAAGCTTTCGCCCCAGCTTCTAACATCAAACTTTTCCAGCTGAGTAGTAAGGAGGTGCTCCCGATTGAATAAAGCCATCCCCATCCTTATGAGGAGCACTGTAACCACAAGCATCCCGGCTACTGCCAGCCAGAGGATGTTGTAGTTGGCCCAGAACATGGCAATGCTTATGCCCTGGATGGCCAGAGCCATGGGCACAATGATGAAGCTGGCCAGGAGGTTAGCTGCCCTCACACTGGTGGCGTTGTGGGAAACAACTACTGCCCCGGCTACCATAACAAGGGCTTCGCAGAAAGTAAGGAGCAAAACTTGACCCAGGAGGACAGGAGGTGGGAAGTAACCGGTGGAGAAGTAAAGGCCTGCCAAGTAAAAGGCGATTCCGAGGAAACTGGCGCTTAAGGGCAATATCAGGGAAGCCAGAAACTTCCCTAAAAATAGCTCCAGGTCTGATAGGGGTGAAGCCAGAAGAGGTTCTAAGGTAAGCCTCTCCTTTTCCCCCACGAAGGACTCAAGGGCAATCACCAGGGAGAAGGTTATGGGGAAGAAGCCCACCACCATAAGGAGAAATGGGTACATTCTTTCGGCGATGATAAAAGCGCCGTAGCGGGCGACAAAATCTCTGGCCAGTTGCGCCGTTATATCCATGAGCCAGGGGAAAAACAAAGTCAGTATAGCTATTGGCGTCACGATGCGCCAATCTCGCAGGGCATCTTTCAACTCTTTAGAGACCAGAGTTAAGATGGCCGACAGAGAAATCATGAGACGATCCTCAGGTAAATGTCTTCCAACGATACCGGAACCTCCTGCAAGTAGAGGATCTTGGCCCCAATATCGGTCAGGGCCTTTACTATGATGGGGTTAACCTCAGCAGGATTATCGGTTCTGTAACGGACGAAGTTTTCTCCCCCTTCTTCTACTTGAGCGAAGCGGCTGACCACAGAAGCGATGCCTTTCTTGGGGGCCGCTAATCTCACCTCCATAAGGGGGGTGCCGAGGTAGCGCTGGCGTAATTCTTCCAGGGTGCCAATGGCGATAATTCGGCCTTTGCTGATTATGGCTATTCGGTCGGCGAGAGTTTGGGCCTCAAACAAGTTGTGGGTACAAATTACCGCAGTGCGCTTTTCTTTCCTGAGCTCCATTATCGCTTCCCTGACGATCTTGGCGCTGTGGGGGTCCATGGCTGAAGTAGGTTCATCAAGGAACAGGACCAAAGGGTTATGGAGCATAGCCCTCACCAGGGCTAATTTCTGACGCATTCCTTTGGAATACTCCCCTATTCGCCTCTTCCTGGCCTCTATAAGCCCGAACCGCTCAAGAAGCATGGTCTTTCTTTCCCTGAGGTCCTTCGGGTTGACCCTGTAAAGTTTACCGAAGAAATCCAGGTATTCATCGGTGGTCATTCTGAGGTAAAGGGCGGGGAATTCAGTAAGCAACCCTACCAATCGCCGGACTTCCCGGGCTTGCTTCACTACATCGTATCCCGCCACCCGGGCAGTTCCGGCGGTAGGAGCCAGAACAGAAGCCAGCATGCGGACAGTAGTGGTTTTCCCAGCTCCGTTAGGTCCCAGAAGAGCCAGGATTTCCCCCTCCCGGAGCTGAAAAGTAACCCCTTCTACTGCCACAAGGGAATTGAAGTGTTTAGTGAGCCCTTCAGCTTCTACCAGCGCGTTCATCTCAGTAAAAGTATACAACAATTGAGGAATTTTGAAATAGGAAAAAAGTCCTGCCTGAGGGACTTCGGCGCTGGCGATTTGAACCTTTGACTTTAGCCTTTTTTTCCGTTATACTGGGAAAAAAGCCTGGGGAAAGGCCTATGAAAGTTGTGGTTAATGAAAGGCTCATAGCCTCAAGAGGACGTCTCGGTAAGGTTGCCAGCTTTACAGGTTTAGCCATCCTGCTGGCAGGGTTTGGTTTCAGTTTTTTCCCAAAATATTTTTACATTTCCCTCCTCTGCCTCCTTGTGGGCCTGATTGCCTCCAATATAGGAACATACAACCTTAACCGCTGGGTCAAGCGCCCCCGCAGCGATGAGGTGATCGCCCGGGCTTTGAAGGGGCTGGATGACCGCTTCTGGCTCTTCAGTTACATTCTCCCAGCTGAGCACGTGGTGCTGGGGCCAACGGGCCTTTTTGTCATCAAAGCCAAGCCCCACGATGGAGAAATTTTGTGCGAGGGAAACCACTGGCGCCGCAAGTTCCGCTGGGCATACCTCCTGCGCATATTCTACGAAGAAAGCCTTGGCAACCCTACAGCCGAAGTAACATGGGAGGCGGAACGACTGCGGAAGTTTATCGCGCAGATGCTCCCTGAAGATGGCGAGGTGGAAATAAAAGAAGTAATTCTTTTCACCAACCCCGCTGCTCGCCTTGAACTGCGCTCCCCGCTTGTCCCGGTCCTTACAGCTAAAACCCTGAAAAACCACATCCGCCAGAAAGGTGCTGAGACCATCCCTCCGGAACTTTATCAAAAATTGCTCGGGCTTTTCCGCCAATATTCCGAGGAAAAGGGGGTAGTTTAAATGGAGCTAAAAGATTTTCCCCGCCCTCCTAACGATAACGGCAGGGGGATACACTGGTCTGCCAACATCTATCACCCGGAGGGAGAAGCCCTCCGCTTCTGGATAAATGAGCTTAAAGAAATGAACATAAAGTGGGTAAAACTTCTGGATGATGGAGGGGGCTCCTCCTTTAAACTCTGCGAAGCCCTGCTTAAAGAGGGTATTTTCCCTGTAGTCAGGCTATATAGACCTGAACCTAACCCGGGCCATATAAGCGGAAGAGAGATAGAAACGGTTAAGAACCTCGTAGCCCTTGGCGTCCGATACTTTGAAACCAACAACGAACCCAACCTCCCGGCAGAGTGGAAGGGGGGCTACATGCCCCCAAACTGGGTGGAAATAGTGGCCGAAAACCTCATAATTGATGCCGATATAATACTGGGTCTGGGAGGACTTCCGGCCATACCAGCTTTCTCCGTGGGGGAGAAAACTGACATCTTTTCTGAAATTGCCAGAAGGCGACCGGACCTCTTTGAAGCCGGAATCTGGGCCGCCATCCACAATTACACCCTCAATCACCCCCTTGATTACCCCTATGACCCCGTAAATCAGGAAGGGAAACCCCTCACTTACGAGGAATACATAAGCTATGGCCCGGTGGAATGGGTCTGGGATGGGAATCCCCTGGAATGGATCAATGAATGGCGGGCGAAGGACAAAAACCCCGGCGCCACAGTTTTGGATGACCCCTCCTGTTTCCTGGCTTTTGAACAGATTAACACTTTAATAGTCCGGGCCTGCGGCCATTCCATACCCATAATCTCCACTGAAGGGGGGCCGGTTGTGGGCTGGCGAGAGGACCGGCGCTATCCGCGCATAACTCCAGCCCTCCATCGGGATATGGTAGTAGCCATAAATGATTTCATGCAGCGGCATGCTCCCCCCTATTATTTTGCCATGTGCCACTGGCTCATTGCCAATTACAAGATAGGCAACTTCAACCCAACCTGGGAAACCCAGGCCTGGTATACTGATTGGTGGAACGACCTTTTTGGCTTAAATGGCCGCCTGCCGGCAGTAGATGCGGTCAAAGCGATGCCAAGCATAGCACGAATTGGCTCCGGCACAGGTTCTATCGCTGGAATATTGAGGGATAAGGAGGGCAGGAGCCTTGTGGCCATTCCCGTAGCCCTCTACCAGAAAGGGACACGGATTGGCCTGACGTATACTGATATAACCGGCTTGTTCAGGTTCTCCAGTATCCCGGCCGGAGAATACGATCTTGTGGTAGAAAAAATTGGAGCTATAGCCCTGGGAATTAAGCTGGCCGAAGGGGAAAGCAAAGTCCTGGACTTGGAGCCTCTTGATGCCGGGGTCAAGGGAGCTATTACCGGCAAAGTGAAGGATGAAAGGGGTAAGCCTCTGCCGAGTGTGGAAGTAATCCTCCTTAAGGAGGGTAAACCCCTGGCTAAAACAACAACAACTGCTTCCGGCGAATATTCTTTTCAGAACCTGGGCGAAGGGATTTACGGTTTGAAGGCTGGTCCTCTGACCCTTTACTCCATAGCCCTGGATGGATGGAAAGAGGAAAAATTTGATATAACTCTGCCAGCGCCACCCGGGTATCGCTATAAGGTTATAACCAAAAGATTGCTTCCTCCAGAGGAAACCATGAACCGTCGTCTTTTCTACGGCCAGGTTCTGGACGAGAACGGCATCCCGATGTCGGGGGTGAAAGTGATGATGAGCTGGACCGGGGCACCTCCAGGGACATCTTTCCCGGTCAGGGTCACTGGACAGATAGTGGGTAAGCCCCCCGGATACTACGAATTCCTCCACACCCCCGGCGAATACCAGCTTATGGTGGTCCAGGGAGATTGGGAAAGCGAGGTAGCGGAAGGGCTCAATACCGCCTACGTGCCTGGAAGGGAGCCTGGTTCCCCCATATGCTACGAAGTAAACTTTCAGCTTCTCCCGGTGGGTCAACCTAAAGGGGCTACAATTAAAGGTGAACTTTCGGGTCTACCTCGTGGCCATAAAGTTATCCTGAAGGCTCCGGGCTTTTCCCAGGCAGCTGAGCTGGACGAAAAAGGCTGCTTTTCTTTCGCAGGCCTATCCCCACAGGAATACTCATTGGAACTGGAAGGCCTTGGCACCATTGCTTCTGGACTGAAAGTGGCAAACTCCGAGGTGTTCTTCCTCCTGATGCCTTTCCAGAGCATAATTCAGGGCAAAGTCCTGGGCCTTGAAGAAGGGTCTTCTATTCGGCTGGTTTCGCAGGAATTTGGGTGGGAAATGTGGACAGAAGCCGGAGCCGGAGGCTCTTTCCGCTTTGAGAAGGTCCCGCGTGGGAGATACTTTATTATGGTGGGGGAAAAAGAGGTCGGAGAAGCTGAAGCTGATGGCCTCTCTATTTTCACCTTAGCCGATTTATACCTGGAAGGTGCTTTCAGTTCTATAAAAGGCAAAGTGGTAGACGAACTGGGCAAGGCGGTGGCGGGGATTAAACTTATTCTCCTCCGAGAAGGAGCTAAGGTGGCTGAAACGATTACAGATTCTGATGGCTCATACCGTTTTCTCTACATCAAGGCCGGGATGTATGACCTTAAAGCAGAGGGAATAGGCCTGGTAAGGAGCGGTCTCCTGGTGGATGGCGAGAGCTCGTATCAGGTGGACATAGTCCTCCCGGCGATAAAACCGCGTAAACCCCTAAGTCGTTGCCTCTACTTCGGTTCAATCCCGCTTAAAGGGGTAGCCCAGGTTAACTTCTTTCTGGCATTGCAATACATTGTGGCCACGGGGACTCCAGTGGCTTTCTCCTTTAAAGAGGCCTCCCTGGCTCAAGAGGTAGTGATAGTTGGGGATGAAAGGATAGTAGGGTTTGATGAAGAGCAGGCCCTGAAGGAAACAGGCTGTGAAGTCCACCGCATACCGGGCGATAGTTACGCCATTGCCCAGGCCCTTGGCCTTAAATAAGGAGGCAAGCAATGCCCGAGAGGGAAAATGATGCCATAGCTTATGGGGTTAATGTGGAACCGGCAAAAGTAGAGCCAGGCGGAAACTACTGGATGGCTGTGAAAATCCACCATCTCACCCCTGAAGAAAACCAGGGCCGCAGTCTGCTTTACATTGATATTTTGGATGAAGAAGGCAAAAGGGTTTACGGTGCTCAGGCCAGGGTTTCCTGGCCAGGCGGAAGCCAGGTGGTTACAGTTGACAAACCCTTGAGCGAACCTGGCACCAATTTCCCCCTCTGGCCTGGACAACTATGCGCGGTAGAAGCTCTCGGCCTGCCCAGCGATAGGGTCTTCGGTATCCACAACGATCATCCGGATGAAGGCCCTGGCAACACGAGGTTCCATCACTCTTTCTTGGTGGTTTTCCAGAAAGTGGTTAAAGAAGAAGGCCGAAGTGTTATAAAGGGGGAAGTAGTAGGGGGGGCCGGCAGGACCATCCTCCTCCTTAAGAAAGGGGAAGCGGTGGCGGCTCAAGTCATCGGGCCTGATGAGCGTTTTGCCTTCAGTAAGCTTCCAGCCGGAGTCTATTCCCTGACCATACCTGATACTGACCTGCGGGTTGCGGATATAAGAGTGGATGGCCTTGAGACAATAACCTTGAGGCTGGTTCTGGAGGAGAGAGCCAAGCCAATTTACCATTATCTCCTCTTCGGGAAGGGCCCGGAAGCTCAGGTAGACATGCTCCTGGCTTCAGATTACATATTGCATTTCGGGCCAGTGGTGGGGTTCAGCCTGGAAGAAGCCTCCAGCGCTGTTAACGTCACCATTGTGGGCGGGGTTGAAAAGGTCAGCCTCCAGGAGGAGGAGTGGCTTAAGAGCAAAGGGTGCACTGTCCGCCGTATCTCCGGGGATGCCTATCAGCTGAGCGAAATCTTCAGGAGGCTGGTGGAAAGAGACACCCCTTTCCCTTAACGTCTCAGCCTCAGAATAATGTTCAATAAGATGGTCAAAAGCAAGCTAAGCAATAAAGAGGTGGCCAGGGGGATGTAACATCCAAAATTTTCCCTCTTTATGATGATATCCCCTGGCAGATGACCTAAATGGGGCAACCTCCCCGCCAGGATGAAAAATAGCCCCATGAGAACTACCAGAAAACCCATAAATACAAGGAGTTTCCCCATCTCCTCAAAGCCCTGCATGCCCTCCTCCCCTCACCCGATTTCGGATTTTTAAATACCATAAGCGCTTTCCCAGGGCAATTACGGCTGCTGGCCCAATAATTGCTTTAAAAGGATCTTGGCTCCGAAAGGAAACCATTGAGGCTGGCTTAATAAAAGAGGAACCAAAGCTTTTGCGAAATCATCCCTCGGGTACGTGGCTAAAATCTGGAGAGTTGGGCTATTGAGGAGCATAAGGAGCCGATCGTAATCCTCGTTGGAGAAATGATCCAGGAGGCGGCGGAGCCATGCGTGTAAGGAGAGCTCTCGTTTCAGAGCCCACCACTTTTTCCCCACTTCAACCTTCTTATCAGGGGTCAATTCAATGGCAGAAGCTCCTCTTAATCCCGCCACCACCCCTCCAACGGTGGTGTTTTTCATGTGCCCTGCGGCATCCCCCACAAGGATTGCCCTGTGGGTGCCACGCCGGATTGACATTCCGGTTCCTGGCAGGTAAAGGGGAATTAAAGCAGCCTGGAAACCCTCTGGCTCCCATGAATTAGAAGAGAGGAAATCAGCCAAGGCATAATGCGCTTCTTCCATCTCATCCGCTACAAGGCCCACTACACCCCTGTGAGGGGATTCGGGGATGAGCCAGATGAAAAAGCGCGTTTTGCTCCGGTCAAACCAAACTCGCACCCTTTCTGCCGGTATTGCCTTTTGGAAATGAACCTTAGCTTGAATTACGGCAACGATGGGCAGCTTCTTGCGGTGCAAGCGATCAGCAACAAGGCTTTTAGCTCCATCGGCACCAACGAGAACGCGGGAGGGCACAATTTCTTCGCCCTCTTCAGTTCTAAAGCGAAGGAGAAACCTTCCCCCTTCTTCTCCCAAATCCTCAAGGCGATAACCGAAATGGATTTTAACCCCGGCCTCTTGTGCTTTGCGCAGTAGAAGCGCCAAAAGTTTCTGCCGCTCTATTACTAAGTCAGGCTCCCTAAGGAGAACGGTGGCAGCACAATTGGCCGAGATGAGCTCAAATTGCCATACTTTGTTGAGGATTACGTCATCCGGAGGAAAATCCAGAACCTTCAAGAAATATGGGGTCAGTATCAGGGTGCGAGGGGCAGGGCTGAAAGAAGGCTCAGCCTCATAAAGGTGAACCTCTGCCCCCTGGCTGGCCAGACGGTAAGCGGCATATAGGCCTGCTGTAGAGGCCCCTACGACGTGAACGCTTATCCCCATAATTTATAATTTCCCTCTCATTAAGGGATTACGAACATGATGCCCGAGGCTTCGGCTACGATGTTCCCCTCACTATCCTTGGCGCTTGCTTCGGCTATCAAAAACCTGCCACTATCACGGGTGATCCTGCCTTCTACCACGAGGGGCTCTCCAATTCTGGCTGGCCTTCGGAAACGGACTTCTAACTTTCCGGTAACGGTTTTCCTCCCATAGAAAAGCGAAGCCCAGCCCATAGCTTCATCAAGGATTGTGCTGAGTATTCCCCCGTGGACAACCCCTGGCCAGCCTTGGTACTGAGGGCCAGGAGTAAACTCGCAACGCGCGATCTTCTCCTCGTTTCTGAATTTTAGTTTCAGGCCAATGGGATTGCCCTTTCCACAGCCAAAACACTTATCATAGTCCGGGGGAACCTCAAAACGCAGGCTTTCTGTTCCCATGTTACCCCCTCACACCACTTTCCTGGCTTTTAGGGGAGATGCGTTCCCGGTAAGCTTTTATGTAACGCATAGCGAAGGGGTCGCGCCCGAGCAAGAGCTCTGTTGCCAGCACTATGGAACGAACACGGGCTACGTCCACGATAGGGCAGCTGACTCCGAGGGTGATGGCTATGGCCAGGAATGCTCCGTTAATGGTTTCCCTCTCCGGCAAGCCGAAGGAAACATTGCTGGCTCCAACGGTTATGTTGCACTGGAGTTTTTCCCGTATAAGCTTTATGGTTTCAAAGGTCACCAGAGCCGCCTGGCTATCTGTGCTTACGGTGAGAGCTAAGGGATCAGCAATGAAATCTTCCGGTGGTATGCCTGTGCTAATGGCTCTATCAAATATTTTCCCCAGGACTTTAAGGCGCTCATCCGGGGTTGAGGGAATGCCTTTTTCATCCATAGCCAGAGCAATTACTGCCGTCCCGTAATCTTTGACAAGAGGCAAGATCTGGCGGAGAGAGCGTTCCTCGCCATTCACCGAGTTCAGGATGGGCTTAGCTTCCGGGGCAATTTTCCGAAGGGTTTCCAGGGCCAATGCCAGCGCCTGGGGATTGGTAGAGTCTATACAGAGGGGGACATCCACAACCTCCAGCACCGCTTTTACAGCTTCGGGAAGAAGTTTAACCTCATCTACCCCGGCCGCTCCCACATTGACATCCAGCACATCAGCTCCGGCTTCTACTTGCTCAAGGGCTTCTCGCTGAACCAGGCTCAGGTCGCCCGCCTTAAGGGCAGCGGTCAATCGTTTCTTACCCGTGGGGTTGATCCTCTCACCTATGAGGATAACAGGGCCATTGGGTGAGATAACCACGGATTTAGCGAGGCCGAAGAGTCGGGTTTCCATGTCTACTTTATCCCCAGCAAAGCTTTGGCTTTTTCTACGGCCAAGGAGGCATTGGGCGCATAACCATCGGCGCCGATTTCTTCGGCAAATTCTTGCGTTACCGGGGCGCCTCCCACCATTACCTTAACCTTCTCCCTCAAGCCTGCTTCCTCAAGGGCTTTTATAACCTTCCTCATTTCCACCATTGTGGTAGTGAGAAGGGCTGACATTCCCAGGATATGGGGGTTGTAGTTTTTAACGGCCTCCACGAACTTTTCTGTCGGGGTATCAACCCCTAAATCCACCACCTTAAAACCTGCTCCTTCCATCATCATGGCTACCATATTCTTGCCAATGTCGTGGAGGTCGCCTTTGACTGTGCCAATTACGAAGGTTCCAAGGCCAGATGCACCTGTCTCGGCTAAGAGGGGTCTGAGGATCTCCATGCCTGCTTTCATAGCATAAGCGGCCACCAAAACTTCCGGGACAAAGAGGATGCCATCGCGGAAATCTTTGCCAACTTTGTCCATTCCTGCTATCAAGCCCTTGTTCAGGATTTCCTCAGGGGGGATTCCTTCATCCAGAGCTTTACGGGTTAGTTCAGCGACCTTCTCGGCTTCGCCGTTGTATAAGGCTATAGCCAGCTCTTCCATCAAGGGTTTCATGGCTCTTCCTCCTGACCTTTAGCTTCTTCCCACAGGGTATCCATTTCTTCCGGAGCAAGTTCTTCAAGGTTTTTGCCCTTTCTCTTAGCCTCAATTTCAAGGTGTCTAAAGCGAGAAGCAAAGCGGGCATTAGCCATGCGCAGGGCACTTTCAGCGTCAACTTTAAGCCAGCGGGCAAGATTAGCCACGGTGAAAAGGAGGTCTCCGACTTCTTTTTCCAACTCTTCTTGGGTTCGTGCTGCCCTTAACTCTTTAATTTCTTCTTCCAGCTTCTGCCACACTCCCTCCACATTATCCCAATCAAAGCGGACCTGCGCAGCCTTTCTCTGGTAAGCTTGAGCCTGGGCCAGAGCACACAGGGCTTTAGGAACCCCTTCCAGCAGGAAGCTTTGGCTTTCTTCCCCCCTTTCCTTTTGCTTTATAATTTCCCACCTCACCACTACTTCCTCTGCATCCTTAACCTTAACTTGCCCGAAAACGTGGGGGTGGCGGCGCTTGAGCTTGCGGATGAGGCTGGCTATCATCTCCGCGGGACGGAATTCCCCCTCTTCAAGGGCAATCTGGGCATGAAGCATGACTTGAAGCAACAGGTCTCCAAGCTCATCTCGGAGCTTGATGGGGTTATCCTCATCCAGGGCTTCCAATACCTCATAGGATTCCTCAAGCAGGTAAGGCCTGAGGCTTCTGTGGTCCTGTTGACGATCCCAGGGGCATCCATCTGGGGCACGCAGATGAGCTACAATTTCCTGCAGGGAAATCAAAGAACCCTCTTCAGGCAGGGGAGGAATGTAAAGGGAAGTTAAGTGGTCTATGTCATCCTGGCGGTCCAGCTGGTAGAGGGGTAATTCCCGGATTACAGGGTTTGAAGTTCCAGCCCCTTTAACAATGGTTACAGAATGCTCCTCCGGGTACAGGTCCAGAAGGACAGCCTTAACCTGCGAGGCCAGGAAGCGATCGTATAACTGGCCTACAATTACCGGCCTATCGGGATCGAGCTTCGGGAAATGGTGGGAAGCAAGTTCCGAGGCATCCACTATCTGAAGCCCCTCAAGGGGATCAATGCGCAGGAGGACAAAGAGAGAATCCAAGAAGCTTATACCCTCTTTAACTTCCACCTCCAATCCCATCTCGGAAGCAAACTCCAGAATAAGGCGAGTGGTAGTTTCCCCTACCATTGGATTTCCGGGCACGGCATATATTACGTCCTTCTGCCTCTCTCCGAGCTTAACGATTTCCTCGGCTATGGCACGGTAAACTTCGTCAAAAGTTTCTTTTTCTTCGTACAGATGGTCAAATGAGTGAACTTTAAGGCCTTCAGGCAAAAATTCCACCACGGGATGCTTTGAAGTGCGCAAGTAAATTTCACGGGCGTTCTGGAGGATATCCCAGACCTCCCTGGTTATCAGTTTGGGGTCACCTGGTCCAAGTCCAACTATAATTATGGCCATTCTACCTCCTTTCGGCCCAGTAAGCCCTCTGGGCCCAAACGCTTGAAGGGGCTATTT
>CAZZMI010000034.1:0-21241 GCA_964655275.1 uncultured Anaerolineae bacterium | reverse complement strand
CAATGATTTCCGGGGGCACATCCCCCAAGCCCTTTGCCAGGGGGCCATGCCCCCCGGACCCCTTTTTAACCCCCCGTTTCCCACTTGTGGGCTGATGGCTGGCGTTGGCGGTTTGCTCTTTTTAAAAGAGTCCGGGGCACTCCGATTCCCTCAGCAGGGGATAAAAGCCCCCTGATGCCCCTTGGGGCATATCTGAAAAGCTTTGGGTGATGGAAGGGGAGCTAAAAGGTCGCTGGCTTTTGGCAAGTGGTTAGCAAGAGCGAAGCCCCTGGTGGCAACGCTAATCTCTTAAGAAAAGGATAAAGCGGTGATGGGCCCAGAGGGATTTCAGAAAACGGGGTAATGCGTTTTCCAGAAATGCGTAACGCATAACCCTGGCTTTCAGAGACGGATCTTTGCCCGCATAGTAATCTATTATGTTCCAGTTCCATGCATCGCCGGAAAAACGTTCCTTTAATTTTCGGGATTTTACCCCCAGTTTTTCCAGAAGCTTCGCTGCGGGCATTACAGTGTCAGGCCAGGGAGGTGTATCCAGAAAGCCTTCTTCTACAGGCCTGAACCCTTCATCCCTCAAAATTTTTTTGATTTTACCCATATCAACCCAGCTTTCATCAACCTGACTGAAAAACTCGGGCTCCAGAAAGCGCTTTCTCAAGATGTATCCCGGCTGACGGGGGTTGGGCATGGCTATAAAGACAAGCTTGCTTGAGACCCTTGCCATCTCCCTGAGGAAACCTTCAGCGTCCTTTAGATACCAAAGCCCAGCCCACTCCCATACCAGATCAAAAGTTTTGTCGGGGAAGGGGAGGATTCTCATGCCCGGACAACAAACCCACTGCGCCCTGAGGCCGAGCTCACTCCATATTTTTGTAGCCTCCCTGATACGCTTTTCATCCTCATCCACTACGGTGACAGAGCAGCCTGCCCGGGCCAGTTCTATACTGTTTATCCCCGTTATGCCTGCCATCCCATAGGCAGGAGCCTCCAGAACTTCCTGTATTGGATAACGATGGAGGAGGGACAGGAGATAATCATTTAAGACGAAGCGCTCATATACCAGGCCGAGGCCTTCGTTCATTGCCCCTCTTTAATAGTGCGGGACCAACGAGTACCTATGTCTTCTTGAATGTCCAGCTCTTTCATTTCGCCTGTCACAGTGAAAACAACCCTTTCGCAAATATTAGTTACCCTATCAGCAGCCCTTTCCAGGTTGTGGGCGACCCATAGGAGGTAGTTGGCTTGTTCAAGGTTGGCAGCAGGATTAGCTATGACGTAGGTCATAAGCTCCCGGTAAACCTGGTCATAGAGAGCATCAACTTCGTCGTCCTCTTTAGGGATGGCCATGGCTTTTTCTACATCTTTCTGAACGAAGGCTTCAAGAGCCCGATGGAGCATATCGGTGGCTTTCTGGGCCATCCTGGGGATATCAATCAGGGGTTTTATGAGGGGTTTTTCGCCTATGAGGAGGTTAACTTTGGCAATGCCCTTAGCATAGTCGGCTATGCGTTCCAGCTCCGTTACCACTTCAAGGATAGCTGCCAGGATGCGTAAATCGCTGGCCATGGGCTGTTGGGTGGCAATGACCACTAAAGTATCGGCTTCTATAGCGAAGCGCTTTTCATTTATAGCTTGGTCCTGAGCTATTATCCGGCGGGAAGCTTCAAAATCTCTCCTCTTGAGGCTATCCACTGCCTCCAAAATGCTTTTTTCTACCATTTCCCCAAGGCTCATGACCTCTTTTTGAAGGCGTTGTATTTCGCTATCCAGCATTTCCCTTGGCATCATTCCCCTCCTAAATTTACTGTTATCCGAAACGGCCGGTAATGTAATCCTCAGTTCGTTTGTCTTTAGGGTTTGTAAATATATCCCGAGTCAGGCCATACTCTATGAGGCGACCAACCCGATTGTCATCCCACATTATGAAAGCAGTGTAGTGCGATACCCTCGCTGCCTGCTGCATGTTGTGGGTCACTATTACGATAGTATAATCTCTGGATAGTTCCCGCAACAGTTCTTCTATCTTTAAAGCCGAAATAGGGTCCAGAGCTGAAGCGGGCTCATCCAGGAGGAGGACTTCGGACCCTACAGCCAAGGCTCTGGCTATGCACAACCTTTGCTGCTGTCCTCCTGATAAGGTGAGAGCGTTGGCGTGAAGCTTGTCTTTCACTTCATCCCAGAGAGCAGCTTGCCTAAGGGCTCTTTCCACCACTTCGTCCAGGTTCCCCTTGAATCCCCTGATTCTGAGCCCCCAGGCTATGTTCTCGTAAATGCTTTTAGGGAAGGGGTTTGGTTTCTGGAAGACCATTCCTATACGTCGGCGAATTTCGGTAACATCAACATCGGAAGAATAGATGTTCTTACCATCAAAAAGAACTTGCCCTTCAACCCTTGCGTTAGGAATAAGATCATTCATGCGGTTCAGGCAGCGGATGAGGGTGCTTTTGCCGCAACCTGAAGGCCCTATTATCGCCGTAATTCGGTTTCGGGGTATGTCAAGATTTATATCCCCAAGGACCAACCGGTTGCCATACCATACGTTTAGGTTCCGGATTTTGATGATTGGTTCCTCGGGGTTATCGGGTAGATCCGGAAGGGGCATTTTCTGCAGCCACGACATTCTCACCCTCCTATTCAAATCTTACTTGGAACCGATTGCGCAAGTAGATTGCGGCGGCATTCATGGATAGAAGCAAGACCAGAAGAACTATTATGGCGGCAGCCGCATTGGCGTGAAAAGCTTCTTGGGGTCTGGAAACCCAGTTGAAGATTTGGATAGGGAGGACGGTGAAAGGGCTTTGGAGGGCTTTTAGAGATAGAGGCGGGAGGAAAGCGATGTAAGCCAAAGCCCCTATAGTTATGAGGGGAGCAGTCTCTCCAATAGCCCTGGAAAGGGCAAGGATGGTACCCGTGAGGATGCCTGGCATTGCTACCGGAAGGATCTGATCCCTGACCACTTGCCACTTGGTGGCTCCAAGAGCGTAGCCTGCTTCCCTTATGCTTCTGGGCACAGCGCGAATGGCTTCCCGGGAAGAGACTATTATAATAGGCAGAACCAGCAGGGACATGGTGAGGGCGCCGGAAAATATGCTCCTTCCCCCAGTTATTCCTCTCAGAGCCCTGACAAAGATCTCAAGGCCCAAAAGGCCGTAGATAATGGAAGGGATGCCAGCCAGGTTAGCTATGTTGATCTCAATTAGACGGGTGAAGAGGTTATCAGAAGCATATTCCTCCAGGTAAATCCCGGCCGCTACCCCTATAGGGAAAGCGAAAAGAGCTGTAAGGATCAGAAGCATCGCTGATCCTACCAGCGCTGGGAGTATGCCGGCTTCGTCTGGATTGCGGGAGGGGAAGCTTGTTATGAATTTCCAGCTCAAGCGGGGCAAGCCATCTTTAAGTACGTCAATTAGGAGAATAACGAGGACCAAAAGGCCGATTATAGTGGAGATAAAAGTAAGGGCTTTAAAAAGCCGTTCGAGCCAGCGCTCTTTCATAACTTGAACCTCCTCTGGCGAGAGGCGAGCCAGTAACTTAAAACGTTAAAGGTCATGTTTATAACGAACAAAGTAAGCCCAAC
This sequence comes from uncultured Anaerolineae bacterium, assembly GCA_964655275.1. GTDB lineage: Bacteria > Chloroflexota > Anaerolineae > SpSt-600 > SpSt-600 > SpSt-600. Next base: position 17,667 of record CAZZMI010000034.1, on the reverse strand, counting down.
AGCGAAGATTGTTCGGAATTCCAGGGAACCCGTAGGGACATCCCCAAGGCTAACCTGGACAATGTAAGCGGTCATAGTTTCTATTGGGACAAGGGGGTTGAGGGTGAGCCTTGGGGTCTGGCCTGCAGCGATGGCTACTATCATGGTTTCTCCCAGAGCTCTGGAAACGCCAAGGATGAAGGAGGCCATTATCCCGGAGAAAGCCGCTGGAATAACCACTCCTGTAACTACCTGACGAGTAGAGGCTCCAAGGGCGTAAGCCCCTTCCCTCAGGGAACGTGGGACGGCGTAAAGGGCATCCTCGCTCAAGGAGGCTACTGTGGGCAGTATCATTATGCCCATCACAATACCGGCGCTCAAAGCGTTAAACCCGGATATGGAAGGGATTACTTTTTTGAGGAGTGGGGTGACGAAGAGCAAAGCGAAGTAGCCGTAGACCACAGTTGGGATCCCGGCCAGGATCTCAAGGCATGGTTTGAGGATACGACGGGCCCTTTCGGAAGCGTATTCGCTCATGTAGACGGCAGCCATTAAGCCCAGAGGTAACGCTACAGCCATGGCTATAACCGTGGTCAGGAAAGTGGCGCTGCCCAGCACTATTATCCCGAAATGCTTCTTGGCGAAAAGGGGCGTCCATTGCGTCTCGGTCAGGAAGCGGATAATGGGCACTTTGCGGAAGAAGGCGATGCTTTCAAAGAGGAGGATGGCTATAACCCCAAGGGTGGTAAAGATGGAGATGGAAGCACAGAGGGCAAAAATTCCTTCAATGGCTTTTTCTCTCCACTTCAATTTTACCTCCCGAGCCTTTCCAAGGTTTTCTCCAGGAGCTTTTGCCATTCATCCCTCTTCCCCATAGGAAGCCATATGGCTTTGCGGCCAATTCTAACGGGCGGGAAGAAGTGCCCAGGCCCCCGAGAAACCAGATCCCCAAGGCGTTTTCTAAGTTCGGCTTCATTGATAGCCCCATCAAGCCTTACAGCGATTTGGCCTTCTTCTACTCCTATGGATTTAACTCCAGCCCTGATGGCAAGGGCTTTTATCCTCAGCTGATACAACAGGTAGCGAACAGCTACGGGCAGTGGGCCAAACCGGTCCTCCAGCTCAGCCCTCATTTCCTCAATCTGCTCAAGAGTCTGAAGCTGGGCCATCCTTCTGTAGAGTTGAAGTCTCAGGAATGGGTCAGGGACATAGTCTTCGGGTATGTAAGAGGGGAGAGGCAGGTCAATGTTGACATCGGATAAGGCCAGGAGGGAGGATTTGGCCGCTTCTTCTCCTTCCCTTAGTTCCTGCACAGCCCTGGCCAGAAGGCGGCAGTAAAGCTCAAAGCCTATGGCGGCGATGTGACCATGTTGCTTTGGCCCAAGAATTTCCCCAGCCCCCCTTATCTCCAAGTCCTTCAAAGCTATGCGTAGACCAGCCCCCAGTTCCCCTGCCTCCATTATGGCCTCCAGACGGCGCCGCGCACTTTCCGAAAGAGGGGTTTCGGGGTCATAGAGGAAATAGGCATAAGCTCTTACTGAACCCCTTCCCACTCTCCCTCTAAGCTGGTAAAGCTGTGCAAGCCCAAAGGTATCGGCTTTGTTCACTATAATGGTGTTGGCGTTGGGAATATCCAGCCCGCTTTCAATGATGGATGTGCACACTAAAATGTCAATCTTGCCGGAGGCGAAATCAAGCATTACCCTGGCCAGCTTTTCCTCAGGGAGCTGTCCATGGGCTATCTCTATGCGAGCATTAGGTGCCAGCTTTTTCACCTTAGCTGCCACCTCTTTTATGTCCTGCACCCGGTTGTGGACGAAGAAGACCTGCCCACCGCGGTTCAGTTCCCGGAGAATTGCCTGGCGTACCATCGTTTCATCATATGGACCTACGTAAACTTTCACCGGAAGCCTCTCTTCAGGAGGGGTCTCTATGGTGCTCATGTCCCTTATTCCAGCCAGAGACATGTAAAGGGTGCGAGGGATGGGGGTAGCCGTTAAGGTAAGGACGTCTACCTGGGTTCGGAGTTTTTTAAAATGCTCTTTATGGAGCACGCCGAAGCGTTGCTCTTCGTCTATGATAACCAGGCCCAGGTCTTTGAAAACCACATCTTTCTGGAGAAGCCTATGGGTTCCAATGATGATGTCAATGGCACCCTTTTTGAGCTTTTCCAGAATTTCTTTTTGCTCGGCAGGGGAACGGAGGCGGGAGAGCATTTCCACCGTTACGGGGAAGGGTTTCAGGCGTTCTTTAAATGTTTCGTAATGCTGCTGGGCTAAAACTGTGGTGGGCACCAGGACAGCGACCTGTTTCCCATCCATCACAGCTTTGAAGGCAGCCCTGAGGGCCACCTCGGTCTTTCCGTAGCCTGCATCCCCACATATTAACCTGTCCATTGGCCGGGGCTGTTCCATATCGCGTTTGACTTCTTCCACAGCCCTGAGCTGGTCAGGGGTCTCTTCGTAGGGGAAGGAGGCCTCCAGCTCAGCCTGCCAGGGGGTATCAGGGGAAAAGGCGTGGCCTGTTACTACTTCCCTGGCAGTATAAAGCTGGAGGAGTTCTTTGGCGATTTCGGTTACGGCCCTTCGGGCCCTTTCTTTAGCAAATTCCCAGTCGGCGGTGCCGAGGCGATGGAGGGCCGGCGGTTCATCGCTTATGCTGACGTAGCGGCTAAGCCTGTCGGCCTGATGGACCGGGACATAAAGTCTGTCGCCAGCTGCGTATTCTACTTCCAGATACTCTCGCTCCACCCCATGGAGTGAAAGGCGCGTTAGCCCCCGAAATATCCCTATGCCGTGGTCAATGTGGACCACATAATCTCCTGGCTTTATGTCTCCGAAGAATGTTTCCGGGGCGGGGCGATGAACTTTGAGGGGACGCCTGGGAGCTGGCCTGGTCCATCCGAAAATTTCAGCATCAGTCAAGAGGACAGTGTGGGTTCCATCGGATTGGAGGATCCATCCCTCTGAAAGGATCCCCTTAATTAATGTCAGGCTTGAAGGGGGAGGAGGTAGTTCAAGTCCAGTGGTAGGCTGGGTGATCCACCCTTTGCCTGCCAGGATTTCAGCCAGGCGGTGGGCCTGACGGGTTACTATGATCACCCGACTTCCGGACCTTTCCATTGCAATGCTCTCATCCAGAAGCCTTTCCAATTGTCCAGCGTAGAGGGGAGCATAGAAGAAAGCTCTGGCCAGAGGCGTCTCTTCTTCTTCCCGGGCAATGATAAGATCAGTCCGTCTCCTTAGCCTCTCCATCAGCTTTTCAGCGGAAAAGTAAGGGGATGGTAGCTCGGGAGGTATTTCACCGGCCCTTATAAGTTCTTTTTCAACTTCGCTCATCTGGAAGATCAAGCTCTGGACGGCAGTTTCCAGCTCGTATGGGTCCTCAGACACAACCAGGGTTTCCTGGGACAGGAAATCCAGGAAGGAACCGGGGGCAGGGTAAATAAAGGGGATGTAAAACTCAATCCCGCGGAAATACTTCCCACGGCTCAGGTTTTCCAGGTCTTCCCGGAAGCGGTTCTGGGCCAGTGGGTGGCAGGAAGAAAGGTCAAAGGATGAAAAGGATTCTGCCGCCACTGGGCCGAAGCCTGGCAGAGCTTCGGAAGCAGGAGTCAGGGCAAAACATTCTACCTGGCCCAGGGAGCGCTGCGTTCCGGGGTCAAAAAGGCGAATGGTCTCAATTTCATCACCGAAGAACTCCATCCGCACTGGCAAACGCGAAGAAGGCGGATACAGGTCAAGGATCCCCCCACGGTAACTGAAGGTCCCGGGTTCGTCCACCACTGTTTCATAGCGGTAGCCAAGTTCATCCAGGAAGCGCCGCAGCTTTTGAAAAGGTTGCTCCTGGCCCACTTTTATAAGACGCATTCCCATCAAGAAATCTTTGACGGGTATGGTCTTGTATAGCAGGGAACGGATTGAGGCTATGACCAGAGGAGGGTTAAAGGGCAGGGAGTTCCGATATGGGGTGAGGTAAAGGGCAAGCCGGAAGAGGACTTCAACCCTCTGGGCGATGGTTTCTTTACCCCATGGTTCCCGCTCATATGGGAGGGCATCAGGCTCTTTAAAGAGCAAGATGTCTTCCGGGTTCTCAGCCCAGCTGCGCAGTTCTTCATAATAACGGCGCGCCTTTTCAACCGATGAGACAATTAAGACAATGGGACGTTTGAGGTCCTTAAGGAGGGCTGCCAGCACAAAGGGCCTGGCTGGTTCAGCCAGATCCAGGGGAAAAGGATGAGCTTTTCCCTCCAGAAGCTTTTCCACCAGCCATTTGTAGGCCTGGTGCTCTCGGAGGATAGGCAGAAGCCCTTTGAGGGTTAATGCCTCCATCACCGCTCTTTTGTTTTCTTCACCTTAAGCCTTACCCCTTCTCTTCCCACCACCTCTATGGGTTCACCCTTAAGGATGGGGGGCTCAATGGCTTCAGCTGTCCACTCTTCGCTTTTCACCAGGACCGTTCCCATGGGGTTGAGGTCAGAAGTGGCCCAGCCTCTTGCCCCAATGACGGCATCAAGGCCGGTGAGGGCTTTTCGGCGTTGCGCTCTCCATACGGCCGTAGCGGCGAAGAGGAAGAAAGCAAGGAAGGAGGCGGTCATCAGGGCCACAAGCCACCAGGATACTCTGACTGCAGGCATCGCCGGGGATACGCTGGGCCAGGGGCTGAAGAGGAGGAGGGAACCCAGTACAAAAGCTATTGCTCCCCCCACGCTGAGGGCAAACCCCGTTACTTTTATATCCAGCAGGAAGAGGATTATTGCCAGGATTATGAGGGCGATTCCTCCCCAGTTTACCGGAAGGCTTCCCAGAGCAACAAAAGCCAGGATGAGGCAGATTATCCCGGTGATCCCGGGGATAAAAGTGCCAGGGTTGTAAAATTCGGCCATCAAGGCCAGAATCCCCAGCGAGAGGAGAATGTAAGCCACATCCGGATTGACAAGGGAGTGGAGAAGGTCATCGGTCCAGCTCATTTTTACTCTCTCCACCGGAATTCCCACAGTGGCAAGGGTTATTTCCTTGCCCTGGATTCTCACTCCCCTTCCGTGTAGGAGACGTAGCAGTTCTTCAAAGTCCGAGGCGATCAGGTCAATAACCTTTTTCTCCAGAGCCTCCTGAGCCGTTAAAGAGGCACTTTCCAGGACGGCTTGTTCGGCCCATTCGGCATTGCGGCCTCTCTCCTGAGCTATGGCTCTTATATAAGCGGCTGCGTCTTGAGTTACCTTTGTTTCCAGAGTGCCCGTCAGGACTTCACCTATGCCTACCGGATGAGCAGCTCCTATGTTGGTTCCAGGTGCCATAGCCGTTACATGAGCAGCCATAGCGATGAATAGCCCAGCTGATGCGGCCCTGGCCCCCCGCGGGGAAACATAAACAACCACCGGAACCTCTGAATTCATGATCGTCTGTACGATATCCCGCATAGCTGTATCAGTCCCGCCGGGGGTATCCAGTTCAATAACCAGGCAAGTAGCCCCTTCGCGTGAAGCCTTATCCACAGCCTGGCGCACGTAGCGCGCTACAAAGGGGTCAATTATCCCCTTTACGCTGGCTACATAAACCTTCTGGCCCGCAGCTTCAGCTGCTACCAGGCTCAGAAGGGCCAGGAGCAGGGCCAGAATCAGGAGCTTTACCTTCATCGGATTCCTTCTCCTCTTTTTTATCAGCAAAAGCGATCTTGAAGACTTCATCAACATGGTCCACCAGCACGAAATTCATCTCTTTACGGATATCCTCCGGGATTTCGGCCAGGTCTGGTTCGTTGCGTTTGGGCAAGATTACAGTTCTTATCCCGGCTCTGTGAGCAGCCAGGACTTTCTCCTTGATCCCTCCGACGGGCAAGACTTGCCCTCTCAAGGTTATCTCCCCGGTCATAGCAATATCGGGACGAACTGGACGGTTGGTGAGGAGGGAAACCAGGGCCACCGCCATAGTTATGCCTGCCGATGGGCCATCTTTGGGGATAGCTCCGGCAGGGACATGCAAGTGAATGTCGTGCTTCTCAAAGTAATCATCTTCAAGCCCAAGCTCCCGAGCCTTTGAGCGGACGTAGCTTAGGGCTGCCTGGGCCGATTCTTTCATGACATCTCCCAGCTGGCCTGTTAGGATAAAACCTTTCCTGCCGGGCATCTTGGTGGCCTCCACAAAGAGGATATCGCCTCCGGTGGGAGTCCAGGCCAAACCTGTAGCCACACCTGGGATCTCGGTCCTTTCCACCACTTCTGGATAATACCTGGGTTTGCCCAAGTAATCTACTAAGTCTTTGGCCTCCACATGGAAGGGTCCTTGTTCACCGGAGGCCACTTTCGTGGCAATCTTCCGGCATATGGCTCCGATTTCCCTTTCCAGGTTGCGGACCCCAGCCTCGCGGGTGTACTCGCGTATTATCTTGCGTATGGCTTCATCGGAAATGGTAACTTCATCCTGGCGGAGGCCGTTCTCCCTCAGCTGCCTTGGAAGCAGGTATTTCTTAGCGATGTGGAGCTTTTCCTCCTCGGTGTAACCTGAAAGGTGAATTACCTCCATCCTGTCCAGGAGGGCTGGTGGTATTGTGTCCAGCACGTTGGCGGTGGTGATGAACATCACCTGGGAAAGGTCAAAAGGCACATCCAGGTAGTGGTCCCTGAACTCTCGGTTCTGCTCCGGGTCCAGAACCTCCAGGAGAGCTGCTGCGGGGTCACCCCTGAAGTCAAGCCCAATTTTATCCACCTCATCCAGCATGAAAACCGGGTTCTTGGTCCCGACCCTCCTTATGGCCTGGATTATCCGGCCCGGGAGAGCGCCAACGTAGGTACGGCGGTGTCCTCTTATCTCCGCTTCGTCCCGGACTCCTCCCAGGCTTATGCGGATGAATTTGCGTCCCAGAGCCCTGGCTATGGATTGCCCAAGGGATGTTTTACCTGTCCCCGGAGGCCCCACGAAGCACAGGATTACTCCTTCCCTCTCCTTGCGGATGTAATCAGTAAGCTGGGCTTCTTCCTTCTCCCTTTCTTCTTTCCTTTCCTGCTTTAGCTTACGGACAGCCAGATATTCAAGGATGCGCTCTTTTACCTTCTCAAGGTTGTAATGGTCTTCATCCAGGATACGCCTTGCTCTTTCTATATCCAGGTTATCCTCGGTGGCCACGTTCCATGGCAGGCTTGTAAGCCAATCCAGGTAGGTTTTGATGACAGAGTATTCGGCGGCCTGAGGAGGCATCTTGCGAAGGCGCTCCAGCTCTCTCCTGGCCTCCTTCTCCGCTTCCTCCGGCATTCCTGCCTTGGCTATCTTCTCTTCCAGCTCCTTTATCTCCAGAGCCTGTTCGTCCTCTTCACCCAGCTCTTTCTTTATGGCTTTGAGCTGTTCCCTGAGGAAAAACTCGCGCTGAAGCTTTTCCATTTCGGCCTGGGCCTGGCTCTGGATCTTGCGGCCCAGCTCCAGAACTTCCAGTTCCCTGGTGAGGATAGTGTTGAGTTTGTGAAGCTTGTCTCGCACATGGTCCAGTTCCAGAAGCTCCTGTGCTTCTTTAATGTCCATCCTTACCGTGGTAGCTATAAGGTAAACCAGCTGCCTTGGGTCATCCACGTTCAGGACTGCCGCCATAAGTTCTTCAGGGAGATGGGGAGCCAGGGAAACCAGGCGCCGGAAAAGCTCCACGCAGTTTCGCATCAGGGCTTCTACTTCTATGGTCTTTTCTACGATTTCAGGAGCAGGTTTAACCCTGGCCTTTAAATATGGTGTCTCTTGAGTGAATTCTTCAATCCTGAACCTATCCACCCCCTGGACGATCAGGCGCAATGTGCCATCGGGGGCTTTGAAGAGCCGGTGGATTATGGCCGCGGTGCCTGTCCAGAAGACATCGTTTGGACCCGGTTCCGGGATTTCGGCATCTTTGGCAGCCACAAGCCCTATCATCTTATTGCCCACGACTGCATCATCTACAAGCCTTATAGATCTGGGCTGGCCAACGCTCAAAGGGAAAACAGTCAAAGGGTAAGCTACCACCTTCCGCAAGGGAAGGATTGACATCTCTTCAGGGAACTCGGCTACGCTCTGAACCTCTGTTTTCTGCTCTGGAACTTCTTCCTTTCTGAAAAAGAACGCCATCTTTTCACCTCCTTACTTTGCCGGCAAGAGGTCTATGGTTTCATGAGGCTTGAGTTTTACAGCCTTTGCCTTGGGAATTAGAACCTTAAGGAAGCCATCTTCATAGACAGCTTCTATCTTATCTTCCTCAATGGGACCCGGGATATAAACCTGAGTTTCAAATCGGCCATAAAGGATTTCCATTTGCTGGTAAGCAAGCTTCTCGGTTGTATCTTCCCGAACGCCGGAAATAGTTAAGGTGCGGGAGGAGAGGGATATTTGAAAGTCCTCAGGCTTCATCCCGGCCACCTCTACTTTCACTATTATGTGAGAATCCGTCTCATATACATCAGTGGGAGGCTTCCACACTCTACGGGCACGGGGTAAAGGAGTTATAGCTCCTTCAAAGAACTCCACCCGCCACCCGTAAAATCCTTCCGTCCAGTCTTTTTCTCTCGCCATATTAGTCCCCCCGCCTCTGATTTCCTTTTTTTGATTTTACCACACAAAGGTTCGGGAAACAAGCTTACAAAGATGAGCCGCTGGTCGGGGATGCGGGTGGACAGTTGCCTGCGTAAAAGTTGCTCTAAAAACCTTTAGGGGGTATAATGTTTCAAAGCCTTAAAAGGAGAGGAAGATGAATAAAAAGGTAATGGTAACTTGCCCACGATGCGGGCAGAAATTTGCCACCGTGGTCCACAACCTTGTGGATGCTTCCAGAAATCCTGAGCTCCGGGAACTCCTCATAAGGGGTAGGCTCAACGTAGCCGTTTGCCCCTTTTGCGGAGCAGGGGGAACCCTCAATATCCCGATTTACTATTACAATCCTGAAAAAGAAATTGCCTTTGTATACCTTTCAGCACAGGTTGGGACGAGCGATCTGGAACGCCAGAAGATCATCGGAGACCTGACAAACCAGCTTATAAATTCCCTCCCTCAGGAGGAAAGAAAGGCCTACCTCCTCCAGCCCAAAATCTTCATAACCTATAAAAGTTTCTTGGAGGAAATAATCAAGGCTGAAGAAATCCCCTACGAAGAGATCATCGCTGAGGAAATGCGCATTGGCCTGGTGGAAACTTTGTTAGCCTCCCCTCAGGAGGAGTGGGGCAAAATTCTGGAATCCAACGCTCACCTTCTTGACCCTCTCTTCTTCCAGGTCCTTTCAGGGTTTGTGGCCGAAGCTTACCGGAGGAAGGACTCGGGACTTCTCAATAGACTTGAGAGCATTCGCAAGGAAGTGGAGGTAGTCCTTAACAAGAGGATGGAGGAAGCCCGGGAGGCTCTCATAGGCGAGCTTCTGGAGCTTAAGGGCGCAGAACTGGAAGGCGCCGTTGCACGGATAAGGCCTGTTCTGGATTATGAGTTTTACCGCACTCTGGCCAACCGCATTGACCAGCGTGAGGCTGAAGGGAAAGTTGAGGAAGCCCAAAAGCTGAGGGAATTGAGGGACCAGCTTCTGGATATAACCGCTCGTCAGGATGCTGAGGCGAGAGCAGCCCTGCTCAAAGCTAAGGATTTATTGCGGGAGGTCTGGGATAGTGAAGATCGCATCAAAGCTTTGGAGGAGCGAGCTGAAGATGTAAACATGGCTTTCCTGGAAATCCTCGCAGCTTCCATGGAATGGGCCAGGGAGCAGGGCGATGCGGAAACCCTTCAAGCCCTGGCCCCCCTGGCAGAAAAAGCGGTAGAAATAATCCGCCGCAGGGCTCCACCTCAGGTCAGGCTTGTCAATGAGCTCATGGATGCCTCATACCCCGATGAAACCAAGCGCATCCTTGAGGATAACGCTTCCCTGGTGAACGAAGAATTGCTGGGCCTTATGGACGAGCTTACCCAGGACCTGGAAAGGGAAGGTTACACTGAAGCAGCCAAGCATCTTTCCATGGTGCGACACCAGGCTGAAGGGATGGTTTACGGGACTGCTACTTAGAGGGGGGCAGTTCATGGAACCCCTCACCTTTGAAGAAGCATACCGTAAATTGGAAGAGACGGTCCGGAAGCTGGAGGAAGGAGGTCTTTCCCTGGAAGAATCCATTGCCCTTTACGAAGAAGGGATGAGGCTTGTTCGCTATTGTGAAGAACTTCTGGAGAAAGCGGAATTAAAAGTTCGGCAAATTCAAACGGATAGGGAAGGGAACTGGGTTATCCTTCCTTTTGAGCCTGAGGATGGGCGATAAAGTTTTGCTTTCCTCCTTTACAGCCTGGATCATTGCTCAGGTTTCAAAGTTTTTCATATGGCGGTGGCGAAAGGGTAAGCTTAATTTCAGGCTTCTGGTGAGTGCTGGAGGAATGCCCAGCTCTCATTCAGCCCTGGTTTCAGCTCTGGCTACTTCCGTGGGGTTATGGGAAGGTTTCTCCTCCACCGCTTTTGCCATAAGTCTGATCTTTGCCCTTATAGTGATGTATGACGCCGCTGGGGTCCGCAGAGCTGCCAGCATGCAGGCCAGAATTTTAAACCAGATCCTGGAAGAGCTCTTTCGGGGGCATCCTGTAAGTGAGAAGCGCCTCTGGGAACTCCTGGGCCACACTCCCTTTGAAGTCCTGGTCGGAGCTTTAATCGGGGTAACGGTATCTTCAATTTTCTACTGGCTTCGCTGAACCTTTTCCAGAGCTCTGTCCAGGCCCTCAGGTGAAGAAATGTTTTCCACAAGCTGGATAAATTCCTTAAGAGATCCAACCTTCTTCCTTAAAGTTCTCAACTTTTCTCCGATAGGGTCGGGGTGACCGGGCTCGGCGGCGTAGGAGCCGAAGAAGGCAAAATAAGCTTGATTCAGCTTCCGGATGTAATAGCCTTTGGAAACCAGAAGTTTTCTTCTTTCTTCCATATACCTTTCGGCCCCTTCTATGTCCCCCATTTTAAGGAGTTCCTCAACTTTAAGGCGCGTTTCCCTCATTAGAAGCTGAAATTCGGAAATAACCGGCTCCGCCCTTTTCTCTTCTTCTGGAGGAGGTGGGGCAAGCTCAGGGTAATAAAGGCGCAAAGTTTTCAGTCCGATTTCATCCCCGGCTATGGAGGCTACCGTTTCGTTAATGGTTCTCATGGCTGGATTAACATCGTAATACCAGCCAAGGGGCCGGAAGAAAAGGTAATGGTGAACCCACTCATGGGCAATGGCTTTAAGGGCAAATTCAAGGGAAGGATAATCCAGAATCATGGCTGGGTAGCTGGATAACCCCCCCACCCCTACTATAAGGGATGACACGTTAAAAGTGCTGTCCACTTCTCTTTCCAGGGCTTCCTGTTCTTTGAGGGACATGTTCGGCTGCAGGTAAACGCCTTTGCGGATCACCAGGGCATCCCGCGGGGCAATGACAAGGTAAAGAGGAGGGCTCTCAAACTGGGCGCTCAGGGGAGGCCAGATAAATCCGCCTGTGGTTAAGCCCTCGTTTTTAATGGTTTCTGAAACTTGCTTTTCCAGAACCTTTTCCACTTTCGGACTCAGAGCAGCCTGGCGTAGCTTCAGAGTTTTGAGCTCCCTTTCAATCCACCATATGGCCAGGCCAGAATACCTTGTCCTTTCAGCTGCGTAGAGCCTGGTGAGGAGGTCTTTTTTCCGGCTTATTTCTTCCAGCAATGAAAAATACCCTTTTACCAGCTCCTTATCGTGGACGGACACATTGGCGGGGAGGTTAGCAACCTTACGCCAGAGGGCTTTGGTTTCCCAGAGGAAAAAGCTGAACTGATAAGGCGAAACGAAACTTTCAATCTGATAATCAAAAACACTGGCCGGGGGAACGATTGAGGAAGAAAGAAGAAGTGGGAAAACTATTAAGGCCAAACACTGGAAGAGCCGCAAAAGCCGGCTTTTCACTGCTTTTGGGAAAGCCTCCTTTTTATGTAATTGATGACATCCACCGATGAAGGATCGGCTTTGTTCAGCAAAGCTAAATAATAGCTCACAAAGTCTCCAAAATGGATACTCCAGAGCATCTGCTCCAGAAAGGTGTTACCTTCAACCCTGATCAAATGGTGCGGCACCTCCTCCATCGTCAGTACTTCCCCCGTTATCCTCAGGCGGTCTTCATGCCTGGGATGTTCAAGGGAAGAACCAAGCAGGATAACCACCAGTTTGCTTTTCTCTTTGGCGGGGTTTGGATAGCCCACAACAGCATTGTGGTGGGCTTCGGGAAGTTCTTCAAAGAAAGCCCAGTTTTTGGAGTTTTCGTTGAACTGGCCTTTCCACCGCCTTGCCACGGCTGATAGGAACCCGGGGCCATAAACCACGGGGATCGCTCCATGGATTTCCAAAGCCAGTTTCTTGGCCGGGTTTTCCTCAATGGGGACCTCAGGCTTGATCCGTTCTCGCAAGTTTTCCATTAGCAAAACGGCTTTTTCCAGCTCTTCACTTTTGTCTCCTACAAGGCCAGCCTCTTCCAGAATCCGCAACAGGTAAAGCAATGAGTAACCTATGGCCGATCTGGGCTGGCCGGTATAGGTTATGGGCCAGAGGGGAATCCCTTTTTCCTGTGCTGTGGAAGCCAGTTTCCCTCCAGTGGTAACAGCAACGCAGCGGGCTTTTGCTTCCAGGGCCTGATGGAAAGCGGCGAGGGTTTCTTCGGTGTTTCCAGAATAACTTGAGGCGATAACCAGGGTTTCAGGCCCAACCCAGTTGGGAATGCGGTAATCCCGGCATACAAAAACCGGGCACGGCGATTCATACCTGGCCAGAGCAGCTACCAGGTCCCCACCGATGGCTGAGCCGCCCATCCCCAGGATCAGGACATTTTTGAATCCTCTGTAACCCTCGGGCAGGCTTTGCCTCCGGGCATCTTGCCATGCCCTCCGGCATTGTTCGGGGAGACCATAAATTTGCTCCAGCATATTTCCCTGGTCCCATTGGTTCCAGAGTGATATGTTATCCAGTAGGTGCATCTTTCTCCTCCCTTCTTACCTCCGTGGGCTTCGGGTTTACTCCAGTTCTTCTTTGATCTTCAAAGCAAGGCGGTAAATATCGCTCCGGGGCCAGCCGGAAAGCTCTGCCAGCTGCTTGGAAGCCTCTTTCACAGAAAGCCCTTCTTTCAAAAGATCGCGCAAGCTTTCCTTGATTGTCCCTTCATCCCATTGTTTTTCTTCCGCCCCACCCACCACCAATGTGCATTCTCCAACGGGGGGATTGGCCTGAAAATAATCTAAGGCCTCTCGGATTGTGCCCCGCCATATCTCCTCATGGAGTTTGGTAAGTTCCCTGGCTATGGCTATCGGGCGATCCCCAAAAACTTCAAGGAGCTCTTCAAGACATTCTATAAGGCGATGTGGGGCTTCAAAGAGGACGATGGTGCATGGCTGACGGCTGGCCCAATCCAGGATGTCCCTGCGTTTGGAGGGTGTTCGGGGTAAAAAGCCAAGGTAAATGAAGGAATGAGTAGGCAGCCCAGAAACCACCAGAGCAGTCACCAGGGCTGAAGGCCCAGGCACCGGCACCACGTTTATCCCTTCTTCAATAGCTTCTTTTATGAGGGAATAGCCCGGATCCGAAAGGCCAGGCATTCCCGCATCGGAAATCAAAGCCACGTCTCCTTTTTGGAGGGCCTTTAAGAGCTCCTTAATTCTCCCCTTGCCGCTGTATTCGTGGTAACTTACTACCGGCTTCTTAATCCCGTAATGTTCCAGGAGTTTACGGGCTCTCCTGGTGTCCTCGGCAGCTATAAGGCTCACTTCCCCGAGGATGCGCAAGGCCCTCAGAGTTATATCTTCAAGGTTTCCAATGGGTGTCCCCACCACGTAAAGAGTGCCCAAATTTCCCCCCTACCTGCCGAGAATTATATGCTTAAGCACCTCTTTGCTCTGAGTTGAAGTCACAGCCAGGATTTCATCCCCTGCTTGGAGAAGGGTATCACCGTAAGGGACTATTGTCTGGTCGTCCCGTACCAGCATTACTATAAGCGCATCATCGGGTATACCCAGATCCCGAATGCGCTTGCCATCGGCTGGGGAGCCGGGAGCAATTTTCCCTTCTACCAGTTCCACCCCTCCCTTTTTGAGGGCCAGAAGGTGAACAAGGGAAGGAATAGGGAGAGCTCGCTCAATCTGTGCTTCTATAATTTCAGTTGTGGAAACGGCTACATCTACCCCCAATCGGGTGAAAATTTTAGCGTTACGGGGGTTGTTTATGCGAGCTATAGTGCGGGGAACTCCAAACCTGTTTTTAGCTAACAAGCATATAACCAGATTGTCTTCATCATCTCCTGTAACCGCTATTACTGCATCTGCCCTGTTGAGGCCGATCTGCTCAAAGGTTCGGGAATCGCATCCATCTCCAATCCATACGTGGTCAGCCCCCAGTTCATCTATGAGGAAAGCGGCCCTTTGAGGATTTTTCTCCACTAGCAAGACTTCATGGCCGCTCTCCAAGAGGGTTCTGCTCAAATAATAGCCTACTTTTCCTCCGCCGACGATAATAATATACATTGCACTCCCTCCACGCATTTTCTTATGGCCTCAATAGCCAGCATTATTGGAGAAATGACGTTGAGGCCAAAACTGCGGAAGATTTCTGCCTTTTTGGGGTCATCCAGGCGAGTTATGATGTTTTTAACTCCAAATATTTCCCTGGCTACATAGGAAGCCATGATATTGGTATTATCGTATCCAGTGGCTGCGATGAAAATATCAGCCTGTTCAATGCCTGCCCGACGTAATACATCTTCGTCTATCCCTTTCCCTAATACAACCTCTCCCGGGAAATCAGGCCCCAGGGAGGCGAGGGCTTCTTTGTCGCTATCTACCACGGTAACGAAATGCCCTTCCTGGCAAAGGGAAAGGGCAAGGTGCAAGCCAAGCTTGCCACAGCCCACAATAACGATTCTCATCTTGTCGCCTCCTCTAAAATCATAACTTCAATGCCTCTGGCTTTAAGCCAGTTTATGCCCCTTATTATCTCTTCCCTCTCCCCTTCCATGTCAACTTCAAGCCAAGCCGAGCCAGGTTTGACTTCTGCTTTGCGGATGTTAACTATAAAGTTAAATTCCCGGCTCAGGCTCCATATGATAGGTTCATCCACCAATTCGGGAGGGTATACCAGCTTAGCCCTTGTTTTCACTATCATTTTACCCTCCTATAGGCACTTTGGAGACTATTACCTCGCAATTAGCACGCCGCAGGACCTCCCGGACTGTACGCCCTATGCCTTCACCGTATGAGGTCTTTTTCAGTCCTATGCCCATTATTATCTGATCCACCTTGCTCTCCTTAGCCAGGTTTAATATCCCCTCAGAGGCAGAGCGGTGGCGGATGAGGTGGAGCTCGGGTTTAAAGCCATGCTGAACGGCGATGAAGCGAGCAGTTTCAAGAGCTTTTTTCCCTTTTTCCTCCAGCTCAGGCAAGGGCGCGTCCAGAGGGACAGTGTAAGGAACCTCAATGACATGAAGGAGTATTATCTGGGCATTTTGTCTTTCCCCGAGCCGGCAAGCCAGTTCTACCGCCCTTTCCGAATATACCCCCTCAATTATTGGGACCAGTATTCGGCGGGCGGCTTCTACGGAGTAGATGACGCGGGCTACTTCCGGAGGAACTGGCTTGGGCAGTCTGAGCATCCAAGTCAAAGTCCCCACTAAAAGGGTCAAAAAAATGAGGGCAAGGGCAACGCCAAGGGGATGTCCCATGCTTGCCTCCTATTTCCACCCTTTAATTCGCCACTGGAGCCAACGGTGAACTCCAAAAGCAATCATGAGGCTACCTAAGAGGATGGGTTGCCATAGAACGCTTAACCCCATATTTTTCTCAGCAGCTACCCAGATGCTGCGCACGATTATGACTATACCTAGAATTATGATGAGAAAACCCAGAGCAAGCCTAACCTTAACCATGGGAATGACTCTCTTTATACCTGGCGATTTCCAGCTTGAACTCTTCTACAAGCTCCCACTCTTGGCTTTCCTGCAAAATACAGAGGTGGTGGGTTTCCCAATCTCTGGGCAAGCTTCTAAATATCGGCATCCCATTGCGTTTCCGATACCAGACATAATAAATAATCCAAGCCAGGACCCATAAAGGTCCCACAATTCGGGCAAGAGCGTGAGTCCAAAGGACGATAAAAAGCATCGCTCCGGAGCCTATAATCGCCAGGAATCCGGGGATTGCTATTTTTACATCTTTCCACTTCAAATTGAAGGGTACTACATAAGGGCGGGGGATATAAGGTTCTTTTAAACGAAGGGCTACAAAGGATATTGAGACCAGGAAGTAAGCCAGCATTGCTCCGAAAGCGTACAGATCGGCCATAGTTTCCATAGCTTTACGACCGCTCAGGAAGGCGAACAAGGCTTCAACTGCTGCTACTCCTGAGAACAAGATTATGGACCGGACAGGGGTGTGAAAACGGGGGTGCACAATGGAAAGCTGCTCCCCGATAAGTTTGAATTCAGCCATGCTATAAGCCAAACGGCTCGCCCCCATTATCCCGGTGTTTGCGGATATAAGCACGATGGTTGCTGCCAGAATAGCAGCAGTTGGACCTGCCAGAAAGCCAACCAGGGGCAATTCCTGAGCCAGCCTTGCTACTGGATCACCTTCGCGGGTTGCTATTTCTTGCCAGGGCAAGATACCCAGAGAAACGGTAGGAAAAGCTAAGGCAAACATGAGCACCACAATTATCAAAGCAAGGGAACTGCGGGGGATAACTGCTGCTGGGCGCACTGTTTCTTCTGCTGCCTGTGATACTGATTCAAGCCCAATATAAGAGATTACGGCTATAGAAACGCCGTAAAGGAGCTTTTCCATAGGTGGAAATTCCGTCCGCCACTGGTGTAAGAAGAAATCCGGCTTCCATGCAAAAGCAAAGCCTATCACAATGATGCTTGTCTCCATAATCATATCCAGGGCGCCGAGGATTTCGTTGAAAAGCGAGGATTCCCTGATGCCTTTTATATTAAGGAAAGCCAGGATTAAGATCAAAAACAAGGATTCCGCCATCCATATGAGGTTGACATTGTGGAAAGGTCCAAGGTTGACGGCGAATTCTCGCACCTGAGGGAAGAAAAAGTTGATGTATCCAGCTGAGGCTATGGAGAAAAGGGCCACATCTATACTGTAATCAAGCATTAGAGCGGCTCCAGCTATCAATCCCCAGAAGTCTCCAAGCCCCCGCAGGGCAAAATACTGTCCTCCACCGGCTATAGGATAGGCTGAAGCCAACTCTGTATGAGCCAAACCAATAAAGATATACACAAGCCCTGCTATTAGAAAGGCGAGGGGCGTAGCTCCCTGAGCTGCGGCCATAACCAAGCCCAAAGCTACGTATACATCAGCTCCTACATCGGCATAACCCCAGGTGAAGGAACCCCAGATGGTTACCTCACGGCGTAACTTTGTGCGTCGTTCGCTCATGATCCTTATCCCTCCTTCTTGTAGCACGGCTGGAATTATATAACCAAGCCTGGGTTAAAGTCAAAACTTTAGCGGAGCGTTGTGGCTCTTCAATGTCCAAGAACATGCCATGGTTCTTTTTGAGAAGGTTTTGGGGCACCCCCGGCAGGGGGCAAAAGCCCTCTGCACTCCCATTTTTCTCCCACCCTCGTGGGCTAAGGGTTTGCCGTGGTTTTGGGTCCCACTCGTGGGCCTATTGCCAATGCTGGCGGTTTGCCCCCTTTTGGAAAAGCTTGGGGGGACACCCCCCATTCCCCCCGGGAG
>CAZZMI010000033.1:0-21566 GCA_964655275.1 uncultured Anaerolineae bacterium | reverse complement strand
CAGGCTTTCGCCCATTGCCCAAGATTCCCCACTGCTGCCTCCCGTAGGAGTCGGGGCCGTGTCTCAGTCCCCGTGTGGCCGGACACCCTCTCAGGCCGGCTACCCGTCATAGGCTTGGTAGGCCATTACCCCACCAACTACCTGATGGGCCGCGGGCCCCTCCCGAAGCGGCATGGCGCCTTTCGGCTACCATACCCTTTACTCCGTGGTCCTCTAACCCCACGGAGCACATGGGGTATTAGCCCCAGTTTCCCAGGGTTATCCCCCTCTTCGGGGCAGGTCACCCACGTGTTACTCACCCGTTTGCCGCTAGGAAGCCGTACCCTAAAAGGGCCTTAGGCTTCCCCGCTCGACTTGCATGTGTTAGGCACGCCGCCAGCGTTAACCCTGAGCCAGGATCAAACTCTCCATCAGGAGAATTTTCCCAGCTTCTTAAGGCCGCAATTACCCGCCTCGCCTTCCTACCACTATTCAGCTGTTAAGGTGCCTTTAACCATTTATTATTATATCACAACCTTGCCTTGTTGTCAAGCCCGGCTCTTCCTTTCCTCCGGGCTTCCTTCGCCCTCAGCGCTTCACCGCTATATATTATAGCAAGCTTTTTCTCCTTGTCAAGCCCGCGCAGGCCCCAGTTCGGCCTTAACCGCAGATTTTTGATTTGCAAATAGAGCCCACTCGTGCTATCATATAACACAAAAGGTCACAGAGCCCCGAGGGAAAATATGGCTTTAAAGGGAAAACTGGAGGATTTTGATATAACTAAACTTTTCAACCTGGTGCATCTGGCTCGCAAAACCGGCGCCCTCACCCTGGAGCAGGATGGCAAAAGGGTAACCCTTTACTTTAAAGGGGGCAAACTTATCTATGCCGTTAAAGACGCAGAAGAAAAAAGCATCTTGAACCTCTTGTACCGCGCAGGTAAACTCTCCCGGGAGCAGGTTCGGGAAATAGAGGCCCGATCCCACTTGAAATCGGATAAAGAAAAGGCCCTATTAGCCATAAGCTCCGGCTACATCTCCAAAGAGGATGTAGTGGAGTGCCTCCAGAGGCATTTCCTGGAAATTGTATATGAACTTTTCACCTGGCAGACCGGGCGATTCTCCTTTGAGCCCGATGTTCTCCCTGATGGAGATCGCCTTACTGTTTCCATAGATCTGGCTAACCTGATTCTGGAGGGTACAAGGCGCCAAAAAGAATGGGAAATCCTCCAGGAAGAGATACCCGATCTGGATATGGCCCTCAAGTTTGCCGAAAATCCCAAAACTGCTATCCGCAACATAAGCCTGACGGTGGATGAGTGGCGTGTCATCTCCTACATTAACCCTCAAAATACCATCCGCCAGATAGCCCGATACAATTCCATGAGCGATTATCAGATAAGGAAAATTGTTTACGGCCTCCTTTCCGCAGGCCTTGTGGAACTGGTCCCCCCTGTTGGTGGTCCCAAGACCCCGCCTCCAGGTTTACCGCCGGCTATCCAGGAGGGTCCCAAGGTTAGCAAAGGCCTTGTTCAGCGAATTATTGATCGCATAAAACGCCTGTAAGGAGCTGAGAATGCAGGCGGTCAAAATAGTGGTGACTGGCCCTTTTAACTCAGGAAAAACTCAGTTTATCCGTTCTATAAGCGAAATAGAAGTTGTCTCCACCGAAAGGAAAATAACTGATGAGCTGCGGGCCGTAAAGGAATATACAACCGTAGCCATGGACTTCGGACGAATTACAATTGATGATAACCTTGTGCTTTACCTGTTCGGGACCCCGGGACAGAGGCGCTTTGACTTTATGTGGGATATCCTTTCGGAGGGGATGTTAGGATTTGTGGTGATGGTGGACAGCACAAGCCCCCAGACCTTTCGCGAGGCCCGATACATCCTGGATGTCTTCCGGCGTTACGCCAAGATCCCGTATGTGGTGGCAGCTAACAAGCAGGATCTCCCGGATGCCTGGCCCCCTGAAGACATCCGGATAGCCTTGCGGCTTAACAGCAATGTTAAAGTTATTCCCTGTGTAGCCACCAATAAGGAAAGCGTTAAAAATGTCCTTTTAGAGCTACTCTACCTTGTCCTGGAAATGCTGGAGGGATAGCTTGCCCTCAATTATGACGGAGCAGGGAGTGGTCCATTATGAGGTTTTAGGGCGGGGAGAGCCCGTAATCCTCCTCCATGGCTGGCTTGGCTCCTGGGGCTACTGGCTTGAAGCTATGAGGGAACTTTCTTCAAGCTACAGGGTCTATGCCTTGGACTTCTGGGGCTTTGGAGAATCCGACCGGAGGAGAGAAAGCTTCAAGATTGAAGATTTCATCTGGCTGGTCATAGACTTCATGAACAAACTTGGAATTCAAGAAGCTTCCCTAGTAGGGCACTCAATGGGGGGCACAGTGGCCCTGAGTGTGGCCCTCCGCAAGCCGGAGAAAATCAAAAGAGTTGGAGTGGTGGGATCGCCCGTTGAAGGGAAGTCTCTGAGCTTTCTCCTCAAAATGGCGGCTGTCCCTCAGCTTGCTTTCATGGCCTGGAACAACCCATGGTTTTTCCGAAGCCTTCTCAGGGCAATAGCTCCCAGAACTACTCGCCCATGGCAGGAATGGTATAAAATGCTCCTTAAAGACCTCTCCCGAATCACCCTTGCCTCCTTTTTCCAGAGCATAAATTCCCTTTACCACACTGACCTTAAACCCTTCATCACCCAAATAAAGTCCGAGGTCTTTGGGGTATACGGTTTGAGGGATAACATAGTGAATCCGGGACAGGCAAAGCTGGTGGAGAAGATACCAGGAGCAAGAGTTTATGTGTCCCCCAATTGGGGGCATTTTCCCATGCTTGATGAACCATCGGCCTTCAACCGCCTTTTGCTCACAAACCTGAGAGGAGGTAAAAATGGAAGAAATTAAAGGGAGAGCCCCTCAGTACTATTATCCTAACAAAATGGCAAGAGCTTACCTTATGGGCCTGGAAGAAGCCCTCGGAAGAGCAGGGGTTAACGCCGTCCTGACTGAAGCGGGCTTGTCTTACCTTGTGGACAAGCTCCCGCCCAACAATTTAAATAAAGAATTCAGCTTTGAAGCCTTTGCTGCCATCCAGGAAGCCCTTGAGAAACTTTATGGGGTAAGAAGTGGCCGCTTACTGGCTCTCAGGGCCGGCGGTGCTACCTTCAAATATGGCCTCAAGGAATTTGGAGCTGTGCTGGGAATGGCCGATTTAGCCTTAAGGGTGCTCCCATTAAACGTTAAGATGAGAGTAGGCCTTAGCGCTTTCGCTGAAACCTTCAACCGCTTCAGCGACCAAATAGTTCGGCTCGAGGAAGACGAGCACCATTTTATCTGGATAAACGAACGGTGCGCCGTCTGCTGGGGACGCCATACCGATTCCCCCTGCTGCCATGCAGCCGTCGGAATCCTGGAAGAAGGCCTGCGCTGGGGGAGCGGAGGGAAGGACTTTGAGGTGGTAGAGATAAGCTGCATAGCCGTCGGAGACGATGCCTGTCGGTTCAGGATTTCCAAGACACCAAAGGAATAAATGCGAAAGGTTATAATAAGGGAGCCGAGGAAGATTTTCCCATTCAACGAGCCCGCCAGAGACCTGAGGGTAATGAACAAACCGCTCTGGCTATATCAGCACGACGTTCTTGCCCCCTACTGCGATGAGGAAATTGAAGTAAACTCTTTCTTTGAAATCCCCCCGGACAAGCGCGAGACCCTGGTTTATAGAGAGAACCTCTTCTTTGACCGCCACTTCTTTGAAGCTTTCATAACCGAAGCCAGGAAAAGGAACAAACCATGCCGGGTAGCCTTCTCCCCAAATGATAAAGCCATAACCAATTATGCCCTCCTTCTCCAGAAAGGGATACACCGCCAGGGCGACCTTTACGTGGCTGATATGTGGTACTTCCCACGCGGTGTTAAAACGGAGGAGGTGGAACCTCTGGTGATAGACACAGAAGCCAGGGAAATTGGCTTTTACCATGTCCCAACCTATATGGCTCCTCCACCCGGTGACCTGGTTTATTACATCCCCCTTAAAGCTTTTCTCTCAATAGAGCACTGGATTCACATTTACTTTGCCAATGTGGCTTTCGGGATCTTCGCCGAAGGAGCCAGGATGGAGAAAGAGGCCGATAAGCTCTCGGTGAAGTTAAAAATCCTGTTCCGTTCCATTCTGGAAAGAAAGCATTTCCTTTCCTGCTCAGAACTGGTTAAAGTGGGCAAGAACACTCAAATTGACCCCACTGCCATAATCCAGGGGCCTACTTATATAGGTGAGAACTGCACCATAGGGGCTGGCGTGGTAATCTCCAATTGCCTCATAGGCAATAACGTTAACATAATGCAAGGTTGTCAGCTTCTCTTGAGTGTGGTTAGCGATGGCTGTTACCTTCCCTTCAGGGCTTCTCTTTTTATGAGCGTCCTTATGGAAAACTCCATGGTGGCTCAGAATGCTGTTCTTCAGCTTTGCGTGGTGGGCAGGGATTCCTTCGTGGGGGCAGGCACCATATTTACTGATTTTAACCTTATCCCTAAGCCAGTCCACGTATGGGGCGAAAATGGACTTGAGTCTACCGGCCTTCCCGTCCTGGGATGCTGCATCGGCCACAACTGCCGGATAGGGTCAGGCCTGGTGTTTTATCCGGGAAGAGCCGTAGAATCAGATGTAATCCTGGTGCGCTCCGAGAACAGGTCTGTTATTACCCGAAATGTGTATTACGAGGACAGCGATCATCATAAATTCAAAGGCGGTTACAAGCATAAGCGCCTTTATCCAAGGTAAAAGACCATGCCAGGAGCTAAGTTTGCTTTCATAATTCATCCCATAGATCCGAGGGGGGATGTGAAGAAAAAATTCCCCCTTCTGGGGACATATCTTCCCTTGCCTTTGATTCACTTCCTTTCGGGCTATTTCCCACCTATGGTCATTTCCAGAGTGCGAGGGATACGGTCAGAAGCTACGGGAGAGGAAGTGGAGGGATGGTTCCTGGCTTGCCCCCTTACGGCAAAAAGGATGTTAGAAGTCCCCGTTGACTTTGCTTACCGCAAGATAATCGCTACGGGGCGTTTGGCTGAAAGGCTCGGCGCTCAAATTGTTGGACTTGGAGCTTTCACTTCAGTAGTGGGCGATGCTGGAGTAACGGTGGCGCGGGCGCTTTCAATCCCCGTAACCACAGGCAATTCCTATACAATAGCCGCTTCCGCTAAACTGGTGGAAGAAGCCGCCAGGGAACGGGGATTAAAACTTGAACGAGCAACGGTTGCAGTCCTGGGGGCGACAGGTTCAATAGGAAAGGCCCTGGCCAGGCTATTTGCCCCTGTAGTCAAAAGGATTATACTAATTGGCAGAAGAATAGAAGCACTGGAGCAAGTTAAAGGCATGCTCCCGGGCACCACTGATTGCGTAACCGCAACAGATCTGAGCTATATGCGGGAAGCTGAAATAGCGATAACAGCAGCCGGCTCGGCTAACCCCCTGATTCAGCCTGAACACCTCAAGGAAGGGGCAATAGTATGCGACATCGCTATCCCTTCTAACCTTTCCCCTGAAGTAAGAGCCAGGAAAGACCTTTTTATCCTTAAAGGAGGGACGGTTAAAGCCCCTGGTAACCCGCAGTTGGGGGTTGATATTGGCTTGCCACCAGGTTATATCTACGCCTGTATAGCCGAAACCGTCGCCCTGGCCATGGAAGGGAGGCTTGAAAACTACACCCTGGGGCGGGAGATAAGTCTGGAAAAGGTAGAAGAGATTGAAAAAATTGCTCGTAAGCACGGCTTTATCCCAACAATTGTAAAATAAGGAGCGGGAATTATGGAAAAAGCGAAACTCCTGATTGTGGAAGATGATCGGGATCTGGCCGAAATGCTTAAGATAAACTTCACCGAGCAAGGGTTTGATGTGGAAGTTGCTCATAAAGGAAAAGAGGGGATAGAACTTACCCGTAAGAAGAACCCCAACCTCATCATCTTGGACATAAACTTGCCTGATATAGACGGATATGAAGTCTGCAAACAATTAAGGAGCAACCTTCGCACAAGCCACATCCCCATCATTTTCCTGACAGTTCGGGATGAAAGATCCGATAAGCTGGCCGGCCTTGAGCTTGGAGCCGACGACTATATAGTTAAACCCTTCGATCTGGACGAGCTACGTCTCAAGGTCAGGAACGCTATTCAAAGGGCTGTGCGGGAAAACCTGAGCCACCCTGTTACCGGCCTCCCCAGCAGTCGCCTGGTGGAAGAGCAACTCAGGAATTTAATCCCCAGGAAAAACTGGGCTTTTCTCTTCTTCGGCATCCGATATTTTAAGGAGTTCACTGAGGTCTATGGATTTGTCGCCGGGAACGACGTCCTGCGCTTTGTGGGAGGAATGCTGGGGGAGATTGTGGATAAAAACGGCAACCCCGATGACTTCATAGGCCATGTGGGAGATGATGACTTTTTGGTGATAACCCGCAAAGAGAGCGCGGGGACAATCATGGAAGAAGCGGAGAAAAGGTTTAAAGAACATGCCCTTTCGTTTTACTCCTTCATTGATCGCGAGCGAGGTTATATGCTTTTGGGGGAAAGGAAAGTGCCTTTCATGGACCTCATCTGCGGGGTTGTAACCTCCGACGATGGACCCTTTGCAGATATAAGGGAGATAACAGAAATGGCTGCTGAGGCCAGGCGCAAAGCCGAGGCAAGGGAGGAGCAAGGATGAAAATAAGCACAGCTAAAATTGTAGCGGCAATGGTGGACCCGAAGCTGATCCCGGATCTGAACCTCGGTGAAAAATTGGTTATGAATTTGTTAATGGCCATCGGTCCCGTGAAAAGAGCTGTAACGGAGCGATGGCTTTTCGGCAGGAAAGTGGCGGTAGAATTTTACAAGGAAGGAATAAGGGATTTCCTGGTGCTGGGAGCAGGCTTACCTACTGCCGGCCATGTCCACCAGCTTTTCCCGGATGCGCGAGTCTTCTACGTGGATAAGGACGAGAGGGTGGTGAAACTTGCCCAGGAAAAGCTTGCGGGAAATGAGAAGGTGCGATACATAAAAGGCGATCTCAATAAGTTCCAGGAAGAAGTGCTTCCTGAGGCGAAGAAATTCTTCGGTGAATCCCCCAGGCTTGGAGTTGTAATGGTGGGTATAATCTATTTTCTGCCCGATGAGAGGGTTCGGGAAATCTTCAAATCCCTTTACGGATGGGTTGCTCCCGGTTCTCGCCTTGTGGTAACCAATACTGATGCCGATGCTATAAGAGCTACTAAAGGCACTTACCTCCGTTATCTTCTGTTTAAAGGTTTATACAGGCTTGTGGGCAACAGGAATTATCCAAGGACCGACGCAGGCCTGCGGGCTATGCTTCTGCCCTGGCAGGTCGTTGAACGCATACCCATCTTCGCTCCCGTCCCTGGCAACCCTGACCCAAGGTTTGCCGTTTCCACAGGGTATATTGTCATAAAAGCGGAACCCGGAGGATAAAGTATGGTATGGGTGGTTATAGGTCTTGCGATTCTGGCTTTTGTGACCGGTTTTCTGGTGAGCAGAAGCTTTCAAAGGGCTAAGGAGGAACGTTTACCCGTAGAAAGCATTGCTCTGGAAAGCGTGGAAGAAGGAGCCATAGTGGTAAGACCGACGGGCGAGGTGCTTTACGCCAACCGCAAGGCCAGAGAAATCTTTGGCTTTTACCCCGGCCAGAACCTTATAGAATTTTCCAATGCTTTCACCCCCAGGGAGACTTTCCTGGGTTTGATCAGCTCTGAAGGGATCGGAGAGATAGCCTTTAGAGGCCGAATTTACGAGTTGACTTCTTACAAAAGCTTTGTAAATGAAGGAATTTACCTCACCCTTATCTTCCACGATGTGACCGAAAACAGGGTTATAGAAGAGCTGGACCGGGAACTCACTTCTACCCTGGACTATCAGAGGGTGGTTAATCTTATTCTGGATCGGGCAATGGAGCTTACCGGTGCCGACGCAGGGGTAATTATGCGCCTTGCCCCCGATGGTAAGAACCTTTATGTTTTGGCTTATCGTGGTTATCCTTATGAGACTATGGGAATATATTCCGAGATTCCCTGGCCGGTGGAGCGGGGAATTATAGGTAAGACTGCAAGGACAGGGGAATCACTCCTGGTATATGATGTCACTGAAGAACCTGCCTATGTGGAAGCCTTCCCCTCTATCCGTTCGGAGCTGGCTGTCCCTCTGAAAGTTAGGGAGAAAGTGGTGGGTGTTCTCAACCTGGAAAGCACTCGCCTGGCTGCCTTTACTCCTGAGCACCGCCGCTTGCTGGAAAAAATGGCGGAGCACGCAGCTATAGCTTTAGAGAACGCCCGCCTTTACGAGGAGGAGAGGCGCCGCGCTATTGAAACCCAAACCCTTCTTAACCATGCTCGGGCTCTCACTACTTCCATGGACATGGTAACTATAGCCAAAGCAGCCTTAGAGCATGCTCTGCCCGCTCTTAATGCTGATGCAGGGGCTATATTGCTTCTGGAACAAATTGGTACCGTAAGATTGCTGGCTGAGAAAAATATTCCAAACCTCTTTACTGAAGAAATCCTACCTCAAATTTACGAATTTACCAGGAGAAGGCTCTCTTCCCCTGAGGGCTATAGATTGCTCACTTTAGGGGAACCGATCCTGATTGAGGACCTTGAAAAGCTCAAAGAAACTAAAGAATTTAAACCCATTGCTCACCTTTTCCCATGGATAAGGGGTATAGCTATATTCCCGCTGAGGGTTGGTGGAGAGAGCCTGGGGGTTTTTGCTTTTGCGTGGAAAAGGCCGCTAAGCTTTACATCCGATCTCATTAACCTTGCCAGAGCTTTTGCTGACCAAACAGCTATTGCCATCCAGAACGCTCGCCTCTATGGCCTTACTGACCAGCAACTCCGAATACAAATAGAGGAACTGGCTGCCATTACCCGCCTCACCCAGGAGCTAAGCTCTACTTTAAGCCTTGAAACCATATTCCAGGCGATATGCGATGAAGCTGTCAGGGCTACGGGAGCCGATTACGTGGATGTGGCTTTAGTAGATTGGGGTTCTCGCACTTACACCATAAAAGCCCTTAAAGGCTTCAGCCCCGAAGTGGAAGAAATTTTTAAAGATAGAAGTTTCAGCATAGATGAGGGCATCCACGGTAAAGCTGCGCGGTCAGGACAGGCGGTTCTGGTTGGAGATGTAAGAGAGGATAAAGATTACGTTCAAGGGGCTCCTGACACTCTCTCCGAGTTGGCCGTTCCCATTTTCTATGAAGACCAGCTTGTGGGGATAATAAACCTGGAAAGCCGAACCCTTAACGCTTTCACCCCTGAACACGTCCGCTTCGTGGAGAGGATGGCAGCAATAGCTTCAGTGGCCATTGGGAACGCCCTGCGTTACCAGGAGCAAGTGGAAGCTCGCCTCTTGGCTTCCCGAAAATCTGAACAGCTTTCGGCTCTATCGGAATTGAGCCGTTCCTTCCGGACTGACCGACCCCTGGAGGAGGTGCTGGAAGACGTTGCCTATGCTATCCGAGAAGCTACAGGGTTCCGTGCAGTCCTCATAAGTGTAACCGAAGGCAAGCCCCCTCGCCTTAAAAGGGTTGCCGGGGCTGGAATACCTTTGCCAATCCTTGAGGAACTTAAAAAATTCTCTAACCCTCTGGAAACCATAGAAAGTATTCTTACTGAAGAATACAGGGTAGGGAAGTGCTACTTCTTCCCGCATGAGAAGAAAGCACAGTGGTCTAAAGGCCTCCACACTTACACTTACCTCCCAGTGCCCCCTGAGGAGAAACCATGGCCTGAAGGGAAATGGCATCCTGAAGATATGCTCCTTGTGCCCATGTATTCCAGCACGGGTCAGATCTTAGGAATAATAAGTGTAGATGACCCCGCCGATGGCAGAATTCCTTCTCGTTCAACGCTGGAAATCCTGGAAGCTTTTGCAGCACAAGCAGCCGTCGCTCTGGAAAACATCCTGGCTTACCAGGCTGCTCAGAAAAGAGCGGCAAGGCAAGCAGCCATTGCAAAAGTAGCAAGAGAAGCTTCTTCTATCCTTAATGAAGAAGACTTGCTCAATATGGCGGTGGAATCCATAAGGGTTCATTTCGGTTATCCCCATGTAGCCATCCTTATGCTGGATGAAAAGGGCCAGGAATTGGTCCTCAAAGCTTCTTCCAGCATATATGAAGGAGTGAAGCCAGGCCTGTGGCGCCAGAAAATAACCGAGGGAATGATAGGATGGACTGCCAGAACCGGGCGTACCCGCCTCGCCAACGACACCTCCTTAGACCCTTATTACATCTCTGCCCCTGGTTGGAACCCTAAATCCGAACTGTGCATTCCGCTTCGCATTCGGGATAAAGTTGTGGGAGTGCTGGACATTGAAGATGAAAAGCCTTATGCTTTTGAGGAAGAGGATGTTGTTTGCCTTGAAACCATAGCTGACCAGCTTTCCATAGCTATCCACAATGCCCGCCTGTTCCAGGAAGCCCAGGCACGCCTCAGGGAACTTTCCATCCTTTCTGAAGCCGGCGAATCCTTGAACAGGGCCACAGCCCTTGAAGAGGTCCTGCGCATAACCTTAGATACAGCCCTCTACATTGCTGGAATAAACGAAGGCTCCATAATTCTTATTGACAAGGCCACTGATACTTTGCGTCTGAGCATAAGCCGCAATGTCCCTGAAGATGTAATCCAGGAATTCAATAATCGCCGGATTCCCGCTTCAACAGGAACTTTCGGCATAGTAATCCAAACCGGTGAGATCTTTGAAACTGAAGATGCTGAGAACGACCCCAGGGTTGTTAAAGGGTTATTCCCTCTTAAGAAAGAGCTCACCAATATACCTCTGAAAACTGAAGCCGGAGTCGTCGGAATTCTGGTCTTAGACACCCTTCTGAACCCATCGCAAAAGAGGCTTATATTAGCCCTTGCCGATGTAGCCGCCGTTGCTATATCCAGAGCCATGCTATTTACTGAAAGAGACCGCAGGATACGAGTGCTTTCCGCCCTTAACGAGATCAGCCAGGCTGTAAGCTCAACCCTTGACCTGGAGGAAATCTTTTCCAGGCTCCACGAATCCCTCAGTGCCGTGATTGACACCACTAACTTTTACATCGCTCTGTATGAACCCGAAAAAGATACGGTTGTGTTCTCATACTATTTTGAAGAAGGCAAAAGGATAGAAGCAGGTTCAAGGGAGGCAGGTACAGGCTTAACCGAATATATCATAAGAACGCGAGAACCCCTCTTCCTTCCCAATAAGGTGGAGGAGCGCGTCAAAAACTTGAAAGGAGTGCAATTAAGGGGTAAGCCAGCTCTTTCCTGGCTTGGCGTGCCATTAATGGTAGGCGATGAAGTTATCGGCGTCATGGCTGTTCAGAGTTATGAACGGGAAAACGCCTTTGACGTCACAGACCTTAATTTCATGATGACGGTAGCAGGCCAGGTGGCAGTAGCCATCCAGAACGCCCGCCTCTACCAGGAGGAGAAAAAGCGCCGCGAGATGGCCCTCACCCTCCGGGAGATGGGCGAACTTCTGAGTTCCACCCTTGACCTTGATGCCATAATAAACCAGGCCCTTGACTACCTCAAACGCGTGGTGGATTACGATACGGCTTCCCTTATTCTGCTGGAAGATAATAAGCTTCGCATTGTGGCCGGGAGGGGCTTTGGCGAGAAGTTGGAGGAGGTATTAAAGGTAACCTTTGATCCTGAAAAGAACATCCCCTTCCGAAGGATGCGCGAGACCCTAAAGCCTGTGCTTATAAGGGATACTGCAGAAGAAAACATTTTGGACAAAGTAACAGCTGTTGAACGCATCCGCTCCTGGATAGGGGCTCCCCTCATTTATCGGGGGCAAGTTATAGGCCAATTGTCCGTGGACAAAGAAATTCCAGGGTTCTTCACGCCAGAGGACGCTGAAGCTGTAATGATCTTTGCTGGTCAGCTGGCAATAGCTATCCAGAACGCTCGCCTTTATCAGGAGACGGTGACTTTGGCCCAGGAGCTTGAGGAGAGGGTGCGCCAGCGCACAGCGGAACTTCAGCAAACTATGGAGGACTTGGCCCGTGAGAGGGACATGGTGGAGACCCTTTATCGTATCACCGAAAGGCTGGCTGCTACCCTTGACCTGGACAGAGTCCTCAATGAAGCCCTTAGGATGCTCCATGAAGCTATTGGTGCACCCCAAGGGGCTATCATGCTCCTGGACCAGAACGGGCGCCTTATTTACAGGGCAGCCTTTGGACGAAAGGAGCCACTGCCTAAAGGTGGTAAACCTACTCCGTTCTCTGTCGGCAAAGGCCTTGCTGGATGGGTAATTGAAAAGAAACAGCCGGTTATAATCCCGGACGTTGCCCAGGATGTAAGATGGATCCCCTTGCCCTCGGAATCGGGAATGGTCAGGAAATCGGCGCTGGCAGTTCCCCTTCTTTTGGGTGAAGAGGCTCTGGGCGCTATACTCCTCTTCCACCCTGACCCTTCATATTTTACCGAAGACCACCTTAAACTTGTATCGGCAGCGGCTGCACAGGTGGCGCAGGCCATCAACAACGCCGAACTCTATCGCCTCATTACCGACCAGGCTCAGAGGTTGGGCGACATGCTTCAGGAGCAGGCTGCCGAGGCTTACCGCATCCAGACCATCCTCTCATCCATTACCGACGGAATATTGGTCCTTGATGAGAAGAATAACATCCTGATGCTCAACCCATCGGCTGAAGAAATGCTGGGAGTGAAGGGGGCTTCCCTTGCTGACCATCCGCTCAGGGATATAGTTACAGCGACTTCAGAAAAAGAAAGGGACTTTGTCCTCAAATTCTATACTGACCTCCTTATACAAAACGCCAAAGTGAAGGAACCGGGTGAAGCGGTCTCATTCCGGGTTGAAGGGCCACGCAAGGTGCTTGATGTATCCCTGGTCAGGGCTCCGGTAGGCCGTGGCGGAACGATGGGAACCATAGCCGTCCTGAGGGATATAACCAGGGAAGCCGAAATAGACCGCATGAAAACCGAATTCATCTCCACTGTCTCCCACGAACTCCGAACTCCTATGACTTCAATAAAAGGTTACATTGACCTCCTTTACATGGGAGTTGCCGGCCCACTGAGCGAGCAGCAGAAGCGCTTTGTTACCATCATCAAGAACAACGCTGACCGACTGGCCAGCCTTGTAAGCGACATTCTGGATATCTCTCGCATAGAGAGCGGAAGGGTCCGGTTGAATTTTGAGCCCCTCTCCCTCAAGAAAGTGGTAGAAGAAGTATCCCTTGCCTTTGAGCATCGCATCCGGGAGAAAAGCCTCAGCTACATTGTGGACATACCTGATGACCTTCCTCCTCTATGGGCCGATAAAGACCGCCTCACTCAAATCCTCACCAACCTTATAAGCAATGCCTGCCAGTATACCCCTGAAGGTGGTTCGGTAACTGTAACCGCCAGAGCGGTGGGAGATGTGGTCCAGGTAGATGTAAGGGATACAGGCATAGGGATAGCCCCTGAGGATCTGCCCAGGGTATTCGACCGTTTCTTCAGAGCTGACCACCCTGTGGTTAGAGAAAGCCCCGGAACTGGGCTTGGTCTGGCCATAACCAAAGCTTTTGTGGAATTGCACGGCGGTCAGATATGGGTCCAAAGCGAGCTGGGCAAGGGCTCCACTTTCAGTTTTACAATTCCTGTAGCTGTGGAGGAGAAAGCAGAAGAGAAGCCAATAGAAGTCCTGCCTCGTGAGGAGAGGAAGGGCAAGATCCTGGTGGTGGAAGATGACCGGGATGTGGCTGAATTGATCCGGCACAGCCTTGAAATGGAGGGGTACGAAGTAGCCGTAACCTTCAGCGGAGGGGATGCCCTCTGGCTTGCCAGGGAATTAAAGCCTGACCTTATAACCTTAGATATTCGTCTCGGCGATATGGATGGCTTTGAGCTCCTGGAACGCCTCAAAAAGGACGAGACTACCGCCTCCATACCGGTAATTATTGTCTCAGTGGTAGCTGAACCGGAGAAAGGCTTTGCCCTTGGCGCTGCCGATTACATTACCAAGCCCTTTGAGGAAGAAAGGCTGATAATGAGCGTCCGCAGCATCCTGGAAGCCCTGGATGGAGGTCGCTTGAACAAAATCCTGGTCGTAGATGATGAACCCGATGTAGTAAGCTGGCTTATGGATGCTCTTACCAGATACAATTTCAGGGTTAGAGGGGCTTACAGCGGGGAAGAAGCCCTCAGGATTGTAAAAGAGGACCCGCCTCATCTTATCCTTCTAGACCTTAAAATGCCGGGAATTGACGGATATGAAGTGCTCAGGAGGCTGAGGGCGGATGAAACCACACGCCATATCCCGGTGATAGTGATAACGGCAAGCCCCGTGGATAGGGAGAAAACCAGGGTTAAGGTCCTGGGATTGGGTGCTAAGCGCTTCCTTGTCAAACCCTTCAGTGTGGAAACCCTTGTGAGCGAGATAAAGCGAGTAATAGCTGAACCCTGGAGCTAACAATGTCATCCATTGCTTTTATTGTCAAAGAAGAGGCGCACGAAATAGAGAGGGTTTTACTTCAGGAAAACCGGCTGGCTAAAATCCTTTTGATAGTAACTCTACTTTCCGCCATCGGCATTGTAGCTATTTCTGAGTGGGCGATAAAGAAACCAACCGGAAGCATTGGCCTTTCAGCCTTCGTTAGTGAGGCCGGTTCTATTTGCCTCTATTTCCTGGCCCCGGTGTGGTTCATGCTCTGGCGTCAAAAAGGGGAAAAAGCCCTGCCAGTGGCTTTCTCCCTCTACCTTTTCAACCTGACAGTAATGGCCTTGGTAGATTACCTTACAAAGAGCGGCCTGAGGCAGGAGCTTCATCTTTCTTCCCGGATTTACAGCCCTGTATTGCTTTGGGGCCTTCTGATGCTCCTCCCCTGGTTTCCCCTTGCTATGCTGGCCAGCCGCTACCCTTCCGGTGCTCAGAGAATAGGCCTAAGCACGGTTAATTTGGGTGAAAACATCTTCATTGGCTTGCTGGCGGGGGCCTTCCTTGGGGCCCATATGTTGCTGGTGGTAACAGCCATAGGCAAGAAACTTATCTTCAATCCCTGGCCTTACGTTATCTGGCTTTTGGGCTATGAGCTCGGAATTCAATCTCTCGGGGAAGAACTTTTCTTCCGGGGTTTCCTTTTCAACTACTGGCACAATTACAAAGGCATGGGGTTCTGGTCATCTGCATTCCTGAGCGGGCTCCTAAATGTGGCCGTTTACATGATTAAGGCCCTCTGGGTAAGGTATGCGCCCCTGAGTCTTGGAGCCCAGTTTTATATTCTAACCATGGCTATTATGAATGCAGCTCTTTTCCGGTGGAGGGGGAACCTTTTGACTTGCTGGGTTAGCAATGCTCTTTTCAGCCTTTTAGCTTCCATGGTGGTAAGCTAAAATGAGAAAGCAAAGCCTTTGGCCAGCTATATTTTCGGCCATATTTGCATTAGTGGTGACCTGGGTTTTTTACCAGGCCCCGGCTGAAAGCCCGCTCCATGCTGTACGTTACCTTTACTTTCTCCCTGTAATCTTAGTGTCGTTCTTTTATGGGCTTGCCCCGGGCCTTTTCGGCGCCTTCCTTGTGGTTTCTCTAATGCTCCCTCATGTGCTTAAAACGGCAGCGGTAAACGTCTTTTCTGAACATTTTTTCTCCCTGCTGGCGGAAATAATTTTGCTGACTTTGAGCGCTGTAGCGGTGGACCAGTGGATTGGCTCTCAGAGGAGGCAAAGAGATTTTTACAAGGCTTTAAGCGATGTGGGTGAACTTATGGCCTCCCAGAAAGAGCCTGAAGTTCTCCTCAAGACGTTGCTGGAAAGCCTTGTTCAGCTTACCGGTTCCACCTGGGGTGAAATAATCATGGAGGAGAATGGCAATCTGGTTCGGAAAGCTTCCTGGGGCGAGCCACCTTCTCGTAAACAACTTAAACTTTTGCCTCCGCCGGGCCGCAAGACCTTAGCCGATCTGGTTATAGGGGAAGGGAGAAGTATAACGTCGGCAAACCTGGAGCTTGACCCGCGTTTCTCCCGCTGGGTTGATACACCGGTAAAACTCAGTTCGTTTATAGCTTTCCCTTTGAGGATTCAGGGGAAGCCTGTAGGCCTTGTAGCCCTGGCCAACAAACCCGAAGGCTCTTTCACCCCTCAAGATGTAAGGGCTATAGAAACAGTTGTGTCCAAAGGGGAAATGGCCCTGGAAAATCTTCAGCTTCTGGAAAAGGAAAGGAAACGTGCTACAAAACTTTCGGTTCTGAACGAGATAGCCCGTAATGTGAGCTCGGTTATGGATTTCAACCTCCTGCTTTCCATAGTGCATCGGGAAATTTCCCGCCTGATGGATGCCAGCAATTTCTACATTGCTCTATATAACCCTGAGGAAGAAACGATTGAATTCATTTTCGTGGTGGAAGAAGGGCAGCTCAAAGAGGGAGGCAAACGCAAGATAATCCCTGGCAGGGGGCTTACCGAGCACATTATCCTTACAGGCAAGCCCTTGCTCCTGTCATCAAATGCGGAGGAAGAACTCAAACGCCTTGGAGTTGAGCCAGTTGGCCGCACGGCCAGAAGCTGGCTTGGTGTTCCTCTTATAGCGGGCAACAAAGTTATAGGAGTCATGGCTGTCCAGAGCTATGATGATGAAAAATTTTACACCCAGGAAGATCTGGAAATCCTCCAGAACATAGCCTCTCAAACAGCCATAGCTCTGGAGAATGCTCGGCTTATGGAGCGAACCGATAAAGCCCTTGCCCAGAGGGTAAAGGAGCTGGCTATTCTTTCCGAAATAGACCGCGAAATGGCCATGGCTTCCTCTGACCTGGATCGCCTTCTAAAACTCATAGTAGAGAGGGCTGTGGCCTTTACCGGTGCTGATGCGGGTCTCCTGGCGCTGGTGGATGAAAGAGAGGGACAGAAAGGCCTCTACCTTAAGGGTTCCGTGGGCTACCCTCCGGCCATTGAAAAATATTCAAATTCCCCTTACCCTATAGAGAGGGGTATAACGGGCAGGGCGGTGAGAACAGGCCAGGCTGTTCTTTGCCCCGATGTGAGCAAGGACCCCGATTACGACCCTGTAAGGGAATCAACCCTTTCCCAACTTACCGTCCCCATAATTCTGGAAGGGAAAGTCCTGGGGGCGATAACACTGGAAAGTTCTTACCTCAATGCTTTTACGTCGGAGCACCTATCTTTCATCCGCAGTCTGGCTGATAGGGCAGCCATTGCCATTAATCAGGCCAGGCTCTTTGAAAAAGTCCGCCAGGCTCTGGAAACCAAGAGCGCCTTGATAGGGGATATTTCTCACGAACTGAGAACTCCTCTGGCCTCCATCAAAGGCTATACCGAGTTGATCCTTAACAGAAAGGCTGGGCCCCTGAGCGAGCGTCAGGAAGAATTCCTGCATAAAATTCTCTTTAACGCCGAAAGAATGAAGAAACTTTTGGAGGACCTGAGTGAGCTTTCCAAAATAGAAGCTGGCAAAATTCCGATCAACATCTCTGCGGTTAACCTGAGGGAAGTGGTGGATGAAATCATAAGTTCATATTGGGAAAAAGCAGGGGAAAAGGGCTTGATCCTTCAGATAGAGGTCCCTGAAGACCTTCCGCCCTTGAGGGCCGATCGGCTGAGGCTTGCCCAGATTCTTTCCAATCTTGTAGATAATGCCTGTGCTTATACCCCTCAGGGGGGCAGGGTTACGATAAGGGCTGTGAAGGAAAACAAATTTGTTAAGATTGAAGTAGAAGATACAGGCATAGGCATTCCGTTTGAGGAACAGCCGAAGATTTTCAGTCGCTTTTTCCGGGGTTCCCACCCCATGGTTCGTGAGAGGCAGGGTACAGGCCTTGGCCTTCACATAACCAAGAACCTGGTGGAAATGCAGGGAGGGGAAATCTGGTTCAAAAGCGCTCCCGATGTGGGCACCACCTTTATTTTTACTCTTCCAGCCTGGGAGGAAAGCGGAGGCAAATATGGCTAAAATACTCGTGGTGGAAGATGAAAGAGATATCCTGGAGCTGGTCGAGATCTCCCTTCAGCTTGGAGGCTTTGAAGTGGCAAAGGCTATGGACGGCCTTGAAGCTGTGGAAAAAGCCTTAACTGAGCAGCCTGATCTTATCTTGCTTGATATAAAGTTGCCAAAGCTTTCGGGGTATGATGTTTGCAGGAAGCTCAAAGAAATCCCCGATACCAAGAACATTCCCGTTGTTTTCCTGACGGCCAGGGGACAGGAACATGAAATTAAAGCAGGCTTTGATGCCGGAGGTGATGGTTACATTATCAAACCTTTCTCTCCCGATGAATTACCGCGCAGGGTGCAGGAATTCCTGAACAGGTTTAAAAAATGAGCGCAATAATTATTGATGGCAGTCTTGTGCATTATGAGACGATAGGACGTGGCAAGCCGCTTATTTTCCTCCACGGCTGGCTTGGCTCCTGGCGCTATTGGCTTGGGAGCATGGAGGAGTTATCCCCTTACTTCAAAACTTATGCTTTAGACTTCTGGGGCTTCGGAGATTCGGACAAGGTTTACGAGCGTTTTACAATAGGAGATTATCTGAAGCTTCTGGAAGAATTCATTGGGAACCTGGGAATTGCTCGGCTTCATCTGGTAGGACATTCTCTTGGAGCTATAGTAGCAGTGCGATTTGCGGCCGCTTATCCAGAGAAAGTGGAGAAGCTTGTGGCCGTCAGTCTGCCCATTACGGGAAGCTCTTTTAACCCCTTATTACTCCAGAAAGACCGCCTGGTCAGGCTTGTCCCTCCAGAGTATCCTGAACTTCAGAAGGAGGTCCAGAAAGCTTCTCCCAAAGCTGTAGAACAAAGCCTCTGGTCTGTGAGGGAGTTAGATTTACGTTTGGAGTTGCTTAGCCTCAAAGTTCCTACTCTGATTATCTACGGTGAAAAAGATGGATTAGTCAGCACAAATAACCTGGCCGCTTTCAAGGATTTCAAAGCTCCCTTGCGTTTCATAGTCATACCTGGAGCCCGCCATTTCCCCATGCTTGAGGAATCTTCCAAGTTTAACCGACTTCTAAAAGAATTCATGGCTCTGGGGGTTGATCTGGATAAACTGGAGATAAAACAAGAATGGCGCCGGAAAATGGGTTAAAGGGGGTGGGAATGTTTAAGCTTCAGAAAAGTTATTTCTGGCTTGCTCTGGCTTTTCTGGCTGGCTTACTTTTGGGCTGGCTGGTAATAGGATGGTGGCTCTGGCCAATTCAATGGGTTAACACTGATCCATGGGACCTCAAGCCGGAGTTCAAAAAGCACTACATTTTAATGGCTGCTGATTCTTATGCCCTTGTTTCTAATCCAGAACTACTAAAAGCCCGCTTCAAAGGGTGGCCTCCGGAAGATCTGGCTAAACTTTTGAACGAAATCAAACGGGAAAATCCGGGGAATGAGCTTTTAATCTCGCGCCTTGAAACCATAAGGTCGGCTCTGGGCCTTACGGAACCAGCAATGCCTCAGCCCAAGGCGAAAGGTTTAAACTTCTTGCCCTTCTTGAGGGCTATACTTCTATTTCTGGTTGTCCTCATAGTAGCCGGTATTGGCTACAGGCTCTTGAAGAGCAGGCCTTTCCGTCTGCGGGTTCAAATCCCCAGACCTTCTACGAGGCCCGCTCCGGCTCCAAAGCCAGAGGTTATTGAAGGTGAAGTAAGGGCAATCTCCCCTCTCGCTGGTTATTCATCAACCTACACTTATGGTGATATCCGCTTCGCCGAGTCTTTCCCCATTGAAGGAGCGGGGGAAAAATATCTGGGGGAATGCGGCATTGAAATTACTGAACTTGTGGCTTCAGGAGACCCTCCCAAAGCCGGAGCCTTTGAAGTATGGCTTTTTGATAAAGACCTCAACCGAACTGTCTCCAAAGTTATAGCTATCCCCAGAGCCGATGAAGCCATGCTGGCTACTCTGAGGTCCTACTCCCAAGAAATTATCCTGGCTGAAAAGGATAAAAAATTTAAACTTGAAACCGACAATCTGGAATGCTGGATCACCATCAAAGATGTGGCTCTGGGTGATGAGGGGACCTTCTTCACCCGCCTCTCGGTATATTTTGAAATCTACAAAAAGACGGAGGGATGAACCTTTCCCTGAGTTTTGAAGGCCCTATTTTCAAGTTAAGGCCTCTTTGGAGTTTTGTGGCCGGTTTTTTAGCCACAGGCAGCCCTTTCTCTCCATTACAATTTTTCCTCCTGCTCTTCCTGGTAGAAGGATTAATGCCAGGGTGGTGGCGCTCCTTTAAAGCGCTTTTCTCCGGGAATTCTCTTCCATTACCTTTAGCCAATAATAAAATGCTAACCCCTCCCTATGCCCTCCCTGGTTCCATTGCCTGGGAAACTGCAAACTTACTGGGGCGGATTATTACCTGGTGGGAGAAGGTTTTCTGGCCCGAGCGGGGAAAAGCTCTGGGTTCGTGGTTGTTTTTCACCCTTTTGGCCCTTGCCCTTACTTTCTCCGAGAGGATTAAGCTATGGCCTATCTTGATGCTGGCAATGGCCCTGGGGATTGCCGGAGTTATGAGCACTAAGCACGGGAAAGAGCCGGCTCCCTGGAAAGCTTTTTATGAAATTTCCTTGCCCTGGCTTGTGGGAGAAATTACTGGCCGCAATGTAGAGCTTTTATCCTTTGCAAGCGCCATCGCTTTCGGCTTTGTGGCATGGGGACTGGAGGACGAAAAAACACGCTGGCGTGAGGTGCTTATTTTTGGACCACTTGGGTTACTTTTCCTGAGCCTCTGGTTCACGGGGAAATACCTGCTGGCCGGAGGGTTGGCTTGCCTTATGCTGGGCCTTTTAGGGATTGATAGGCAAAAGCATCATCGCCTTTTGCTTTTAGCCTTATTCCTTACTGCGCTGGCTTTGAGGTGAAGGAAAAAAATTTATGCAGTTACCGAATTTCCCTGGCCATGGTCTCGCTGACCCTCTACTTTTCCTCGTAGCTGAGAAGCACTCGTGGGGATTTCCTGGCGAGCGAGGATGACAATGTTTTGGTCCACGGCGTGGCCGACGATCCCGGAGGTCTGGGCTATTCCGGCTTGGCTTATTACATAGTGCCTTTTGACAATGGCGCTGGGCTAGTAACTCCAGCTCTGGAAACGGTGCGCAAAGGCACCTATCGGCCCCTTTCTTGCCCCCTCTTCATCGGATGACCTGGAAACATATGGCATATGGGCTTTGAAAAGGGCCCCGAGTAGCTTTAAAAAGCTTGCTATGGGGCGTTTGATAGTGTAAAATTTATATAGACTCAGCCCTTGGGGCAGTTTTGAGGAGGCAAAATGCCTATAATAAAAGTTTCGGCAAAATCTCGTTCTACAGCGGTGGCTGGAGCTATAGCAGGGGTAATAAGGGAAAATAAGAGGGCGGAAGTTCAGGCTATAGGGGCCGGTGCCGTCAATCAAGCCATCAAAGCCATAGCCATTGCCAGGGGTTATTTAGCACTGGATGGTTACGATATTGTTTGTATCCCTTCCTTTACAGAGGTTGATATAAACGGTCAAGAGAGGACAGCTATAAAATTCATCGTGGAGCCGCGCTAACTATGGCGCCGGTTAACCGTTCTCCGGAATATGGGCAAATATTCCATTTGCCCTCATCCGGTTCCTGCTT
>CAZZMI010000032.1:0-21822 GCA_964655275.1 uncultured Anaerolineae bacterium | reverse complement strand
GGGGTAGATTCTCCCCTCCCCGCTTCGGGGAGGGGTTGGAGGAGGGGTTAAAGCGATGCCGGCGCGAAACATTGTCATCGGTCAGAAGGTAAGTGCGGCAAAGGTTGCCAGGGCGAAAGAACTCCGCCGCCGCATGACCCCAGCGGAACGGGTGCTCTGGTCGCACCTCCGCAAAAACCAGCTGGAAGGCTTTCACTTCCGCCGCCAGCAGGTCATTGACGGCTTCATTGTGGACTTCTACTGCCACGCCGCCGGACTGGTCGTGGAGGTGGATGGGGAAATCCACCAAAAGCAAGCTGAGTACGATAAGGAGCGGGACCGGATTCTGGCCGCGCGGGGGCTTCGGGTATTGCGCTTTCAGAACCGCGAAGTATTGGAAAACCTCCCCGAAGTCTTGAACCGTATCGCAGCAGCCTGTCGCAAGGCGAGGGAGGAAATGGATTTGACCTAACCCCCCGGTTCCCTTCCCCGGGGGAGAGGTTGCCATTTAGATGGAAGAACGCTTACCCCTGCCCACCTCGTTTCCCCTTGTAACCCTCTTTCTTTGCTTGTTGACAAGTAGCCCGGGCAAGCTTAAGCATTAGATTGGTTGAAAAACCTGCGCAGCTTTTGCAGAATTTCTTCCAGTTCCGGGGGAAGGGGAGCTTTGAAGGTCATTTCCTCGCCGGAGGCTGGATGTTTAAAGGTGAGGGAATAAGCGTGGAGGAAAGGGCGTTCCAGTCCCGGGATTGAAGGGCCGCGGCCGTAAATTCTGTCACCAACGATGGGATGACCTTTATAAGAAAGGTGCACCCTTATTTGATGGGTCCGGCCTGTTAGCGGGTACACCTCAATATAAGAGTAGCCCGATAAGTATTCCAGGACCCTGTATTCAGTGATAGCCTCTCGCCCTCCTGATATTACTGCCATTTTCTTGCGGTTTCGCAGGCTCCGGCCAATAGGAGCTTCTATCCTTCCATGCATGGGGTAAATTTTCCCCATCACCAATGCCAGATACACCTTGCGCACCAGACGTTCCTTGAATTGCCTTTGAAGTTCAACCTTTGTCCTTTCATCCCTCGCCACCACTATTAAACCCGAAGTATCCTTGTCCAGGCGATGCACTATCCCCAGCCTTGTGCGGTCTTCTAATCCTCTCAGTTCTGGCCAGCGGGCTAATATGGCGTTAACGAGGGTGTCGGATTGATGCCCCGGGGCAGGATGCACAACTAAACCTGCCGGCTTATTGATAACTATGATCCAGCGGTCCTCATATACCACATCCAGGGGGATAGGGAAAGGCTCCGGTTCCAGAGGTGGTGGCGGGGGGATTGTTACCGTTACGAGTTCCCCACCCTTCAGCCTGTAGCTGGGTTTGCTTGGGATTCCATCCACCAGGACGAGACCTTCACGGATCAGCTGCTGGATGGAAGAGCGGGATAATTCCCTTAGCTTTTCTGCCAGGAATTTATCAAGCCTTACGCCTCTCGCTTCCACTACAAGCTCAACCTTCATTAGAGGAGGCCTTCCGGAAGCTTCACCAGCATTTTCCCTTCTTCAAGGTCTATTTTCAGGATCACATCTTCCAGAGCTGGAATCAGCACTTCCCCCTTTGGGCCTTTAACCACGTAAACGTCGTTAGCGCCGGTGTAAATTATCTCTTGCACTTTGCCAAGATAAAGGCCATCGTCAGTCCAGACCTCAAGGCCTATGATTTCAAACTCGTAGTACTCCCCCTCCTGAAGGGGCATGAGTTCTTCCAGGGGAATTTGGATGATCTGACCTTTAAGAGCTGAAGCTTCAGCACGGCTTTCGCATCCTTCCAGGTGGAGAACAGCATAATCTTCAAAAAGTCTGGACCTTTTTACTTTCAACGGGCGAGCGGTCTGGCCAATATAAACCTTTTCCAGGGAAAAGAAACGCTCTGGGAAGTCGGTGAGGATTTCTACTTTGACCTCACCTTTATCTCCCCAGGGCTCTATTATTTTGCCTATGGCTACGAATTTGGGATAGCCTTCTTTAGGTTTAACCCTTCGGCCCGGGTGGGATTGCCTTGCCTTCTTTACCATAGATTAAAGATAACTTCCGCATCCGGACTTGCCAGAAGGAGGTAAAAAGTGAGAGTCCGGATGGGGCTGCGGTGAAGCTGGGTTAAACGAGCTCAAGCACAACCCTCTTGCCCTGTCGGACGGCCATGACCCTTAAGATGGTGCGCATGGAATTGATTATTCTCCCGTTGCGGCCAATTATCCGCCCCACATCTTCGGGGGCTACGTGGAGCTCAAGGATCGTAGAATTAGGCCCGGAGACCTCCTCCACGCGGACTTTGGAAGGATCATCCACTATAGCTTTGGCGATGTATTCTACAAGCTCACGCATAGAGATATTCTCAGTAGCCATGGTAGAACCCCCTCCTGACGAGTTTTAAGATTTTAATCCCACCCGGGACCGATGGGTTTGATTTACGCTTTGGCCTGCCGGAATTTTTCCATAATTCCGGCCTTCTCAAAGAGCCTGAGCACAGCTTCAGTAGGTTGGGCTCCAACCCCAAGCCAGTATAAAGCCCTTTCTTCGTTTATCTGAATTGTATCGGGCTCGGTGCGAGGATTATAAAAGCCAATGCTTTCTATATACTTGCCATCCCTCGGAGCCCTGGAATCGCATACCACAATCCTGTAGCTTGGTTGTCCCTTTTTCCCCACCCTTCTGAGCCTTATCCTGACCAAAATCTTACCTCCTTACGTAAAGAATCTGAGAAAGCCGGGAAGCCGGCCTTTTTTCATTTCCTTCATCATTCTTTGAACCTGACGGAATTGAACAAGCAATTCATTCACTTCCTGCACTGTAGTCCCGGAACCCTTTGCAATACGCCTCTTGCGGCTGGCGTTTATGATTTCGGGACGCCGGCGCTCTTCGGGGGTCATGGAATTTATGATGGCCTCTACACGCTTGAGCTGACGATCGGTCAGCTCAAGGGGAAGTTCCCTGACCATGCTTGAGAAACCTGGTATCAGTTCCAGAAGCTGGCTCAAGGGCCCAAGCTTCTTTAGCTCTTTAATTTGCTCCAGAAAATCTTCCAGGGTGAATTCACCTTCCAGAAGTTTTTCTCCTGCTTTTAGAGCTTTTTCCTGGTCAATTACCTCTTGAGCTTTCTCTATCAGTGTGAGGACATCGCCCATGCCCAGGATCCGGGATGCAAGGCGCTCGGGATGAAATTCTTCCAGAGCCTGAGGTTTTTCCCCCACGCCAATAAACTTGATCGGGACGCCGGTCACAGCTCTTATGGATATAGCCGCACCACCGCGTGCATCCCCATCCATTTTGGTAAGGATAATTCCTGTAAGGCCAACCCTGTTGTGGAATTCCTGAGCAACCTTTACGGCATCCTGCCCTGTCATGGCATCGGCCACAAGGATAACCTCAGCGGGCAATGTTGCCCTTTTTATCTCCTCCAGCTCTTTCATAAGTTCGTCATCTATGTGAAGACGGCCGGCGGTATCCAAAAGCACTACCGTGTAGAAATCAGTTCGCGCTTTCTTTACGGCGTTAACGCATATTTGGGGCGATGGGACAGAGGAATCTTCTTTGTAAACCGGTATATCCAGTTGGCGTCCCAGGACCTCCAGCTGGGCTATTGCGGCCGGGCGTTTAGTATCGGCTGCCACAAGCAACGGGAAATGGCCTTCCTTTTTGAGTTTAAGGGCAAGTTTGGCGGCGGTGGTTGTCTTGCCGCAGCCTTGCAAACCTACAAGCATAATAACGTGAGGAGGTTGCCCTGTTAAGTTGAGCTTTTCCCCTTTCCCAAGAGTTTTAATCAGCTCTTCATAAACTATTTTCACCACCTGCTGGGCCGGAGTGAGGCTTTTCATTACCTCAGCGCCAACAGCTCTTTCCCTCACCCTGGCCAGAAAATCTTTAACCACCTGATAGTGGACATCTGCTTCCAGCAGGGCAAGGCGCACTTCCCGCAGGGCGGAATCTACATCCGCCTCTGTGAGGTAACCCTTCCGGGCTAACTTCTGAAATATTCCCTGCAGTTTCTGAGTTAAAGCGTCAAACATCTGAGCACCAGTCTCCCTGTTTGTGTTTAAACATTTTACAC
The DNA here is from genome assembly GCA_964655275.1 of uncultured Anaerolineae bacterium. Taxonomy (GTDB): domain Bacteria; phylum Chloroflexota; class Anaerolineae; order SpSt-600; family SpSt-600; genus SpSt-600. The sequence continues at coordinate 17,741 of CAZZMI010000032.1, read as the reverse complement.
ACATGGGGCAACCAGGTCAAGTTCGCCATTTCCCCCACGGGCCTGAAACATAAGGTCGGAGCGACTTTAAGTTTGCCGTAGGCCCTTTAAAAAGTTTTTGACAGTTTCACCTCCCGGGTTTATAATCAAATGCGCTGTAAGTTGTGAAGAAATGCCCCGTTTTGTTCCGGGGCTTAAATACGCTTAGTGGCAATTGTCTGATGAAGAAGCCTTTTATTGCTCTACCAGCGGCTTCTTTTCAGTGTGAAATCCGCCAGGGCTATGAGGTTAGCTTATGGGGACAACTGACCACATATCTTAAGGCGGTTAAAAAGGCGGGAGGTACTCCCATCATCATTCCACCTTGTGGAGAGGAGGAATTTGTCCGGGTAGCTCATTTTGCTGATGGCTTACTCCTTTGCGGTGGAGGAGATGTCCATCCAAAATTTTACGGGGAGGATCCCGCGCCCTGGCTCTGGCTCGTGGATGAGGAAAGGGATTGGATGGAGATTTTCCTGGCCCGTAAATTCCTGGAGCTTGGGAAGCCTATCCTGGGGATATGCCGCGGTTTGCAAGTCCTGAATGTGGCTGCTGGTGGCACATTGTTTCAGGATATATCTCAGCAAAGGCCGGGTTCAAAGCTCCACAGTTTTATGCCTCCCGAATATCCCCCTGATTATGAGGCCCATGCTATTAATGTAAAGCCTGGTTCCCTTTTGGCTTCAATTCTGGCGTGTCTTTATCTGAAAGTAAATAGCCGTCACCATCAGGCAGTGAAGGAAGTAGCCCCCGGATTCAGGGCCGTGGCCTGGGCTGAAGACGGGATTGTGGAAGCTATTGAGAAAGAAGAACCAGGAGTTTTCGCTCTGGGAGTCCAATGGCATCCAGAAAACTTCTCTGGCCCTCCTATGGAAAACATTTTTGAAGCTTTTATAAAAGCTTGCGGAGGTAAAGAATGAAGCACGTACTGGGCCTTAAATGTGTCCTCTGCGGCCGAGAGTACGGTGTGGATGAAGTTCTCTACGTTTGTCCCCACCATGGGGATGAGGGAATCCTGGATGTGGTTTACGATTATCGGGAAATAGCTCGCCAGATAAACCCGACCGCATTGGCTTCAAGTTCTAATTTCACCATCTGGCGATACAAACCTCTCCTTCCGGTAAAGCCCGAAAGTCCTGTTCCTCCCCTTACTGTAGGGTGGACCCCCCTCTACCATGCCCGAAAGCTTGGGGAAAAGCTTGGCATGCCTTACCTTTACCTGAAGGATGAGGGCCGGCAGCCTACAGCTTCTCTTAAAGACCGGGCAAGCGCGGTAGGAATAGTCAAAGCTATTGAGCTGGGAAAAAGGGTTATAGCCGCAGCCAGTACGGGAAATGCTGCCTCCTCTCTGGCAGGTCTTGCTGCCAGCGTGGGCTTAAAATGCATCATTTTCGTCCCTAAAACTGCCCCACAGGGGAAGATAGCCCAGCTTTTAATTTATGGAGCCACTGTTCTGGCAGTGGATGGTTCTTACGATCAGGCTTTTGACCTTTGCCTTGAAGCCTCTAAAGAATATGGTTGGTATATCCGGAACACTGCCTATAACCCTTACCTTTCCGAAGGGAAGAAGACTGCTGCATACGAAATATGCGAGCAACTCGGTTGGAAAGCACCTGACTGGATCCTGGTGGGAGTTGGGGATGGGTGTATAATAGGAGGGCTGGGGAAAGGTCTAAAGGATCTGGTAACTCTGGGGTGGATTGATAAGCTTCCCAAACTATTGGGTGTTCAGGCGGAGGGCTCAGCTGCCCTTTACAACGCCTGGAAAGAAGGGACTGAGGAGGTTAAGCCTGTGGAACCTAATACCATAGCCGATTCCATTTCAGTGGGCATGCCGAGGGACAGGGTAAAAGCTTTACGGGCTGTTCGCTACACCGGAGGGGCTTTCATCACTGTAAAGGATGAAGAAATCCTGGAAGCCATGAAGGTTCTTGGGCGAGAAGCAGGGATATTCGCAGAGCCGGCTGGAGCTGCACCGTTTGCAGGGTTGGTAAAAGCTTTGCGGGAAGGTCTCATCAATCCTGAGGAAAAGGTTGTTGTTCTCATTACCGGGAATGGATTGAAAGATGTAGGGGCTGCTATGAGAGCTGCCGGCAATCCTTTAGTTGTAGAACCTGCTATAGAGGCGGTAAGAAAAGCAATTTCTTCCTTGAAAATATCTTAAGAGGGAGGGAAAGATGGTGGAAGCGCAGGTAACCTGGGTTAATGGCTTAACCTTCGTAGGGCAAAGTCCATCAGGCAAAGGGATTGTTATAGATGGCCGGAAAGAGGCAGGGGGGGCGGAATTGGGGCCAACTCCTATGGAGCTGGTTCTCATTGCCCTGGCAGGCTGTACGGCCATGGATGTTATCAGTATCCTTCAAAAGCAGCGCCAGAATGTCACATCCTTTCAAGTAAAAGTAAGGGCAGAAAGAGCCCAGGAGCACCCCAAAGTTTATACTGAATTTCATCTGGAATACATTGTGAAAGGCAAGGGGATTTCGGAAGAAGGCCTCAAGAGAGCTATTCAGTTATCTCACGAAAAATACTGCTCTGTGGGGGCCATGCTGGAAAAAGCTGCCCCTATCCATACATCCTACACCATCATTGAAGAAGGTTAAAATTTTGCCAGGTAAAAAGCTATCGGCAGGGTTATGGAGAAACTTACAGCCGCCATGTAAAGGGCACATCGCCTTTTTGAACCTATAAAAATGCGTGGGATAAAAGCCAGGAAAGCGATAAAAGGGTTTACTTTTACAAAAAGCATTATCGCCAGCACTCTTTCCACGGCACCCACAAACCGCTGGGTTGGTTCTACTTTTATGAAACGGCGAGAGTGAGAGCAGGCTGGGCTTATTTCCACCACCATTTTCTCCAGCAGTGGGACCACCCAAACGAGGATTACAAAAAGGATGAAGGCTAAAATTAACCGGAGGGGTATTGCAAGGGACGCAGGGTTTTTTAATTCCTCCCAGGAAATGGGAACCCCAAAAGCAGCCATTGTTCCCAGGATGAGGCCAATGTGCAAGAGCTGATCTCCAAGGAAGGAGGCGAGTTCTTCCAGAGGGGTGCGAGCTCGCCAGTAATAGCGAGCCCAATCCGAAGCGAAGTGTAATGCTGAGAGGAGAAAAGCTATAGCCCACCCTTTTACTGAGTAATTCCAGGTTAGAGCAAAGGTCCAGAAAGCGACCACTCCAATATGAATAAGGATACCTTTAAACCCTTGCCTTTTCAGGGCCACCAGCCCTGCCGATTGAAACACGAAATCACCCAGCATGTGGGCCAGAAGCAACCTAAGGAAAAGCTCCACAGGGTCCTCTCTCCTGGGGGAAAGTTCCAGAAGAAATTATAATCATTCCTTTAAAGGAGGACAAATTGAGCCGGGAAATTGCAGGTTTCATCCTTGTGGCAATAGCAGCTTTGCTATGGGCTACTTTGGGGCCGTTTTATAAGACCATTCTGGCTTTGGAGCCTCGTTTTACCCCTCTTGATATCGTCTTCTTTCGGATTGCCTTCACTTCCCTTATCATATTTTTGGCTAAAACCTTCAGGGGGAAACTCTCTCCATCCAATGTGGACTGGGCCCTCTTCTTCGCTTATGCATTAATAGGGGTGGCTCTTTTCTACACCGTTTACGCTTATGCTATAGATGCCATCGGGGTAGGGATGGCTGCTATTTTAATGTATACAGCCCCGGCCTGGGTGGCTATAATATCTCACTTCCTCTTCAAAGAAAGGCTTACGGTCTTCAAAATTGTGGCTATAATCCTCACGTTTAGCGGAAGTGCGCTCGTAGCGAAAGTGTACAAACCGGAGACTTTAAGGTTTAACCTTTACGGGGTCTTCCTGGGGTTGGGAGCTGGCCTCACTTATAGCTTTTACAATATATTCAACAAGCTGGCGGTGAGGCGCCATAGCCCCCTTGATACCCTTATGTATTCCATGGGGTTGGGAGCTATCTTCCTCCTGCCTTTGAGTTTCAGGAACATCATGCTACCTTTTCATCGCCTTAACCTTTTGCCCTGGCTTTTGGCTTTAAGCATAATACCTTCTCTGGGCGGGGGTTTCTGTTATATAACCGCCCTGCGATTTATACCCGTGAGTGTGGCCAGCATAATGGCCAACCTTGAACCTGTAGCAGCAGCGGTCATGGGCGCTATCTTCTTCGGAGAAAGAATGGAAGGACCTCAAATGCTGGGCGCTTCCTTAATAATTGGAGGAATTATAGTGCTACAGGCTGGAGGTAGGGGTAAAATATAATAGCGGCATTGCTTCAGGAGGTGATGGAAGATGGTCAAGCTTATTTATCGGGATAAAGAATGGGAAGTGAGGCCCGGAATAACGGTTAAGAAAGCGGTGGAAGAGGTGGGCTTGCTCATTGAAGCGGTCATCCCGGTTAAGGACGGTAAACTTATAACCGAAGACACGGTTCTCAAAGATGGGGATGTGGTCAAGCTCATAGCGGTGATATCGGGAGGATAAAGATGCGTTGCCGTAAGTGCGGGAAAGAAGCGGTAATCAACATGCGCCAGCATAAGCTGGCTCTGTGCCGTGACCATTTCATTGAATGGTTTGTGGAGCGCACCGATAAAACAATAAAGCTTTACAAAATGTTCCGGCGGGAAGATAAAATTCTGGTAGCCGTCTCCGGTGGTAAAGATAGCCTATCCCTCTGGGATGTTCTTTTGCGGCTTGGCTATAAAGCTGACGGCATGTACATAAACCTTGGCATAGGCCATGGAGATTATTCTGAGATTTCCCTGGAGAAGGTGAAGAAATTTGCTTCCTCCCACCCTGAGGCCGAACTCCACGTTGTGGATATTAAAACCCTTTACGGACGCAGTATACCCGAATTGGCCAAAGAATCATGGCGGGGGCAGAGGGTTTGCGCCTTATGTGGGCTTGTAAAGCGGCACGAAATGAACCGGATCGCACTGGAAGGTGGCTATTACGCCATAGCTACTGGCCACAACCTTGACGATGAAGCTGCCGCACTTTTGGGAAACGTCCTTCGCTGGCACACAGGCTACCTGGCTCGTCAGGGCCCGGTTCTCCCTTCCTCTTACCCTGGATTAGCCCGCAAAGTAAAGCCTTTCTGCCGGATGTATGAGAGAGAGACAGCCGCTTATGCTCTACTAATGGGCATTGATTACATCTACGATGAGTGCCCATATGCTGCAGGCTCTACTTCCATCTTTTACAAGGGCCTTTTGAATCAGCTGGAGAAGAACTCACCGGGGAGCAAGCTCAGCTTCTATCTTTCTTTCCTGCAAGCCCGGGAAGAAGGGAGAATCCGATTCAAGGAGGAAGAGGCTATTCCCCTTCACCCATGCCAGAAGTGCGGGCAGCCGACAACCGCTCCCGGTTACTGTGCCTTTTGCCGCCTCGTCTACAAAGTTCCCAAAGAAGTTGTAGAGGTTCCCATAGAGGAAGAAGCCCTATAAACCTCAGTGCACGTAAAAATCCCCTGACTGATCGGCCAGAGGAAGTCGCTTACCGGTTTGCTAATCGTAAAGGCCGATTTCAATAGTGTATTCTCCTGAAGGCGTTATAAATAAATCAGCTCCCCTGGTTGCCAGCGATTCGTAGGATAATTTCCTCAGAGCCAGGAATCCGTGCACTCCCCGACGCTTAACTGAAAATGGGCCGGCCTGAAAGGTTATGGCGCGATTGCTATCGTCACCCTAAACAGGGCACTCCATTTTCCTTTATAACCCGGGCATACCAGCGTCCGCTCTCTTTGATGATGCGCTTCTGGGTTGGGTAATCTACATAAACCAGACCGAACCTCATGCTATATCCGTACGCCCATTCAAAGTTATCCAGTAAGGACCAGACGAGGTAACCTCTGACATGGGCACCCTCACTTATAGCTTTATGGAGGTAAACAAGGTGGTTATGGAGGTAACGGATGCGCCTTTCATCCCTCACCTTCCCATCAAAGTCTACCCCATCGGGGACCGGGACGCCGTTTTCGGTAATGAAAATAGAGGCAGGCTTGTAATCTTTCCAGACCCTCATGACGATTTCATAAATTCCAGGCGGGTAGATTTCCCACATCTGAGAGTATTCGTTCCCCTCGGGATGGACCTGAGAAGCCTGAATGAGAGGGAATTCGGGGTCAAAGCGGGCCACGGTGCGGGTGTAGTAGTTTATTCCGAGGAAATCTATGGGGATGGATATAGTCTCCATATCACCCTGACGGATTTCGGGGAAGAAGAAACCCAAGAGCTCCATCATATCTTCAGGATATTTCCCAAAGAAGACGGGGTCCAGGAACATTCGGTTTATGACGCCATCAAGCCGCCTGGCGGCGAGCTGGTCTTCCTCTGAAGAGGAAGCAGGATGGACAGGGTGCAGGTTCAGGACTATTCCAACCTCTGGCTTGCGAGAGGTGGAAGCCCTGATGGCCTGAACTGCAAGGCCATGGGATAAAAGCAGGTGATGGACTGCGGCGAAAGCCGCCACTGGGTCTTGCAACCCTGGGGCATGCTCACCGGTTAAATGGCCTATGATGGCAGCCACGAAAGGTTCATTGTTGGTAATCCAGAAGGAAACCCGATCTCCAAGCTCGCGGGCTACAGTTTCAGCGTAATGAGCGAAAGCGTAGACGGTATCCCTGTTTGGCCACCCGCCTTTATCCTGAAGGGCCTGGGGTAGATCCCAGTGGTACAGATTAACGAAAGGCTCAATACCATGGGCCAGGAGTTTATCCACAAGGCGGCTGTAGAAATCAAGCCCTTTCCGGTTAACCTCCCCTGTCCCCTCGGGGAATATGCGGGTCCAGGCTATAGAGAAGCGATAAGCCTTAAGGCCCAGTTCAGCCATTATTTCCACATCTTCTTCCCACCGGTGGTAATGGTCAGCAGCCACATCGCCGGTGTCTCCGTTTCTAATTTTCCCAGGGATGCGGCAGAAGGTATCCCAGATGGATGGCCCTTTGCCGTCTTCGTTCCAGGCTCCTTCAATCTGGTAAGCCGATGTGGCAGCTCCCCAGATAAAACCATCGGGAAAGCGCAGGAATTTTTCTTTAGACATAGGCTCCTCCTTTAATAAAGTCTAAGGCAAACCGCACGAAAAGCCACATTTTATTCCGGAAATTTTTGACATCAAAGCGCTCGGCGTTTCGCCTTATGGCTGCAGGGTCAAAATCAGCAGCCCGCCTTTCAAATTCCAGGACTGCCTCAGCCAGAGCCTCCGGCGTCTGTGAGTGGAAAAACAAGCCTGTTTTTCCCTCCACAATAGTTTCCAGAGCGCCGCCGGCAGCATATGCTATAACGGGCCTTCCAGAGGCCTGAGCTTCCAGAGGAGCGATCCCGAAATCTTCACGGCCCGGAAAAATCAAAGCTTTACAGCGGGCATAAAGCTGCGCAAGCTCTTCTCCTGAAACCCTTCCCAGGAAACGGATTGTAGGCCCGGCTTTCTTCTCCAGGGAGGGCCTTGCTCTCCCTTCCCCCACCACTATAAGGGGGCGCTTCAAAAGGTTAAAGGCTTCCACAGCTATATCTATGCGTTTGTATGGCACAAGCCTTGAGACCACAAGGTAGTAATCCTCCTGCTCGGGGGAAATGTAAAATCGGGAAGTATAAACAGGGGGGTGAAGGATTTCGCTGGCCCTGCGGTAAAATTTGCGGATTCTCTCTTTGACTTCCCTGGATATGGCTATGAAAAAATCAACCCGGTCGGCAGCCAGTTTATCCCACTGACGGAGGAAGAAAATAAAGGGGGGAAGCAGTTTCCTGACCATTGGGCCAATGGCTTCCCCCTGGATATACTCATGAAAATCCCAGACAAAGCGGGTTGGGGTGAGGCAGTAACAAATGTGGACTGTTTCAGGGCTGGTTATTATCCCATGGCAAAAGCCGCTTTTGTTGGATATTACCAGGTCATATCCGGAAAGGTTGAAACTTTCAAAGGCCAGGGGATAAAAAACAAGGAAAAGCTGGTGGTGGGTTTTGACAAAAGGAAGCTTATCCATGAAAGAAGTTCGGATGTCCCATCGCCGGTAGAAATCGGGCATAGCTTTGGGGTGATAGATGGAAGTGTAGATGGGGGCATCGGGAAACAGTTCTTTCAAGGCTTCCAGTACAAGCTCAGCTCCACCGTACTGGTTTAGCCAGTCGTGGATTATGGCCACTTTCACGGGATTACACCCAGCTCTTTGCCTACTTTGGCGAAAGCTTCCAGGCCTCGGTCCAGGTCATCGCGGGAGTGGACGGCTGAAATCATCACTCTTATGCGGGCTTTGCCCTTGGGAACAGTGGGGTAGCCGATAGCCTGGGCAAAGACCCCGTTTTCAAAAAGGCGACGGGAGAATTCCTGAGCCAGAGGAGCTTCTCCCAGCATAACAGGAGTTATCGGGGTTACGCTCTGGCCTATATCAAATCCGAGGCGGCGCATCTCAGCCTTAAAGTAGCGGGTATTTTCCCAGAGCTTGTCCACAAGTTCGGTGGATTCTTCAAGGATTTCAACGGCAGCTATGCAGGCCGCTACATCGGCGGGGGTCATGGCACTGGAGAAAAGGAAAGGCCTGCCCCTCTGGCGGAGCCACTCCACCACTTTCTTTTTCCCGGCTACATATCCTCCCACCACGCCAAAGGCTTTGGATAAAGTGCCTATCTCCACATCAACTCGTCCGTGCAGGCCAAAATGGTCAACAATTCCCCTTCCACCTCGCCCAAGCACTCCTTCACCATGGGCATCGTCAACCATGGTCATAAGGTTGTATTTTTCAGCTATCTCCACAATCTCTGGCAATGGGGCAATGTCCCCATCCATGGAGAACACGCCGTCCGTTATGATTATTCCCCGCCGGTAATTTCCTGCTTCTTGCTGGATCTTGGCTTCCAGATCAGCGGGGTCGCAATGGTTGTAGCGCACTATTCTGGCCCTTGAAAGGCGACATCCATCTATTATGGATGCGTGGTTAAGTTCGTCAGAGAAAATTACATCGCCCTCACCCACCAGGGCCGGGATCGTTGCCAGGTTAGCTTTGAAGCCTGACTGGAAGGATATGGCGTCTTCGGCTCCTTTGAACTGGGCGAGCTTTCTTTCCAATTCCAGGTGCAGGGACATGGTACCGGCGATGGTACGGACAGCGGCGGGACCAACACCCCACTCTTCAATGGCTTTGCGGGCTGCTTCCCTGAGTTTGGGATGGTTTGCTAATCCGAGGTAGTTGTTGGAGCAGAAGTTGAGGACCCTTTTACCATCTACGATGAGCCAGGCGCCCTGAGGGGATTGGATCGTGCGGATGTTTATATAAAGGCCTTGCTCTTTGAGAGCTTTCAGTTCTTCATCAATCCAGGCAAGTTTATCCTCTCTCATGCTTTCCTCCTTTAAGGTTTTTTAAAGCGAATTCCCAGAAAACTCTCCAGCATTCCCGGAGGTTTTGGTGGCTCTGGAACTTCCTCCCATTGGCCGGTGATTTTGTCCTTCAGCCAGCGCGTTCTTTCAGCCATGGCCCGGTCAAAGTAAGTGTTTAAGGCCTTTTCATCCTGCTCTTGAAGTTCCTGCTTAAGCAATTCCAGATGGGAAATGAATTCGTCAATCCAACGGATCACGTTATCGGCGTTTTCCAAGAAAGCTCTTGTTATGGAAGCGGGGTTTTCCCCTAAGGAGGCCGTTCCCTGGCTGAAAGCTGTTCCTCCAAGCCTCCTCATATCCTTCCAGGGTGGCGAATAAGAGAGGGTTCCCATAAGCGCTGCTGCTGTTACCAGGGGCAATTGCTCTATCCCGGCCATAATGCCATCGTGCTCTGCCGGGTCCATAAAGTATGGATTAGAACCCATGGTTTTTACCAGAGCCACCGCCAGCTCCACGGCTTCTCCGCTGGCTTCGGGGGATGGAGTGAGGCAGTAAAGTGCACCCTTAAGCACATCTGCTGAAGCTGCTTTTATCCCACTCACCCCTCCCTGGGGGCTTATTATCGGATTACCCCCCACAAAACTTACGTGCTTCGGAAGCAATTCCTCAGCCCACTTTATCACCGGCCTTTTAAGGGTAGCCGTGTCCGTTACCAGACACCCGGGCTTCAAGTATGAACCTACCACTTGCATTGTGTCCCGAATCGCCTGAAGGGGAAGTGCGAGAATAACTATATCTGCTTTCTCACAGGCATTTATGAGGTTCCAATCAGTTCGGTCCACAGCTTTGATTTTGAGGGCCTCGCGGGCTACTTCCGGCTCCTTATCGTGGCCCGTTATGAAGATATCAGCCCCCGATTTTTTAAGGGCTAAACCTATGGAGCTTCCCACAAATCCCAGACCCACTATCGTTATGCTGGCTTTTGACATAGTTTCTCCCTCAATTCATGGCTTTTAACAGGCAAATGATAAAAACGAACTCCACACGCTTTGTAAATGGCGTTGACAATGGCTGGAGGTGTGGGGATGGATGGAATTTCCCCTATGCCCTTGGCTCCAAAAGGCCCCTGGGAGGAAGGAGCTTCAACGATAATGGGCACAATCTCAGGCATATCCTTAACTCTGGGGATCTGGTAATCTTTGAACCCCTTGGCCAGGGGGATCCCATCCTTAAGGGCGAACTCTTCTTTCAAAGCAAGGCCGATTCCCATCATGACTCCACCCTCTATCTGACCCACAACCCCCAACGGGCTTATAGCTTTGCCCACGTCGTGGGCGGCAATGACTTTAAGCACGCGCACTTCGCCTGTTTCCACATCCACTTCCACGAGAGCTGCCTGGGTGGCAAATCCGAAAGCAAAATGGTGGGGGCCTTCCTGGGTTATCGGGACAGTGGCGGGAGCCTCGTAGATGGAGGAGGCTCTTGCTTCCTGCCCCTGCTTTTTGGCTATTGAAACAAGCTGGCCCAGAGATAAAGCCCTTTCCCCTGCCTTAACGAACCCTCCCTCAAAAGTGATTTCTTCCGGTGAAACGTCTAACTCCTCAGCAGCAATGCGAGTTAGAAGCTCTTTTACCCGGCGGGCAGCAATGCGCACTGCATTTCCTGTTATAAAGGATTGCCTTGAAGCCGTGGTAGGGCCACCATCCAGAGTGTAACCTGTATCAGCCAGGATGACTTTAACCGGTGGCGAATCCGAAGCTTGCCAGCCGGATAGACCGAACTCCTCAGCTGCTATAGCTGCCACAACCCCCGATAAGCCTCCTCCAAGGTCAGCTGCCCCCGCCCGTACGATTATAGTGCCCTCCTCGGTTACCTCCACCTCTGCTCCAGCTTTATCGGAAGCTCCGCCCCCAAGGCCCACATTTTTCATAGCACAGGCTATACCCCAGGCCCTTCGTTTGTTCCCTTCTACCGGGACAAAATAGGTTTTCCTTATTTCTTCTTCAACTCTATCAATGGTTTCCAGAAGCCCGACGCTTTCCTCCAAAAGCTGTCCGAGGGCTGTCTTTGAGCCTGTTCTGAGGGCATTTATCCTGCGGATTTCCAGGGGTGATAAGCCCAGCTCCTCAGCCATTATGTCCATCTGGCTTTCTATAGCAAAGGCTGCCTGGGGAACTCCAAAGCCCCGGAAAGCCCCTGAAGGCGGGTTGTTGGTATAAACAGCATAACAATCAACCTTCAAATTGGGAATTTGATAGGGGCCAGAAATATGGGTAGCTGTACGAGTCATGACGTGCTCGCTGAGGGAAGCATAAGCTCCTGCATCTCCGTAAATTTCCGCCTCCAGGGCCAGAAGTTTCCCGTCCTTAGTGGCGCCGGTTTTCAGGCGGATTGTAGTGGCGTGGCGTTTGGGGTGAACTCTGAAGGATTCTTCGCGGGAAAAGACCATCTTAACGGGCCGGCCGGTTTTAAGGGCTGCCAGGGCCAGGTGTATTTGCACAGATATGTCTTCTTTTCCGCCGAAGGCTCCACCGATAAATGTTCCCACCACCCTTACCTTTTCCTCAGGGATGGCCAGGCTTTCAGCTATCTGGCGCCGATCTAAAAATGGTATCTGGGAACCCACATAAACTGTGATGTTTCCTTCGGAATCCACAGTAGCGACCCCTGCCTCGGGCTCCATGAAGGCGTGTTCGTAGGTTGGGGTACGGTAAACCCTTTCCACGATTACATCGGCTTTGGCGAAGGCCTCCTCAACGTTACCGCGGCGGATGGAGATATGCTTGAGGAGGTTGCCGCCTTCATGGATTTTGGGGGCTTCAGGTTTGAGGGCTTCTTGAGGTGAAGTGACCACTGGAAGGGGTTCGTAATCCACTTCAATGAGTTTTAAGGCTTCAGAGGCAATTTTCTCACTTTCGGCCACCACCATGGCGATAGCGTCGCCTACATATCGGACTTTATCCACAGCAAAGACAGGCCAATCTTTGCGCACAACACCGTGGGTTTTATCGCCCGGGACGTCTTCAGCTGTGAGGACGGCTACCACGCCGGGCAAGCTTTTCGCGCGGGAAGTATCTATCTTGAGGATGCGAGCATGGGGGTAAGGACTTCTCAGGACTTTGGCGTAAAGCATGCCTTCAAAGTACAGGTCAGCAGCGTAAAGGGCTTTCCCGGTTGCTTTGAGGATAGCATCTGGCTTGGGGAAGAGGTTTCCCACCACTCTTAAAGGGGTTACTTTCGGGGGCAAAACAGGGGGAACGTACCCTTCGCCTCTGAGCTCGGCAGCCGCAGCCTTTATTGCTTTAATAATGGAGGAATAGCCTGTACATCGGCACAGGTTGGGCTGGATAGCTCTGAGGATTTCCTCATCGGAGGGGGAAGGGTTTTGATCGAGCAAAGCCTTAGCGCTCATGATCATTCCTGGGGTGCAGAAACCACACTGGATTGCCCCATAGTCAATGAAAGCTTTCTGGAGGGGGTGAAGTTCACCACCTTTAGCCAGGCCCTCAATAGTTTCCACCAATGCTCCATCGGCTTTTGTCGCTTTATATGTGCAGGAACGGACTGCTTTACCGTTCACGATGACGGTGCAGGAGCCGCAAAGACCTTCCCCACACCCTTTCTTAGTTCCGGTCAGGTGGAGGTAATCTCGCAGGACTTCAAGAAGGGAAATCTCTTCGTCTACTTCTACCTGGAATATTTCACCGTTTACCTTCAATGAAATCGGTTTCTTCATAAAGCCTCCAGCACAAAGTGACTCGTTAGAATTATACCACAAGTCAGGGACAGGGCAATCCGAAGTTTGTCCGGCTGAGAAAACCTATTGACAAAAAAGCCAAGTTGAGGTAAGATTTGAAGGCAAATCTGGGAGGGAATATGGGGGCGGTAATTTCTCTGGAGAAATTCCTCTTTAACCCATTAGTCAGGAGAGTTGAGGAATTAAGCGGACAAGACCTCCTGGCCTGTTATCAGTGCGGGGAATGTTCCGCCGGATGCCCGGCTGCATTCGCAATGGACCTATTGCCAAGCCAGGTTATACGCCTCCTGCAGCTCGGGCAGGTGGAAGATGTTCTGAAGTCAGCCACTATTTGGTTCTGCGCTGCCTGTCAGGCCTGTTATGCCCGCTGCCCTAAGGGGGTGGACCTTTCAAGGATTATGGAAGCGCTTAGGGAGCTGGCTATGGAGAAAGAAGGGGAACGCCTCAAGCACAACCAAATCCCGGAAGAAGAGCTGGAGGCTTTCCCCCAGCAGGCAATAATCGCAGGCTTCAGAAAATACACCCTTTAGGGGTTATTCACCGATGCCAATCTACAGGACTGGTATGGTGATGGCTGCTATCATCACCGATGAAGAAGGCCAGCTGTCCCTACTTGAGAAGTTAGTCTACAGGTTCTTACGGAAAGCAGGCCCATATCGCCAGGCTATCATAGAAAGATGGCTTTTTGGGAGAGTTGCTACCCTTGAACTTTACCAGGAAGGCTTTAAAAATTTCTTTGTAGCTGGTGCAGGCATACCCACTGCTGGCCACACCCATCAGCTTGTGGGAAAAGAATGTAGAGTTTTATACGTTGACAAAGATCCGGATGTGGTTAGAGAAGGCTCTAAACTTCTGCGCAATTTCCCTAACGCTCGTTACCACTGTGGGGACCTTAAGCGCTGGGATGAAGAAATTTTACCGGTTTGCCTTGACTTCTTTGGCCCGGAACCAGTGGTCGGGATAATTATGATAGGGCTTCACGGCTTTCTAAACCCGGTTGAACTTAAGGAGTTGTTAGGGAAAATTTATAACTGGGCTGGAGAAGGTTCAGCCCTCATAATCACCAATCCCGATTTAGCCACTATAAAGCAAGACCCCAACCTGTGGCGCCGCTACCGTATAGTTTCAAGCGTTTACGCTCTTACCGGGAACAGGCTTTACCTCAAGACTAATGCTGAACTTGAGGAATTAGCAAAACCCTGGAAAGTGGTAAAAGCTCAGCCTTTCTGGGGATGGCTTTCTGGAGGAAAAACTGAGAGAGCAAACATTTACTGGGGATACAAATTGCGCAAATGCAAGGAGGTCTCGTGAAAGTAAGTTATTTTCCCGGTTGCACCCTTTACACCAAAGGCAAAGGGTTTGACCGCTCAGTTCGGGAAGCAATGGCTGCCCTTGATGTTAAGCTGGAAGAATTGCCCGACTGGAACTGTTGTGGAGCTTCTTTCCCCCTTCTTGTGGATAACTTGCTGGACCTGGCGGGGCCAGCCAGGATACTGGTGGCCGCTTCCACCCAGGGGGAAAAACTCGCTACCGCTTGCACTACCTGCTACAACGTCCTAAAGCGGACAAACCGGGTGCTTCGTTTGGATAAAGAGAAGCGCGATAGGCTCAATTATTTCATAGAAGCCGATTATCAGGGCCAGGTAGAAGTGCTGGATGTGTTGCAGATTATACGGGATGAAGTAGGGTTTGATAAAGTTAAGAGCAAAGTCAAAAAGCCCCTCAATGGCCTAAAAGTAGCCTGTTATTATGGGTGCATGGTCCTTAGACCGCCGGCAGAAGTGGCTTATGATGATCCCGAAAATCCCCATGCCCTTGATGACCTAATAGCTTCCCTGGGAGCCGAACCCGTCCTCTGGGGTGGGAAGGTGGAATGCTGCGGGAATTACCTGGTGGCTATCAAGCCTGAAGTAGCCATGGAAATGAGCTACCGGATCATATCTTCTGCCTACCGAGCAGGAGCAGAAGGTATCGCCACTAACTGCCCGCTTTGCCAGTTCAACCTGGATCGGTGGCAGAAGGAACTGGTTGTAAAAAAGGGTGGGTTCAGGCCATTGCCTGTATTTTATTTCACCCAACTTTTAGCTATAGCCCTCGGACTTGACCCAGCCAATTATGAACTGGAAAAGCACTATATTGACCCCATCCCGGTGCTGAGGGCTAAAGGGTTAGTAGAATGAATCAGCCTAAACAGCGCCTTGCGTGGTCACTCATACTAACCGGCCTGATCCTGGCTGCTGAAGTCGCTGGAGGGCTCTGGACCAGAAGTTTGGCCCTGCTTTCCGATGCTGCCCACGTATTCCTTGACCTTCTGGCTCTTGCCTTTAGCTATTTTGCTCTGCGTTTGGCCTCCCTTCCGCCGGATGATCGCTATACATACGGTTTTCACCGGGTACAAGTTCTGGCTGCCCTGATCAACGGAGCTACATTATTCTTGGTGGCCTTCGGCATCTTAAAAGAGGCGTGGGAACGGTTCATGAGGCCCGAGCAGGTTTTAGCCGGTCCTATGCTGATTGTGGCGCTGGTGGGGCTAATTGCCAACCTGGTAGTGACCTTCATCCTTAGCCGCCATGATCACCATGACCTCAATGTGCGCAGCGCATTTCTCCATGCCTTGGGCGATACCCTTTCCTCAATCGGCGTAATAGTTGCCGGAGCTCTCATTTTCTTCACCAACTGGTTCTGGGTAGATCCTCTGATAAGCGTGCTCATAGTGCTGATCATCTTGGTTGGATCCAGCAGACTGCTGCGGGAGGCAGTGCCCATCCTGATTGAAGGAATGCCATCGGGCATCAAGGCATCCCAGGTAATTGATGCTATGCTCCAGGTCCAGGGAGTTCAAGGGGTGCATGATCTGCACGTCTGGACCATAAGCCCGGGTTTTGTAGCCCTGAGCGCCCATGTGGTTTTAGCCGACCAGGCCCTCAGTCAGGCGCAGGTTGTGATGGAAGAATTGAAACGCACTCTGTCCAGCAAATTCGGCATTGAACATACCACCATTCAGTTTGAATGCGAGAGCTGTGGACAGGGCTCACCTGTATGCGTAATAAACTTCCGGTAAGGAGCGAGCGCGAGGCACACTTGTGGCTCGCTCACATTAGCACAATGGAAAGGGGAAATTACGTATGCCTGTTAAGCGGGCTCTAATAATTGGAGCTGGGATAGCAGGAATACAAGCTGCTCTGGATATAGCCAACGCTGGCTACGAGGTTGTCCTTGTAGAAAGGTTACCTTCCATTGGCGGGCACATGCTCCAGCTTTCAGAAACTTTCCCCACCCTGGACTGTTCCCAGTGTATACTCACCCCGCGCACGGTAGAAGTAGGCCGCCATCCCCGAATCAAACTGTACACCTACTCCGAAGTGGATTCTGTGGAAGGTGAGCTTGGTCATTTCAAAGTGCGAATTCGTCGTTACCCTGCCTACGTGAACTGGGATCTCTGCACTGGTTGCGGGGTGTGCCAGGAGAAATGTCCTAAGAGGGTTGTTTCTGCTGATTTTGAAAGGGGTATAGGCAAACGCAAAGCCATTTATACCTTATCCCCCCAAGCTGTCCCTAACAAACCGGTCATTGATGCTGAAAATTGCTTATATTTCACCCAGGGCAAATGTCGGGTATGCGAGCGCTTCTGCCCCGTTGGCGCCATTGATTACAACCAGAAAGAGAAAATTTTTGAGGAAGAAGCGGGGGCAATAATCGTAGCCACCGGCTATGAACTTTTGCCTCTCCCGGAGCTTGGAGAATATGGGGGTGGGGCAATACCCGACGTGATAGATTCTTTAGCCTTTGAGAGACTCCTCTCAGCCTCAGGTCCGACTGGGGGGAAGATTCTTCGCCCTTCCGATGGCAAAGAGCCCAAAATGGTGGTTTTCGTTCAGTGCGCAGGCTCCCGAGACCCCGAACGCCATATGCCTTATTGCTCCAAGATATGTTGCATGTATACTGCCAAACACGCCATGCTATACAAGCACCGGGTTCACGATGGTCAGGCTGTTATCTTCTACATTGACATTCGCTCGGCGGGAAAGGGTTATGAAGAATTTATTCAGCGCGCTGTAATGGAAGAGCGCATTCTTTATATCAGGGGTAAAGTAGCTCGCATTTACCAGGAGAACGGCAAAATAATTGTGAGGGGGGTGGATACTCTCTCCGGCAGTCAAGTGGAGATCCCTGCCGATCTGGTGGTTCTGGCCGTGGCCATGGTGCCGCGACCCGCCACCAGGGAGTTAGCCAGGAAGCTCGGTATAGAAGTAGATAAACATGGCTTTCTGGTGGAAGCTGATGGGAACCTCGCACCACTGGAAAGCCATCGTCCTGGGGTTTTCATGGCTGGAGCTGCCACTGGGCCAAAGGATATTCCAGAGACCGTATCTCAAGCCAGCGGCGCAGCGGGCAAAGTCCTGGCGCTGTTTTCACAATGGGGATAAAACCCTGCCAAAGGGAATCGGGGTATCCCCAAGGCTCTTTCAAACCCAAAACCATGGCAAATACAAAGCCCACGAAGGCGGGGAAAATTGGGGACGCAGAGGGCAAAAGTCCCCTGCAGGGGGTCTGGGGGATGTGCCCCCGAAGTTTTTAAAGAAGGGGTGACCGCCAGCATGGGCAAATTGCCCACGAGTGGGACCCAAAACCACGGCAAACCCTGAGCCCACGAGGGCGGGGAAAATAGGGGGATGGAGGG
>CAZZMI010000031.1:0-22894 GCA_964655275.1 uncultured Anaerolineae bacterium | reverse complement strand
TTTATCAAAAAGGGGGCAAACGGCCGGCATTAGCAATTAGCCCACGAGTGGGACCAAAAACCATGGCAAACCCTCAGCCCACGAGGGTGGGAGGAAAAGGGGGTGCAGGGGGCTTCGCTCGCTGCCAGGGGGAATAGGGGGTATCCCCCAGGTTTTTTTCAAAAGATGACCTTTTAATTTTATGGTGCTTTTATAGCACCAGCGCGTCAGCGATCAAATCCACAACACCTTTCACCTGGATGCCTAAGCCATAATGCTGATTCAAGTCCGAAAGCTGCGTCTTGCAGTTTTCGCAGGCAGTGACTACCCATTTGGCGCCGGTACGCTGAATCTGTTCCACCTTGGGCCGCCCTGCCTTCATCCGGACCTCAAACATGCTCGGTTCGGCGATGAGCCCGCCGCCCCCGCCGCAGCACCAGTTCAGTTCCCGGTTGGGGCTGAGTTCGCGAAAGTCAGTGGCGACGGCGCGGATGAGCATGCGCGGCTCCTCAAAGATACCCGCGTTCCGCCCCAGGTTGCAGGGGTCGTGGTAGGTCATCGGGACATCAAAGGCGCCAGGCTTGACCCGGATGCGCCCCTCCTGCAGGTACGAAGCGACCAGTTGCACCACGTTCACCCGCTGGATGCCCGCGATCTCTTCACCGAACCAGTGGTCCCAGAAGTTCAGAAGGGTCCGGGTGGCATGGCCGCACTCCGCGTAGGCGATGACCTGCACGCCCAGCCGCCGGGCCTCCTGGACAATCCAGTGGGCCGCTTGCTTCGCTTTCTCCGTGTCGCCGATGAAGAAGGAGTGATTGGTAGCGGTGAACATACTGAGCGACCAGGACTCTTTTGCCGCGTGGAAGATTTTGGCCAGCGGGATAATGGCGTGCTCGCCCACCACCGGGACGTAGAGGACGCGCGCCGGTTCGTCCACTGGAATGCGCAGGTCGGGGACGCCCCACTCTTCCCGGATTCGCCCCTCCAGTTCCCGGACCTGGTCTATATAGAACTCCTTGAGGGCATCTATGATTTCCCCTTTGCTGACCTCGGCGTTGCCGATTTCGGCGACCATCTCCATCCCCATCCCTTCCTGGAGGAGAGCGTAGCGGCCCATATTGACCAGGAGCGCGGTATCCAGGTCAAAGGGACAGAAGACGGAGCACCGTCGGCAGCCGGTGCACTCCCAGAGCGCCTGCCGGAGTTCGGCCACCATCCGCTCGCTGGCCATGCCGGTCTCCCGGTACCAGCCCAGAATGCCCTTCCCTTTCCGACCATTGCCGCCCTGCTGGAGCAGTTTCTTGACCAGCATCATCCGGTAGGCCGGAATGTGGGCCGGGTTGCCGGAGGTCACGTAGAAGTGGCAGGCGTCTATACAGGCCCCGCAGCGGACACAGATGTCCTGGTAGTACTGGAGCGGACGGGTGATACGCTGACGAACGGTTTCCAAGAATTTGGTCAACATCGCGTCCTCCTAACTCCGGGCGACCATCTTGGAGAGCACCGAGCCGATGATGTGGCTCAGTTTGCCGAAGGGGAAGTAGACCATCAGGAGTTGGACCAGGGCGAAGTGCCAGATGAACGCGGGCCCTGCACTCTCCGGGACCGGCTGCCAGCGGAAGGAGGCCAGTCCGGCGAAGAAGCGATGCAGTTCCTCCACCTCCACCGTCCGCAGGAGACGCATATGGAAGCCGGTCAGGGCGATGCCGATGAGCAGGAAGAGGACAAAGAAGTCCTCCGGGACTGAGAGCCATTTGACCGCGCCGCTCCACCGGCGGGCCAGCAGGTAGAAAAGGGGAACAGTGAAGAGAGTCCCGGCAATCGTCCCAGCGATAGCGGAAAAAGTGTGCTGCTGCTCCTTGCCCCAGTTCAGGAGTTTCCAGAGGAAGTAGAAGTCAGTGAAGGCCCGGATGTGCCCGACCAGGACGAAAAGGAGCCCCAGGTGCATAATGAAGCCACCGACCCAGAGAAGGGGATTCACCCGCAGGAGCCCCTTCAGGGTGAACATATCCACCAGCGCGTCCAGCAGGCGGCCCAGCCGGCCCTGAGGACGGGGGAAGAGGGAGAGATGAGCCGCCACGGGCTTCGCCCGCCACCAGCGGTAGACCCGGTACGCCAGCCCGCCGAAGAAGACGGCTACAGCGATATAGGGCGTGATGTAGTAGAACAAGAAGGCCAGGATCGCCATAGATACCCCCTTATTTGACGCGGCGAATCCAGAACTTGAAGACGCCCTCGCCTTTTTCCATTCCCACCAACTCATTGCCGGTGCTCTTACACCAGGCCTGAATATCGGCGACAGAGCCGGGGTCAGTAGCCAGGACCTCCAGGATACCGCCCACAGATACATTCTTGATCTCCTGGCTAGTTTTGACTACTGGCATAGGGCATTTAAGACCACGAGCATCTAAAGTCCTTTCGGGGGTATACTCAGGCATTTCAAACCTCCTTTAAATAAACAAAGTAAGATGAGATTTATTGGCTTCAGCGATGAAAGTGGCAGCGCCCACTACATCGCTCACTTCATCAATCAGGTCCTCCCGGCGGATGCCCATAACTTCCATGCTCATCTGGCAGGCGAGAAGTTTTACCCCCATTTCAACAGCCATTTTCCGAAGTTCAGGCAGGGGTGTGACGTTATGTTGCTTCATCATCTGTTTGAACATCCACCGGCCGATGCCACCCATATTCAGCTTGCTGGGGCCAATGCCGTTGATGTCCTTCAAGAAAAAGCTGAGCATTCGCTGGAAGAAGGTCTTGCCAGTAGGCCCCTTCTTCTTAATGGCCTGGAGACCCCAGAAAGTAAAAAACATGGTGGTATCAATGCCGCTGGCTGCAGCGGTAGTGGCAATGATGAAGGCTGCCATAACCTTGTCCATGTCACCACTGAAGACAACAATGGAAGCCTTCTTTGCTTCATGCTCGTGATCCTGCATTTCAGTCCTCCCATTGAATTATTTAGATACCTTAATCATACCACAGCTCCAAGGAAAAAGCAAGAGGGGCGCTCCCGGACATGTTTCAGCAAAGGGAAAATATAGCTCCCTGCTGGGAGGGACTGGGGGTGTCCCATCTTTTTCAAGAGGGGCAAACTGCTGGCACTGGCAGCTTGCAGCGATTGGGAAGTGGCATGGCCCCATGGCAGAGGGGTTGGAAGTCTGATTTGCCTCAACCTGATATTTTGGTATAATTTTTGGCAAATTTACAGGGGAGGTAAACAATGGAAGCAGCTTTGCTTTCCGTCCTGGAAAAGTGGGTTAGTTTCCTCCTGGCAAGGCTTCCCGGAGCCATTGCTTTCTTTATCGGCGGCTGGATAGCTTTGAAAGCGATCATTTTCGTCCTGAACAAAGCAATGCAGGCTGCTAAAACGGAGCCCACCATTGCCTCCCTATTCAGGTCCCTTATAAGCGTAGCGGGCTGGATCTTAATCCTGGCCGGAACTTTAAAAGCCTTGGGGCTTAATGAATTGGCTCTGGCTATCTCAGGCTCTATAGCTGCTATCTCCCTGGGTCTGGCTACAGGTGTTTCTGGCACTACTTCTGATATCCTTGCCGGGGTTTTCTTGGCCACCGATCCCGATTTTAAAGTCGGTTATACTGTGACCGCTGCAGGGATAAAGGGTGTAATAAAATCCCTGGACCTGCGCAAAACACGAATAATGGGGGAAGACGGTAAACTTTATGTAATCCCCAACAGAGCCGTGGAATCAGCTACCTGGGTTGTGGAAAAAAGAGCAGATTAAAATGGCCTTTGAGGTTCCGGTAAGGCATAACGAGAAACTCAAGAAAGTAGTAGAAAGGGTAAATCAGGATCTGGAACTATGGCAGTGGTGGAAAAGTGCTAACGTTAACGCTATTGACCGCCAGGGCTTGAGTGACCATGGGGAAGTGCACATAAAGATAGTGGCCAATGCTGCCCTCAAAATACTCAGGCTTCTGGTAGAAGCGGGTATAAAACCCAGTCTGGAGGTCAACCACGGCCTTACGGTGGAGGATGCGGAAATTGTAACAGTCCTTGGAGCCTGTTTGCACGATGTGGGGATGGCTATCCACCGGGAGGAACATGAGCTTTTCAGTGTGGCTTTAGGTTACCCAAAGGCGCGCCAGCTTCTGGAAGGGATATACCAGGAGCCTGCTCTTACAATAATGGCAAGTGAAATCCTCCATGCCGTAATTGCCCACCGCTGGGATATGCCCTGCCTTACCGTTGAAGCCGGAGTAGTTAAAGTAGCCGATGCCCTGGATATGACCGGAGGTCGCTCCAGAATACCTTTTGAAGCTGGTAAAGTAAACATTCATTCAGTCTCAGCCCTGGCCGTTGATGCGGTGAACATAGAAAAGGGGGAGGAAAGACCTGTAAAAATAGAAATCATTATGAATAACTCGGCAGGCATTTTCCAGGTGGATGAGCTCCTTAAGCGCAAACTCCAGAATTCAACCATCTACCCTTACGTTGAGGTAGTGGCCAGAATAGAAGGAGCAACCGAGAGAAGGATTTTAGGGGTTTACAGGCTTTAAGCCTTTTCAGAAGGGTCAAATAACTTCTTGTGCTCCTGCAGGGCAAACCGATCAGTCATACCGGCAATGTAATCGCATATTACTCGGGGCAATTCTTCTTCTTTCAATCTTGCTCTTACACTATCAGGAAGCTGCCTCGGCTCAGACATATAGGCATGGAAAAGGTCGGCAATTAAATGCTTGGCTTTGGTCATCATCCTTACCACGCGGTAATGGCGGTAAAAGTTTTCCAGGAGGTAAGCTTTTAATTCTTTATGAAAGCCGGACATCTCCTCAGAAAACCCCGCCAGAGGCTTGGCCCAGTCTCTCACTTCCTCCACCGATCTGGGCGATGCTGCCCTCAGTCGCCTTGTGGTCTCTTCCAGAACATCAGTAACACTCCAGTCAATCAGCTTCCGGATGAACCGATGCCGGGCCAGATCGTCAAAGGCGTTTACGTTTATTTCAAGCTCCTTGATTATTTCCCGACCCAGGGTTAAATCCAGGAGTGAAGAAGGGCAAAGTATGCCGGCTCTCAGGCCGTCGTCCAGGTCGTGGGAGTTATAAGCGATTTCATCGGCAATGTTTACGATCTGGGCTTCCAGGGAAGGGAACCGGTGAGGTTCATAGTTTTCCCCTGTTCCTCTATCATACTCAGTGGTATGTTTGGCGATCCCTTCCCTCACCTCCCAGGTGAGGTTCAGGCCCGGGAAATCCGGATACCTCCTTTCCAGCACGGTGACAATGCGAAGGCTCTGGCGGTTATGGTCAAATCCTCCATAGTCGGCCATAAGTTCATGGAGGGCCTCTTCTCCAGCGTGCCCGAAAGGGGTATGACCCAGGTCATGGGCCAGGGCTATGGCTTCCACCAGATCCTCGTTCAATCCCAGTGCCCTGGCCATAGTCCGCCCAATCTGTGCCACTTCAAGGGTATGGGTAAGGCGAGTGCGGTAGTAATCCCCCTCGTAATAGACGAAGACCTGGGTTTTGTATTCAAGGCGCCGGAAGGCGGTGGTGTGGATTATGCGATCCCTGTCTCTCTGAAAGGCTGTGCGATATGGATGTTCCTCTTCCGGATAGTCTCTTCCCCGGCTTTCACGGCTCTTTACGGCATAAGGGGCCAGAGTTAAAAATTCTAATTCCTCAAGTTGCTCCCTGCGGCGCATATTTCAAGTCCCAGGGGTTACGGTGGGAGTTGGAGAGGGAACAGGGGTGAGGAGGAAAGGCCTGGTTTGTCCCGCTCTCCATTCAAGGTTAAGGACCTCCCCGGCCCTTCCCAAAATCCCTATATCCTCACCATTGACTATGGCTTTTACCCCTCCAGCATTCCCGCATTTTACGAAAATTGTTTCCCCGCTCCAGGTTTGTTCTTCCCCGGGATTTAAGAAGCCAGTGAACACCAGGCTCTCATTCACCTTTATTTCGAGCCAGCTTTTCTCAAGGCCCACAAGGGTCAGGGTAATCAATAAAGGAGTAGGTGTAGGCGAGGGGGACGGGGTCCACGTGGGAGTGGGAGAAGGGGTTAAGGTAAAAGTAGGGGTAGGCGATAGGGTGGGAGTTGGAAGGGGTGCCAAGGATGGACGATACTTAGCATAAGCAAACCCGCCTACGACTGCTATCAAGATGATTATAAAGAGAGGGAGAAGAAAACCCGCAAAATTTCTGATAGGCCAGGCTGAGGGTCTCTCCAGGGGGAACTCAGTCCCGGTTGGGGCAGCTTCGGGGGCAGGAGAACGGCCCCTTTCTTCCGAATAAAGTTTGAGCATTTCTTCGGGGTCAAGCCCGAGGAAGGAAGCATAATTGCGGATAAACCCTCTTGCAAAGATATCACCAGGAAGCAAGTTATAATCGCCCTTCTCCAGGGCTTCTATAAACTTGGGTTTTATGCGCGTCTCCTTCGCTACATCCTCAATAGTGAGGCCAAGAGCCTCTCTTCTTTCCTTTAGCCTTTGACCAAGCTCACCCATTTACCCCTCGGGTTCAAAAATCTATGCTCTTTCCCTCATATGCGTAGAGGAAAAGCATCTCAGTCTCTTTTTCTGAGGGAATGCGTGTTCCGGTGTTAATGCATGCATCCATGTTGGCGTTTTCCACAAGTTTGCCCAGTGCTCTTTCAAACTCCTCTTTCGCTATACCGGCCTCAGCCAAAGAGAGGGGCTCCTTAATGGTTCGGGCAAGCTCCCGGATTTTGTTTACCAGGATAGAAGAAGCTTCCTTCTCGTCTTTAAATGGGATCCCCAGGAACTGCAAGATTTCGCCATAACGGGTTCCGCCAGCATTGGCACAGTATTCAATGGTATATGGGAGGAACAAGCCTACTGCACGCCCGTGGTGGACATGGAATACAGCGCCAAGAGAATGGCCCAGGGCATGAGCTAAGGCAGCCATAGAATTTATAAAGCCGAGGCCCGCTAAGGTGGCAGCATAGTGCATTTTAGTGCGAGCTTCCCGGTCCTCCTTGCCTTTTTCGTAAGCACGGGGAAGGAACTCAAAAATAAGCTTAATGGCCTGAAGGCAGAGTCCATCGGAGAAATCATTGTGCCATATGCTGGTAAAACCTTCCACAGCATGACAAAGGGCATCCATCCCTGTTGAAGCTGTCAGCCCCGGCGGAAGCTCCATTACAAGGTCTGGGTCTATAATGGCGATGTCTGGGGTGTTGACGGGGGCACCAAGGGAGAGCTTGCGCTGTTCAGCTTTATCCGTCAGGACTACAGCCCAGGTAACCTCTGCCCCTGTTCCGCTGGTGGTAGGGATAGCCACCATCCTGGCCTTTTCCCTGAGTTTAAGCTCCTCAAAGGGATTTATAGCCCGGGGATCAAGAGCTGGGTTTTCATAAAGAAGCCAGATGGCTTTGGCTGCATCCAAACAAGAGCCACCACCAAGGCCTATTATCCAGTCCGGGTTCAGGTTCTCGGCCAAGGCTTTTCCTTTGAGGACGGTTTCCAGGGAAGGTTCTGGCTCCACTTCGGAGAAGATATGGGTCTCAAAACCAGCGTCTTTCAGGTATTTTTCCACCTTCTGGACGAATCCAAGGCGAAGGATGTTTTCATCAGTAACTATTAAAGCTTTCCGGCCTTGAAGCTGAGAAAGATGAAAAAGAGCTTCGTCCCCATAAACGATATGGGGTGAGCGGAAAAACCACATATTAACCTCCAGAAATCAAGCCGCAAATTCCGTTTCAACCTTCGCGCAGCATTTAACCAACTCGTTGGCAGCTTTGACGTTGCGCATTATCTTGATCATATCCCCCTTAAGCTTGAGTTGCCGGGTAACAAGACCCTGGATGGGATCCAGCTGCCCAAGGATCACTTTTTTCCAGGTGCCATAAGGAGCCCATATCCTGAATTCAGGGTCTTTAATGGAAGGGTCGGAAACCTCAAAAGCCTCCCGGCATTTTCCGTGCCACAGGTCCATATAGAGGTAAACGGTTTCCTTGAACTCGCTATCCGGTTCAATGATGAAGTAAAAATCACCTTCCCAGTTTTTAGCAGCTTCGGCATAAGCTTCGCTCTCGTTGAGGGTTTTGCAGAGGGCCTTAATCCATTCATCAGAGGGGAATCTATAAGCCATATGGCACCTCCCTTTTACGTGGTTCGTCACCATTTTAACGGTTTTTTCTGAAGTTGTCAATTTAACCGGGGGATGTTGACAATTAAGGTGGGCCATGCTATCATGAGTTAAAAAACAAGGGGGTGCAATGAGGGGAAAAATTTTCGTTTTGCTTGCTTTTATATGTGCGTTAACAACCGGATGTGCCACCCCAGCTCTTACCCCCCCGGTAACAGTAGTTCTCCCAACCCCTACCCTTACCCCACTCCAGCTTCCTTCCCCAACCCTGACTTTTACCCCGACTCCTACTCTTTTACCTGAAGCTACTCCAACCCCAACTTTAACTCCATCGCCAACCCCCTCACCTCAACCCATCGCTCTCAAAGGGAGGATTGCTTTCCCCCTTTATGATCCTGCCCGTCAAACCTACGACATCTTTGTGGCTAATGTTGACGGTTCAGGCCGTAGGAAGCTTCTGGAACAAGCCAGTCAGCCCGATTTCAACTCCGATGGCACCCGCATAGCTTATCGTTCCTGGGATAACACAAGGCGCGGTATATTTGGTCAGGTCATAGGGGGTGATTGGTGGAACATCCAAGGCCGTGAATGGCGCGCAGAAGCTGCCCGCCCCAGCTGGTCCTTTGACGACAAGGCTTTCGTTTTCCATTCCCGTGAGGATCCCGATCGGCTGCCACGAATTTACATAACCACCCCATCCGGTTATGGAGTTATTATGTCTGACATAGGGGGGATCTACGGCCCCGTCTTTGGGGAATACCCCTCCTGGATGCCTGATGGCACAATTGTTTATGCTGCCAGGCAATGCCGCGAATGCGGTCTCTTCGTGATAACAATTAACGGGGTAGTTGTAAGACGCCTTACATCTGATCCCACCGATGCTGCGCCGGAAGCCTCCCCTGATGGCCGCAGGGTCGTTTTCATGTCCATGCGCGATGGCAACTGGGAAATTTACATAGTTAATTCCGATGGGACAGGCCTAAGGCGTTTGACAAAAGATCCAGCCATTGATGGTTTGCCCACCTGGTCGCCCGATGGAAACTACATCGCCTTCCTTTCAAACAGGGGTGGAGAATGGGCCATCTGGGTCATAAGGCCTGATGGTTCGGGGCTCAGGCGCCTTTTCTTCCTTGGCGGAAGCCCGGATGGCATCGTGGGGATTGACAGGGAAAATTCCAGAGGATGGCTTGAAGAGAGGATAAGCTGGACTTGGTGATCGGAACCTGTACTATTGAATTATTCCTTCCAGGTAACGGCTCTCTCAAAGATAAAAGGCGGGTAATCCAATCTATAACCCGGCGTGTCCAGAGCACCTTCAACGTCTCTATCGCCGAAGTAGGAGCCCAGGACCTCTGGCAGAGGGCTGAGCTGGGGATAGCTTGTATTTCTACCAGTTCCGAAGCAGCTCATCGCCTCCTCAGCGAAGTAGTGGAGTGGATTGCACAGCACTATCCCCAGGTGGAAATTACGGATTACCGGATTGAACTTCTCTGATGAAAGTTTCTAAAGGAACAATTCTGGAATCCGGCTCAGCCCTCCTTTTAATTTCAACCCCTCCCTGAGAAAGGGAACGTTTGCTTATCACCACCCTCAGAGGCAGGCCTAAAAGATCCGCATCAACGAACTTCACCCCAGGACTCTCATCTCGATCATCAAAGAGGACTTCAATGCCCATGGAAGTGAGCTTCAGATAAATGTTTTCTCCTTCGGCAATGCCTTCATTCCCAAGGCCTATAAGGTGAACGTGGAAAGGAGCCAGGGGCTGAGGCCAGATAAGGCCTTTATCATCGTGATTAACCTGCGCCACTGCTTCCAAAAAGCGGTAAGGGTATAAAGCCAGTAAAATAACCCAGGGGTAAGCTTTCCTCTTATCAGGGGTATTGAACGAAATGCCTCGGCTTTGAGTGCTATCCGGCCCACTTAACCGGAGTGATGCTACCAGGAACCCTTCCCTTTCTTCAAAGGCCTCACGGCAGAATGGACATCGGTCGCCAGCCCTGGCCAGGGTTAAATCCCCTTCCAGATCCGCCCGGAAATCCCTTGGGTAATTGACTCCCATGAGGTGATAACCTTCTCTATTAGCTCCGGCTATGAAGTTAGCCCCGCTTCTGAGGGAACTATCCGCTGCTATGGTTACCCCTTTAATGCCTATCGGGGAAGCGTAGCCGGGCACTATGCCGGCAAAGAGCAGCTCCCCTTCAGTGGAAGGCCTAAGTCTTACCCATCCCAGCTCCGCTGAGAGTTTAGCCTCACTTATCTCCAAATCACCCCGGATTACAGCGAAAACTATTTTCCCATCTTCACGGGTGTAAAAGACTGCTTTGGCTGTTTTGCTCTTAGGAACCCCCAGGAAAGAGGCCAGAGAATCAATGGTTGTGCAACCGGGGGTGGCAACTTCTCTTGGAAGTTCCGGCTCTTCAAATGGAAGGGGTTCTACATGGATTCTTGCCCACGCAGGAGGGGCTGAATATCCACAGCCCGGACATACTACCAGTCTTTCCTTTCCTTCAGGGTCAGGCACAATCCAGTCCCACCCTTTTCCGCTAACAGGAGGAGGACTTTGCAGCCCGCATGCTTTGAGCAGGTTTTCCACCCTTTCAGCTAAATATTCCCGTTGTCTCTGAGCTGTCCCATCCTCCGAGAAAATCCCCAAAATGAGAAAAGCTCTTCCCTCCGGCAGGTAGAAAGGCGAAGTTCCTTTAAACTCTGTTTCCATATCCAGATAAATGGGGAGTTCCCGGTATGAAGCAAGCTCTCTGGATAAAAGGCGCAGTGCCTCTTCTTCGGGTGACGAACCCTCGCGAGAGAAGATTACCAGGTTTTGGGTTTCCAGAGCTAAGGTCTTTCTCCACAGATCTTTAAGCTTTTCCAGAAGGAGATAGCCGAGAGGTAGAACGGAGAAAGGGTCCTTGCGGAGGAAGCCCGCCCTTGTCAAGAGCCTGATGCCTGTGCTATCTTTCTCCTCTACCTGCCTCAAAGTGCGTCCGAACAGCCTGCTCATTCGCACGGTTTGAGCCTCCTTTTAAAAAGCCGGTTTTTCCGGCGTTTCAGGGCTCCATTGAGATCGCGCCGGGAATGTGTTCGCCATCAATTCGCCATAGAGTTTGATAGTTTCAATGGCTATCCCCTCCCAGCCGAACCTGGCTGAAAGTTTTCTTGCGCCCTCCCCGAGTTTCCGGCGTAGCTCCGGTTCCCGACTGAGCTCAATAACCGCCTGGGCTATATCCTCCGGGTCATTGGGAGCTACAAGTTTGATGTTTTCCCCGTCTTTTAGCTCCTTAACAGCCACCCTCGGGTAAGTGCTTATGATCGGCAGTCCGTGGATAAGAGCGGCGTGGAGGCTTCCCCTCCTCAAAGATACGCCATCTTTGTAGGGCAACACGCATATATCCGAAGCTATTAAATTAGCTGATACTTCCTGGGGAGATGTATATCCGGTCCACTTGACCCGCTCTTCAAGGCCCAGGTCCTCAATCATGGCTTTTATCTTGCGAGCGTATTCTATGTTAGTGGGGTCACTGGAACCCGTTTCTCCACCCACCATAAGCAATTTTACCGGGAAACCTTCCTTCACCAGCCGATGTAAGGCTTCCACCAGGGCTTCTACGCCCTTGGTTTCGTTCAAGAAACCGAAATGGGAAAGAAGTATATCTTCCTTGGAAACACCCCAGCGAGCTCGCCAGAGGTCGCGGTTGTAACCAGGAGGGAGCTCAGGCTTTATGTTGGAACCAATGGGGATGAGGTGGATTGGGGGAGGAGAAAGATAGCGGATTTTCTCAAATCTGTGGCGCAAGTTCAGCAAATCTTCTACATTGGTCACGATAACGCCATCGCTACCCAGTCCCATTATGGTGATGGCCCACTCCCTGAGAACTCCGGCCTTGGGGAAAAGGTAGGGGACACGCAGGTCGTGGAAGGTGGTTAACATCAGAGGGCGATTTCGGAAAAGCCGAATTACCCAGGGTAAAAGGTTGACGGCAGGGTGCATGCCGTAGGCAGCTGCCTGATACTGAATGTGAAAGACCTCAGGTTTTTCCTGTCGCATGTGCTTTATTATTTCCACCCAGCTTCCCCATCCCCATCTATCAACAACGGGGAAGATCTTGAGCGGAGGGAAATCAGCCCCCCTGGCTCTGGAAGAGGTGAGAATGCATACTTCAATCCCTTGAGCAGCCATGGCCATTGCTAATTCTCTGGTGTAATCACCTACACCCCCCTCCATAGGGGGAAATTCGCCTGTTATAAAGCAAACCTTCATCCACCCCACCTCCTCAAAAGTCCTGAGATTAAAACTTCTCTATAGCCTTCCATGCCTGCTTTGTGCTCCAGCTTTCCTGTGAGGAGCCATTTAATCGTTTCTTCCAAGAAAAGGGCCAGATAATTAAGCAGGATGAAGATGTACAATAAAAGTGCCCAGAAAGGCCCAAAATATTTGCGGAAGTAGAGGATTTTGCTCCTCTGGAAGTGGATATGCTGGAGTGGCTTCACTTGCTCGCTGGATTGGGCCGAGTGATGGATCACGGTAGCCTGTGGAAGGTAAACAATTTTGAAGCCACTGGATTTAATCCTGCGGCACCAATCCAGCTCCTCTGAATACATGAAAAAGTTTTCATCCAAATAGCCAGCGGCTTCCACCGCTTCCCGCCTGACCATGAGGCAAGCACCTGTAAGCCAATCCACTTCCTGGGTTTCGTCTTCAGGCTTATCAGCCATGTAGTAATGCCGGAGAACGGGATTATCTTTCCACAGGCGCCACTGTATAATGGTGCTTTCCAGGAAAGCCGTAAGGAGCGAGGGAAAGCGGCGTCTTGAGGGCTGGACTGTACCATCAGGGTTGAGAAGTTTGGGGCCCACCACCCCCACTTCCGGATTGGCTCCCATGAAATCAAGCATGAGGCAGATGGCATCTGGGGCTACCTCGGTATCAGGATTTAGGAGGAGGAAGAAAGCAGGCGGGTCTTCCATCATCCGGCTTTTAAGCACAAGATTATTGGCTCTGGTAAAGCCTAAGTTGACCTCGCTGGCGATCAGGTGGACCCAGGGGAATAAAGAGCGCACCATTTTCACACTGTCATCGGTGGAAGCATTATCCACTACAGTGACATCGCCACGGTAACGGGCAGGGGAGGAAGTAAAAGAAATATCTTCGGATTTTTCCAAACTTTCCAAACAGCGTTTCAGAAGGGCTGATACGTTCCAGTTTACGATTATAACCGCTAAATCAGAGCCCATCCTTCAGTAGTTTCGCTCTACAGCAAAATCGGCCAGGGCCATGAGCGCTGAACGATATTGATTTTGAGGGAGGAAAGATATTGCCTCCTTAGCCTTCTCTACAAAGTTCATGGCTTCCTTGACGGAAAGGTTTATGGCTGAAGAGTTTCGTATCTTCTCTACCAGCTCTCTGAGAGCAGTTTCTCTCTCCTCTGGCCTGGCCTTCAAGGCTTTAACAATAAGACTTTCATCGCCTCCGCTCTCTACAAAATAGAAAACCGGCAGGGTGACAACTCCCTGGCGCAGATCACTCCCTGTGGGTTTGCCCATGGTCTCCTCGTCCCCGGTGAAATCCAGGACATCGTCTATGATCTGGAAAGCATTTCCCAGGTTTTTACCGTATTCTTTCAGAGCCTGGATGGCCTCCTCGGGAGCATCGCTCAGGACACCACCGATTTCGGCGGAGGCTTCAAATAGGGATGAGGTTTTGGCGTAAATCCGGTAATAATAGTCTTCCTGGTCCTGGGGCCAGCCGAAGGCGCCGAAGAGCTGGCGAATTTCCCCATCACATATGGTTTTAAGGGCCTGGGCAAAGATTTTCACCACCCTTGGGCTTCCGGTCATAGCAGCCAGGGAAGCAGCCCTGGCGAAGAGGTGATCACCAGCCAGAACCACAGCCGCGGGAGGCCAGAGGCTATTGAGGGTAGGGATTCCCCGTCTGGTAGAAGATTGGTCTATGAAATCATCGTGAATGAGGGTAGCGGCATGGAGCAATTCCATAGCTGCAGCAGCGATTATGGCCCTTTCACTATCGGCAGGATAAAGTTTTGAGGCCAGGATGGTAAGGGCAGGGCGAAGGCGCTTCCCCCCGCTTTTCAATATAGCTTCCACCGATTCCGCCAGAGGCTTGTAGCTCAAACTACTCTCTGAAAGTATGAGTTCTTCCACTTTACTTAACTCTTCTCGGATTATCTCCAGGAAAGGCAATACCTTCACCCTTTACCTCCCTCCGTCCAACCGGAAAATCCGGCGAGCATTTTCCATCATTTTCTGCCCTACCTCCTCCACACTTAAGCCCTTTATTTCAGCCACTGCTTCGGCTATAAAGCGCACATAAGCAGGTTCATTACGCTTTCCACGGTAAGGATGTGGGGCAAGGTAAGGGCAATCGGTCTCAATAAGCAACCAATCAAGCGGTATTTCTCTGACTATAACGGGCAATTTCCGGGCGTTCTGGAAGGTAAGCGGACCTGCCACCGAGATAAAAAATCCCAGGTTAATGGCTTCCTTAGCCATCTCCAGGCTTCCCGAAAAACAATGCATTACCCCGTAAGGCGGAAGCAATTTCCCCGGATCACGGACAAAATCTTTCAGGAAATTCAGCGTTTCCTGGTGAGCTTCCCGGCTGTGGATAATTAGGGGTTTACCCAGCTCCCGGGCCAACTCCAGATGAAAGGCAAAAGCTTTCCTCTGGGCATCTTTTGGGGAAAGATTGCGGTAATAATCAAGGCCTGTTTCCCCAATAGCCACCACCTTTCGGTGATTGGCGAGTTCTTTTAGGGCCTGGCCCGTTTTTTCATCCAGCAGGTGAGCATCGTGGGGGTGCAGACCTACCGAAGCATAGATGAAGTGGTATTTTTCCGCCAGAGAGATAGATTCCATGCTTGAACCAACATCAGTACCAACATTAACGATAAGGCGAATATCTGCTCCCCACGCCCTCTTTATGACTTCTTCCCTATCGGCGTCAAACTCCGGGAAATCCAGGTGGGTGTGAGAGTCTACAAGCTCCATCTCATTTTCTTTTTCTGAAAAGCTGGTTTTATTTTAACACACTTCATCCTTGCGGGCAAAGCCCGGAAAGGGGTGGCGTAATTATAAAGCCTGCTGGGCCATCAATTCTGTCACATCCATCACACGGATGCGAATTTTCTCCTGGCGAGCTGCGTTGGTGAGGGTCCGCTTGCATTGCTGACAAGCGGAAAGGAGGATTTTAGCCCCTGTAGCCTGAGCTTCCTTAATGCGCTGTTGAGCCACAGCTGCAACCAGTTCTTTATCCGCCATTTCCACATCACCACCGCCGCCACAACACAGGGAATATTGGCGATGGTGCTCCATCTCCACCATAGTAATGCCTGGGATAGCCCGGATAATTGTGCGAGGCGCATCATAAACACCGCTGGTTCGCCCAAGATCACAAGGGTCGTGATAAGTGACTATTTCCTCCAGAGGCCGAAGGGAAAAAGCTCCATCCTTAAGGAGCTCCGCTAAAAGCTCCGTGATGTGCAAGACTTCAAAACCCAGGCTCTCCCCGATAATGTGGGGGTAATCGTGCTTCCAGGTGTGGTAACAGGATGGGCACGATGTAACCAGTCGCCGGGCCCCCATCCGGCGAACGGCTTCTACGTTGTGGTGCACAGCTTCCACCGCTTTATCACCCATCCCGGCAATTATAAGCGGGAAGCCACAACACCACTCCTCCCCACCAAGGCTGGTATAGTCCACCCCTGCTTTTTCTAACAATTGAACTACACTTTGAGGTATTGAGTAGCACATAGGGTAAAATGAGGCTACACATCCGACGAAATAGACTACTTCGGCATGGGTTTTCCCACGAAGACCTGCAGGGATCTCAGGCATGTTCTGGCTCCAGATAAGCCGGTTAGAATTATCATCCCCAGATATGTTGTGAAAGGCCAGGAAGGTTTCACGGAGGCGATCGAAAATGGCGGGGTAAACGCCTCTTTGGACCAGATCCTGGCGCATGGCAATCCAGAGCTGTCGAGTCTGGATGTGAGCTGGGCAAACTACAGAGCAACGTCCGCAGAGGGTGCAGCTATAAGTGCCCTCCGAATGAACCCTGAGGGTTTCTGGCTCCGGTGGGCGATGGCCCAAGAGGCGAGCCAAAAAGCTATACTGCCCCCGCACGAATTGCCGGACTGTTTCAATTTTACGCAATGGGGTGATAGCATCCAATTGTGGCTTTATGGCAAAAGTTGGGCACCAGCGTATGCACTCCCCACAGCGAGTGCAGGAATCCAAAGCTATTGAGTGCCACATAGTTAAGGGGGAAGGGGCTTTCACTTCCCATGCAACTTTCTGCCCAGATCCTTCCAGCGTCGCCGTGAGAGCTGTCGCAACAGCATGCACGAATTTGGAGTAGGGAATAGTAACAATAACGATGGAGGTGAACAGTCCATGGCTCAGGAAAAGCCATTTATATAAACTTTCCCAAGGAAGGCCCCAGCTGGAAACCAGGCGGGAGAGGGGATATCCAATAAAGGCCATGTATGGAGCAGACCCTTCATACCCAGCGTTTAAGCGGACGATCTCCGTGATCCAGCCGGAAAGGAGGATAACCCCCAGTGCAACCACTATCCAAGTGTCCATTAGGCTGGTGCGAAGCTGAGGTGGGCGAATTATGTAACGGCGGACTATGTAGAAAAGCAACCCCAATGTCATCATCAGGCCACCGATTTCGTTCAAAAAGGCTATGATTGGATGGTCAGCAGTATACCACATAGAAATCCAGGGGATGTATCCAAGATGGAAGATGCTCTTAAGCACTTTTTCCGAAAGAGCCGCAAGGCCAGATAGAACTGTCAAAAGGAGGAAACCATTGAGAAGGAGGAAATGGCTTAGCCAACGCCAACGGCTGGTCTCCCAAAGGCGACGGTTAAACCAGGCCTCAATTATGAACGCTTTCAGAAGAAGGAAGATTTTGAGGCCAGTAGATAGCTTTTGCCCTGTCGGGGAAACTTCACTGCTTGTAGTCCTCCTTCGGAACCAAATGGCTGCCACATCGGCCAATCCGATCGCGAAAAGGACCATAAGA
The DNA here is from genome assembly GCA_964655275.1 of uncultured Anaerolineae bacterium. Lineage (GTDB taxonomy): Bacteria > Chloroflexota > Anaerolineae > SpSt-600 > SpSt-600 > SpSt-600. The sequence continues at coordinate 5,803 of CAZZMI010000031.1, read as the reverse complement.
GGTAAGTGGATAAGCCAAAAAATGGTTTCAAAGTCCACAGAGCTCCTCCTTTGCAGCCCCTTGTCTTTTTCTGCCCCTTGTGGGCTATGAGGCACATAGGCCGATCACCAGAGGTTTTAAAGTCTGGCCGAAAGCTTTGCCCCAAGTTCTACAATGTCCATAACCTTAAGGCCTGTCCCTCTCGCTGCCTTGGAGAGGGTTCTCCGACATTGAGGGCATGCGGTAATCATTAATCCAGCCCCTGTAAGACGAGCTTGATCGAGGCGCATTTTAGCTACTTCTTCGCCGGTTAAAGGATCAAAACTTTCCACATTACCCCCACCACCGCAGCAGAGGGCTTCGCCTTTGGTAAGGGGCATCTCTACGAGATTTACGCCCGGTATAGAACGCAGGAAAGCCCTTGGTTCCTCGTAAATACCACATCCTCGTCCCAAATCGCATGGGTCGTGGTAAGTCAGCTTTTCCTCAAAGGGTTTAAAGGAAAACCCGGCCTCCGCAAGCCACTGGACTGAGTGGATTATATTTAAGCCGGTTTCCTCCCCAAGGAGTTCCGGATAGAATTTCTTCCACATCCTGTAGCAGGAAGGGCATGTGGTAAGAAGGATACGGGCTCCGGTTTCCTTTACTTTAGAAAGGTTCCTCCTGGCCATTTCCTTGGCCATCTCCACCTGGCCATTGATGAGCAGGGGATACCCGCAGCAGACTTCTTCTTCTCCAAGGACCGAATAATTTACGTTTTCCCTTTCCATGAGGTAAACCATACTTTGAGGGAGACCATAAGCCTGGGGGAAGAGGGAAGATACGCATCCCACGAAGTAAACCACATCGGGTCGGCCATTGCGGCGGATGGGGAAATCCAAGTTTTGGGCCCAGGACAAGCGCAAGGAGCTTTCTTCCCCCGAAATGTTACCAGTGGACGCAATCCTCAAACCCAGATCTTGCAGAGGCAGGGGCAAGAAGCCTCTGAGTGCCAGATCTTCCCTTGTTTTAAGGAAGATTTCCTCCGCCGGTACGCCACTGGGACAGGTAGCGGAACAAGCTCCGCACATGAAACACCGATACAACCTATCGCTATACTTATCAGAAGCCGCAAGTCGGCCTTCCAGGACTTCCTTTATCAACCTTAATCTACCGCGGGCATTTGCCCATTCTTCCCGGGTGAACTGATAAAAGGGACAAGAAGCCTGACAGAATCCACACTTATTGCACCTATAGAGAGCTTCGCTTAGCTCCATTTTTCCCCCTTTATTCTGGCAAAATCTTCCCCGGGTTCAGGATGTTCAAGGGGTCAAAAGCCTTCTTTATGCTCCTTGTAACTTCCACCTCCCTCGGGGAAAACTGCCATGAGAAGTATTCCTTCTTAGTGAGCCCGATACCGTGTTCCCCTGTAAGAGTCCCCCCAAGCTCAAGGGCTGAGGTGAAAATCTCTCGCTCAGCTTGGTGGACTTTATCCAGTTCTCCTGGCACACGGCTGTCAAAGAGTATAAGAGGATGGAGGTTTCCATCGCCCGCATGGGCGAGGACTCCTATCGGCAATCCTACTTTATTGGATATTTTAACAATGCGGGAGACCATTTCCGGGAGGAGGCTCCTTGGAACAGTCACATCTTGAAGGACCAGAGAAGGTCTCACTCTGGCGGCGGCCCCGATTACTGTCCTTCGGGCCAACCATAGTCTATCCACTTCGGCAGCTGAAGTGGCTAACTTTACCTCTCTCACCCCTTCCTTGTGGCAGATGTTTTCTATAGCCTGGGCTTGCGGAGGGAGGGCTTCCTTTGCCCCATCAACCTCAATTAGGAGCAAAGCTTCGGCGTCCGTGGGGAGGCCCACATGGGTGAAATCCTCGGCGCAGCGGATAAGGAGATTATCCATGAGTTCAAGGGTAGTCGGGATTATGCCAGCTGCTATTATAGCGCTGACAGTCCTGGAAGCTGCTTCCAGGGAATCAAAAATTGCCAGCATGGTCTTTTTGGCCTCAGGGAGGGGCATAACCCTGAGGGTTATTTTGGTTACTATGCCTAAAGTCCCTTCCGAACCCACGAACAGGCGCGTTAGGTCATAACCAGAAGTGTTCTTTATAACCTGCCCTCCAGTGTGGATCACCTCCCCATCGGGCAGCACCACTTCCAGGCCAAGCACATAATCTTTGGTCACCCCATACTTCAGGCAGCGGGGGCCACCAGCATTCTCTGCCACGTTTCCCCCGAGGGTGCACACCTTCATGCTGGCCGGGTCAGGGGGATAAAATAAGCCGTAAGGGGCTAAAGCCATCTGGAGGTGGGAGTTCACAACTCCAGGCTCTACTTCCACCACCAGGTTTTCCGTATCTATTTTCAGGATGCGGTTCATTCTGGTTAGAGAAAGGATTATCCCCCCTTTTGCCGGGACCGCTCCACCGCTTAGCCCGGTTCCAGCCCCTCTGGGGATGACCGGGATTTGCTCAGCTGAGGCCAAAGACATAATGCGAGAAACCTCTTCAGTCGTCCGGGGGAAAACCACTGCATCCGGTTTGCTTTCGGGGAAAGAAGCATCATATGAGTAGAGAAGAAGGTCAATTTCATCTGTAAGGATGTTCCCTTCCCCTACTATGTTTTCCAATTCACGCAGTATGGAATTTTTCATCTTTTGCTCCTTAGCTTATCCTGTGGCAGGCGACCCAGTGTTCGCCGCCTACATCTTTGAACTCGGGTTCTACCTCCCTGCAAATGTCCATTACAACCGGGCAGCGGGTATGGAAGCGGCAGCCAGAAGGTGGATTGGCAGGGCTTGGGATCTCACCTTTGAGGATTATGCGCCGTCTGCGTTCCTCCACTACAGGATCAGGTATGGGAATGGCGGAAAGAAGAGCTTGAGTGTAAGGGTGTAGAGGGTTATTGTAAAGGGTGTCCCGGTCGGTGAGTTCCACTATTTTGCCCAGATACATAACCGCAACCCGGTCCGAAATATGCCGGACCACCGCAAGGTCATGAGCGATGAAAAGGTAAGTAAGTCCGAACTTTTCCTGGAGCTCTTCCAGAAGGTTTATGATCTGAGCCTGGATTGAAACGTCCAGGGCTGATATGGGCTCATCGCACACGATAAACTCAGGATACATGGCCAGAGCTCTGGCAACTCCTATGCGCTGCCTCTGACCGCCGGAGAACTCGTGGGGATAGCGGTTTATGAAATAAGGGTTCAGGCCAACGATCTGGAGGAGCTCCATAACCCTTTCCCGCTTCTCCTTACCCTTGGCAATGCCGTGGATTTCCAGGGGTTCCCCAATGATATCTCCAACAGTCATCCTGGGGTTAAGGGAGGCGTATGGATCCTGAAAGATAATCTGCATGCGGCGGCGCATCCGGCGCAGCTCCTCGCCCTTAAGGGTTGTAAGGTCAACACCATCAAAGTAAACTTTGCCGGAAGTGGGGCGATAAAGCTGCAGGATAGTGCGGCCAACGGTGGTTTTACCCGAACCCGATTCCCCAACCAGGCCGAAAGTTTCGCCCTTGCGAATGAAAAAGCTTATATCGTCAACTGCCCGGATGTAACCAATGGTCTTCTGGAAAATTATGCCTCTGGTGATGGGGAAATACTTTTTCAGGTTCTCCACCCGCACGAGGATTTTATCTTCCACCTCTTACCTCCTGTCCGAAATTCGTTTAGCCGCTGAACCCCTCGGGGGCCTGGTAAATAATAGCATTTTCACCAGCTATTGTCAACCTACTTCAGCGGGCCTTCAGGAGAAATGCAAAAGCATCTTCCAGCCTGGGGCGCACTGGCTTTACATATTGAACTTCCACACCCCTTTTTTCCAGCAAATCTTTGATGGCCAACATTTGTTCTTGAGCGTTTTCTACAAAAACATGAAGCATATCCCCATAAATCTGGATTCCCGCTATCATGTTGAAACCCCTGAGGATTTCCCTGGCTCTCCTGAGATCAGCTGTGGAAATTTCCACCACTTCCCCCGGTATCATTGCTTTTATTTCCGAGGGCTCGGAGCACACCAGAAGTTTGCCCTGGTGCATGAACCCAACCCGAGAGCATCTTTCGGCCTCGTCCATATAGCAGGTGCTTATCACAATAGTGGCTTTCTGGAGGTGAAGCTCCGTCAAAAGCTCCCAGAACTCCCGGCGTGAGACGGGGTCAACTCCTGTGGTGGGCTCATCCAGCAAAAGGATTTGAGGGTTGTGGATGAGGGCGCAAGCCAGGGCCAGCTTCTTCTGCATCCCCCCTGAAAGTTGAGAAGCCCTACGGTTCCTGAAATTCTCAAGCCGAGCAAAATGCAAAAGCTTTTTTATCCTCTCTTCCCTGGCTTCAGCTGGAACTCCGAAGAGGTCAGCAAAGAAATTTATGTTTTCCATTACCGTTAAGTCGCCATACAGAGCAAAATGTTGAGGCATATAACCAACGACTTTTTTCACCTCTTCCGCCTGGGTTAACACATTATATCCACCAACAGTGGCTGTACCAGATGTAGGGGTCATAACAGAAGCCAGAATCCGCAGGGTTGTGGTCTTGCCAGCCCCATCTGGTCCCACTAATCCGAAAATTTCCCCTTTGTAAACCACAAGATTCAGCTCTTCCACTGCTTTTACACGGCCGAAAATTTTTGTCAGGTTTCTGGTTTCTATTACCGCCTCCATTATTCCAACCTCTTACGTAGTCTCAGGGTAGCCCCCGTAAATATAGCTATTCCAAGGAGGGTGAGGGGAATTACATGCTCCAGAAGAGCTCCAACCCCCGCACCTTTGAGAATTATGCCGCGGACTATGCTCATATAATAGCGCAGGGGGATAATATAGCTTATAAGCTGGAGAACTCTGGGCATGGCCTCAAGAGGAAATATGAAGCCCGATAGGAAAATTGAGGGCAAGATGATAAAGAAGGCCAAGAACATGGCTTCCCGCTGAGTATTAGCCACCGAAGAGATAAAAAGACCTATACCAAGGGTGGCGAACATGAAGATAAAGGAAAGGAGCAAAAGCAGTGGTATGCTTCCCCTTATGGGCACTTTGAACCAAAAATGGCCTACCAGCAACACTTCCCCCAATTCCAGGAAGGCTATAATTACATAAGGAATTATTTTCCCGGCAAGCAACTCAAAAGGCTTTATTGGGGTTACCATTAGTTGTTCTGCTGTGCCCTGTTCTTTCTCCCTGACTATAGCTAAGGCGGTGAGGATGGTCGTTATTAAGCCCATTATAAGGCCAATGAGGCCAGGGATCATAAAGTTAGAACTGCGCATTTCAGGGTTATACCATACCCTGGGTATAGCCTCTACCAGTGGGGAGCCTTTTAAGGCTACAATTTTGAAGGAAAAAGCTTGAGCCACACTTTGGGAAGCAGCGAAAGCTGTGTTGGCCACATTGGGATCAGAGCCATCTATGATAAAATAGACGGAAGCTTTCTCCCCCCTTGTCAGAGATGTGCTATATCCCGCTGGGACTATAAGCCCTGCCCTGGCTTTGCCCGTCTCTATCAGGCGCGCAAGTCCTTCTTCTGAATTCGCAAAATAGACGACTTTGAAATAATTGGATGCTTTGTAAACGTCTATAAGCTCCCGGCTCTCTTTTGTGCGGTCCAGATCCAGAACCGCAATCCTCAATTGCTTTATATCGGTCGTAGCGGCATAGCCCAGAAGGAACATCTGGATCAAAGGAAGCAAAAACATAACGGCCAGAGTCCTGGGGTCCCGTCTAATGTGGATTATTTCCTTGCGCATGATGGCCAAAAGTCTCCGCACCATGAGCCCTCCCGCTTATTTATACCGTTCTCCGGAATATGGGCAAATATTCCATTTGCCCTCATCCGGTTCCTGCTT
>CAZZMI010000030.1:0-22975 GCA_964655275.1 uncultured Anaerolineae bacterium | reverse complement strand
AGGCGCTGCGGATTCTTGCCCCCTTTTTCCTGTGCCTCCCCGCCGCCTTCGCCGATTGGATGAACACTATGGTCCGCAACTACCTTCGGGCCTGCCAGGCCCTGGGCCGCAAGCCCGATGAGGAACTGCTGAAGCCCATACGGGAGCGGCTGAAGGGATAAAACAAGATGCCTGCCTCCTGCGCTCCGAAATAGAACCCGAACGGATCCACCCCCTTAACGCCTGGTTCGCAGTGCCGCCCTCGTGACCGAGTGCAGCATTTGCTGGTCTGGCGGTGATACCTAGCGGAGTGGGCCCTTGCTCTGTCACAGGATTAGAAGGAGAGCAATCAGGCCGGTGGAGGTCGCTTACCCCAACCGGCAGTTAGTGCCGCCTCCAGCCTTCCACCCCCTCAGCGAGCGGGCCCCGGGTCCGGACCGGCCGGTGTACTGGAGGAAGCACCCCCAGACGCGCTGCGGGTCAGCCTCTACTTAAAGGGAACAGCAAGTACGCGCTAGACGGCTGGGACCCCAACGGCTGCGCTGGGTAGGGTAGTGCTTGGGCCTACGACCGCCCCTTCCTGGAATGGCCCGTCTTCAGCAAAGTTCACCCTATGACCCCAGAGGGCTTTCGTAAAAATTCTATGAAATTCTGGCTTCACGGACTGCTGACCACCATGGGTATGCTTTTGGTGCTAATGTCCCTGCCGGGGCAATTAGTGGCCCTCAATAACCGCTTCGTGGAAGTAAACGGCTTTACCGTTCACTAAAAAACCGCCGGTTCGGGTTGTCCAGCTTTCCTCTTGTCCTTCTTATTCCACCTTTCCACCACCTTTTCAATTTCAGGGACATTTTCTCCAAGGAGCCGGCGCAGTTCAAAGATTTCATCGCGGAGCATGGCCGCTTTTTCAAATTCCAGGTTCTTGGCAGCAATGTGCATCTGGTTCTCCAGCTCCTTTATCATCCGCCTTAGCTCATCCTTGGGTATTTCTTCCCCCTTAACGATATACTCAGCCCGGCGCTCCGCTGCTCTGCGAACCCTATCGGTGAGGTCGCGCACTTCTTTGACTATTGTGCGGGGTTCAATGCCGTGGCGAAGGTTGTATTCCATCTGGATACGGCGGCGCCTTTCTGTTTCCTCTACAGCTTTGCGCATGGCTTCAGTAACCGTATCAGCATACATGATCGCTGTGCCTTCCACATGCCTTGCAGCCCTGCCTATGGTCTGGATAAGAGCAGTCTCGGAGCGGAGGAAACCTTCCTTATCGGCGTCCAGTATGGCTACCAGGGAAACCTCTGGGAGATCAAGCCCCTCCCGCAAGAGGTTTATGCCTACCACCACGTCGTATACTCCAAGGCGAAGGTTGCGGAGGATTTCCACCCGCTCTATTGTCTCTATCTCGGAGTGGAGGTAGTGGACTTTTATGCCCATCTCCGCCAGGTATTCAGCCAGGTCCTCAGCCATCCTCTTGGTGAGGGTAGTGACCAGAGCTCTCTGTCCCTTTTCCACCCTCTTTTTGATTTCTGATATAAGGTCATCCATTTGCCCCCTGGTGGGTCGGATGAAAACTTGCGGGTCTACTATGCCTGTGGGCCTTATGAGCTGCTCTACCACTTGCTCACTCTTTTCCAGCTCATAAGGGCCGGGGGTTGCAGAAGTAAATATCACCTGGCGAACCCTTTGCTCAAATTCTTCAAATTTCAACGGCCTGTTATCCAGGGCCGATGGCAAGCGGAAACCATAATCCACCAGGGTCTTTTTGCGGGTGTAGTCTCCGTGATACATGCCTCTGAGCTGCGGGATGGTCATATGGGATTCGTCTATTACGACCAGGAAGTCATCGGGGAAATAATCCAATAAAGTCCATGGTGGTTCACCAGGCTTGCGGCGGGATAGGTGGCGGGAGTAGTTTTCAATGCCCGGGCAATAACCTGTCTCCTTCAGGAGTTCCAGATCATAGCGGGTGCGCTGTTCAAGGCGCTGGGCTTCCAGAAGTTTGCCCTGAGCCCTCAGTTCTGCCAGCCTCTCCTCCAGTTCCTGCTCTATGTCCTTTATAGCCAGTTGCAGTTTTTCGTATGGGGTTATGAAGTGCTTGGCAGGGTAAATGGCTATGGAATCAAGTTCCCTCAGGATTTCACCGGTAAGGGGATCAAATTCAAGGATTCGGTCCACTTCATCGCCCCAGAACTCAATGCGGTAGGCCGTCTGGAGGTAGGCAGGCTGAATTTCCACCGTATCGCCTCTTACCCGGAATTTCCCCCTCTCAAGGACGGTATCGTTTCTTTCGTATTGGATTTCTACCAGGTGGCGGAGGACTTTGTTGCGGCGGCGAGTTTCCCCCCGCTTCAGGGTTAAGATGACCTGGCCGTAATCCTCAGGGCTTCCAAGGCCATAAATGCAGGACACTGAAGCCACAATGATTACATCCCGGCGCGAGAAAAGGGCGGAGGTGGCTGCCAGCCTGAGCCTATCTATTTCCTCATTGATGTCCGCATCCTTCTCTATGTAAAGGTCGTATTCCGGCAGGTAGGCTTCGGGCTGGTAGTAATCGTAGTAGCTTACGAAGTATTCAACGGCATTGTAGGGGAAAAATTCCCTGAATTCGGCATAGAGTTGAGCAGCGAGGGTTTTGTTGTGGGCAATCACAAGGGTGGGCTTTTGGACTTGCTCTATGACGTTGGCAATGGTGAAAGTCTTTCCCGTGCCAGTGGCACCAAGGAGGGTCTGGTAGCGATAACCTTTGCGGATGCCCTCCACAAGTTTTTCTATAGCTTGAGGTTGGTCTCCAGTTGGTTTAAAGGGGGAAACAAGCTTAAAACGTTCCATTTTTACCCCTAATTTTCCCCACTCGCTGGCCGATTGCCAATGCTGGCAACTTGCTCCCTTTGCCCTTAGAAAATTATACTTCTACCCGGGAGAGGTCGGCAATGCCTTTGGGCAGAAGGGCTATGCGCTGGAGGAGGGCAAGCCGGTTTTCGCGCACCTCTTTTTCCTCTACCATGACAAAAACTTCGTAGAAGAAGCGGTCTATCGGCTCCACAAGGGGCATGAGCAGGCTAAAAAGGCCATCAATGTCATTAACTTTACGCCTTCTTTCCTCCGCTTCCAGATATGCCCGGTAAAGGTTGTGTTCAGCGGGCTCAGTGAAACGCTCTGGATTAAGTGGGAGGATCTGCGGCACATCCTTCACTATCCTGGCTGGGCGGATGAAGGCCGTCATAATGGTGGGGAATTCGGGCTTCTGGGCCCACCGTGCCAGGTCCTGCAAAGTAACCCAGGCAAGATATGGGTTATCAGCTCGCTCCGCCAGGACGGCTTCTATAAGGTCAGGCCGGTAACCCCTCTCCTGGAACAGCCCCCGCATCCTGGCCACGACAAATTCCCATGTTTCTTCAAGGGTTTCATCCGGGATAGGGAAGGGCATCAAGCCAGCAGCTCTGGCCAAACCCTCCCGGAGGAAAAGGTTTACGCCTTTGTCCACAAGGATTTGAATGAGCCCCAGGGCCGTTCGGCGAAGCCCGTAAGGGTCAGCAGAGCCAGTGGGGGCAAAACCTGCCCCAAAAAGGCCTACAAGGCTATCAAGCCTGTCAGCGATCCCCACCACAATTCCCGGGATAGTTTTGGGAAGGGAATCGCCAGCAAAGCGGGGCAAATAATGCTCAAAGATGGCCTCCGCCACCTCGGGGTCCTCTCCCCAGTGGAGGGCGTAATGGCGCCCCATTATCCCTTGCAGGTCCGTAAGCTCAATAACCATCTGAGTGGCCAGGTCTGCCTTGCAAAGGTGGGCAACCCTTAAAGCTCTGCGAGTTTCCCCTTCCGATAGGCCGAGGCGCTGGCAGAGCCAGAGGACCAGTTCCTCTAAACGCTTGACTTTTTCCAGCATTGAGCCAACTTTTTCCTGGAAGGTTAAGCCCTTAAGCTTAGGCAGATATTCTTCTAAGGGCTTCTTCAGGTCCGTGGTTATAAAATAATCAGCGTCGGCGAAGCGGGCCCTCAGGACAGCTTCGTTCCCCCTGCGCACAATTTCCAGGTGCTTTGTATCACCATTCCGGACAGCAATGAAGTAGGGCAGAAGTTTGCCATCGGAAGCTATAAGTGGAAAGTAACGCTGATGTCTCTTCATCACAGTTATCAGGACTTCCTGAGGGAGGCGCAGGTAATAGGGTTCAAAGGTCCCCAGGAAGGCTGTAGGTTTCTCCACTAAGTTGACCACCTCCTCCAGCAAGGCTGGGTCATCGGGGATGGTGCCGTTTACTTCCGAGGCCAGCTTATTAGCTTGTTCTTCTATCATTTCCCTCCGCCTGTTCACATCCACAACAATTCCGGCCTCATCCATAGCTTTGAAGTAGTCTTCAGCTTTCTCCAGCTTGATGAGGGGAGAACCTTCAGGCCTGAGGCCTCGGGTTGTGCGGCCGGAGCGAACCCCCGCATACTCAAAGTCTATCACCCTATCCCCGAAGAGGGCTACAATCCAGCGTATGGGCCTTGAGAACCTGACACCACTCTCGTTCCAGCGCATTGTGAGGGTGAAACGGAGGGAAGAAATCAGCTGGGGGAAAAGTTCAGCCAGGACAACGGGAGCAGGTTCCCCTGCCTTCCGAACCAGAGCTACTATGTAGCGTTTGCCTTCGTAATCGCGTACTTGCAGGTCTTCAACCCTCACTCCGTGCTTTTCAGCGAAGGCGATGGCAGCCTTTGTAGGTTTGCCTTCGGAGTCAAAAGCCGCGGATGCTGGAGGCCCTTTGATGAGGAGTTCCTCCTCTTCCTGATAAAAAGCGAGGTTTTTGATATACAGGGCGAGGCGGCGGGGAGTCCCGGACACGTAGATGCTTTCGTAGCGAAGGCGAGCCCGAGCCAATAGTTCCGGAGCTATGGCTCGCATCTGCTCAAGAGCCGAGCTCAAATCTCGGGCGGGGAGTTCTTCGGTCCCGATTTCCAGAAGGGCATCAGCATAGGGGGGCAAGGCACCGGACTGCTCCGAAGTAGATATGGGTTTTTCTTCCTCCAGCTTTGAAAACTTAGACAGCCAGGGGAAGCCTGCTTCCTGGCGCTGGTTCAGGTAAAGCTGGGCAGCCTGGCGAGCCAGCTCCCGCATCCGGGCAAAGTAGAAAGCCCTCTCAGCCACTCCTATGGTCCCTCTGGAGTCCAGGAGGTTAAAGGTATGGGAACAGCGCAGGATGTAATCGTGCGCCGGGATTACGAGGCCCTTATCCAGGCAGCGCTTTGCCTCAGCTTCGTATTCGTTGTAAAGGCGCCGGAGCCTTTCCACATCGGCTTCCTCAAAGTCATAAATACAATGCTCCACTTCGGAGCGGAGGAGGATATCGCCATATGTGTGGACTCCATCCCAGTCAATCTCCCACACATTCCTCACCTGCTGCAGGAACATGACAATGCGCTCAAGGCCATAGGTTATCTCCACAGCCACCGGGTTAAGGTCAATCCCCCCTGCCTGCTGGAAGTAAGTGAACTGGGTTATTTCCAGGCCATCAAGCCATACTTCCCACCCAAGGCCCCATGCCCCAAGGGCTGGAGACTCCCAGTTGTCTTCCACAAAGCGAATATCGTGCATAGCAGGGTCAATGCCCAGGGCTTTCAAACTTTCAAGGTAAATCTCCTGAGGGTTCCCGGGATCGGGCTTTAGGATTACCTGGAACTGGAAGTGGAGCTGCATTCGGTTGGGGTTTTCCCCGTAGCGGCCATCGGCAGGGCGATAAGATGGCTCAACATAAGCTACATTCCATGGTTCGGGGCCGAGGACCCTCAGGAAAGTGGCGGGGTTCATGGTTCCGGCCCCCACTTTCTCACTGTAGGGTTGCCATATTAAGCAACCCCTATCGGCCCAAAACCTCTGAAGGCGAAGGATAACTTCCTGGAAAGACAGTGCTTTGCCCATGTGCTCCCCCCTACACAAAGTTTTCTAACTCAAGCTTTTCCAGAAACTTTATTGATTTAAGAGGCTTTTCCAGGTGATAGATGAGGTAACGCCTTAGAAGGGCTGTAACCTCTACATTCAAGTTCCGTGGCACCCTGAGCAATCTGCACAGTTCATATTCCCGGGTGAGGAAAAAACGCATCACCCTTAGAGCCCCAGGAGAGAAAGTTGTAGTTCCGTCTTTGCCCTCACCGCAGCGAGGGCAGAGGGCTCCGCCATCAGCCGGTGAGAAGTAATTGAGGGAAGACTTAAGGGGTTCCCGGCATTTGACGCATACGAAAAGCTCTGGCCTGTAGCCTGCTAAAGCAAGGAGGTGAAGCTCAAAAAAGCGCAACACTGCCCAGGCCTCGTGGCCTTCATCCAGATGGCGGAAAGTGTCCAGGAGGAGGTGAAATACTTGTGGGTTCCTATCCTGTTCAGCCATGAAGCCATCGGCAAGCTCAGCTACGTAGTGAGCATAACCGGTGCGGACTAAATCTTGCTTCAGGGAATGGAAATATTCCAAAGCCTCTGCCTGAGCGATGATGTCCAGCTCTTTCCCTCTTGCCACCAGGAGTTTGACGTGGGTGAAAAGCTCGAGGTGGCCAGCCTTTCGGCTTGTGGGCTTGCGGACCCCCTTGGCCAAAAGACGTAACTTTCCCTCTTCCAAAGAGTAAACGGTCAAAAGTCTATCGGCTTCGCCGAAATCAGTCCGCTTGAGGACTATAGCGGTAACTTTGTATAACTTTTCGCGGTTCACCCTCCCCTCACCGTCCCATACCTGAATGGCCTTTTCCAGTTTTCGGCCATCTTCTTCTGATAAAGTTCCTCAGCATCCAGTCCCAGTGCCGAAAGGAGATGGAGGATTCGGATTATGGCGTCAATAAGCTCTTCCCCCACTTTCTCCAGAGGTTCCCCTTTTTTGTAGGCATCGGTGGCCTCAGAGATTTCGGAATGGATCAGGGCAAGCATCTCCCAAATGCGGCTTTGGTCGCTGCTGAAACCTTTGGCATCCACCAGAGCCCTCACTTCTGCCATCTTTTCATTGAGGCATCCTTCCCTCACCGTTTCCCCTCCTGTGTTTTTGATTATATCACCTTTGAAGAAGTGGAGCAAAGAGGTTCAACTTCCTCCTTCTCGGAACTCTGGGCCCCAGGGGTTTGTGGGCTTACCCTCTTGCCAATTGGCAAAATTTCCTTTAAAATGTATACAAAGTTAGTCAGGAGGAAAATGTGATGGGTCAATTTTTTTATTGGTTGAGGCTTGTTAAGCGGTTCCAAGTTCTCTGCCCAGTTCTTATGATTTTGCCTTTAATTTTTCTCTACCTTTTCACACCTGTTGCCCAAGCCTTGGACTTCCCTTTAGTATCTATCCAGCAGGTTAGATTCTGGCCACACCAATCCTTTGCTCCTGGGCCTAATCTGACCATTATGCCCATTACCTGGAACATCATCGGCCTGGACAGCAACGACGTCAACGTGGGCCCCAACAACTTCCCAGTTGGTGTGCGGGTCTGCAACGAAGGCGACGCGCCTGCAACCAATGTCAAGGCCGAGTTCGTCTGGGATTCGTATGATCAGTACATTGGCCTGCGCCCCGGCTCGCCGAACACTCTGTCGGTTGATTCGCTGGGAGCGGGAGAATGCACCGACTTCTACTTTGAGGTCTCCATCACGCGCGACTCCAATGCCTACGACCACACCCGCCGCTACCACATCCAGGTCACCGCCGATGGCGGTATCTCCCTCTCCACCCCCACACCGCGCGAAATCTACGTGGAACGCCTCATCTCCCAGAGCCGTAATGCTATACTGGACGTGCAACTGGATGGTGTCTCTATACCGCCCGGCGGCACCATGGCCCTGGTAGTAGGCCAAACTTACACCATTACCCTTTTTGCTAAAACAGCTACCAACGGCTATGAGCAGATTGAGACGTTCATTAACCTCCCCAACACCATTTTCCGGATCAACAGCGTGCAGGCGTCTTACTCGGCCTACGATACGGTCAGCCCGGACCCGCTGGCTTCCACCAAACTCTACGCCGACGGCTGCACCTGGGAGAACGATCCCAACTCCCCCAACTACCGCTCCTGCCTGGATACCGGCAAATACGGCGGCAACGTCGTCATCACCTACACGGTGACCATCATCGGCGGTGGCGGTACGGAGGAAACACTCCATTCCCTTGTCTACGATTTCTCCGGCAGCAGTTTTCACTATAATGCCAACTACTCCGCCAATTACCGCATCGCCGCCATCGTGGACCCCACTACCCTCACCATCGCCAAGAATTTCTCTCCTGACCCCGCCTACCTGGGCGGCGTCTCCCGCCTGACTTTTACCGTATCTAATCCCAACCCCGGCGCCGTGAGCGGCGTGAACTTCACCGACACGCTGCCCAGCCCGCTGGTGATTGCCGACCCGCCCAACGTGGGCTTCTCCGGCTGCGGCTCCCCGACGGTGACGGCGGTCGCTGGGACGGATACCATCACCGTTACGAATATCACCGTGGGCCCCAACAGTTCCTGCGTCATCGGCATCAACGTGACCGCTTCGCAGACCGGCACCTTCACCAACACCACGGGCCCCCTCTACGTAGGCGCCATCAACACCGGGAACGTCGCGACCGATACGCTGACGGTCAACGACGAGCCGCCCCCGCCGCCTCCGCCCACCACCTGCGCCACGCCGGTGACCTTCGCCACCTGGGAGATGCCTACTTCTGGTCAGGGCAGCGGTGGCCCACCCCCGCCCTACACGTATAAAGCCGACGACGTGGAATTTGCCGAAGCCTTGGGTGCGCTTACCTCAACGCCAGGAGCGACTCAAACCATCAGTACAGACGGCAACCCGCCCAATTCTTGGGAGATTAATGATGCTTGGCCAACAGGTGCTCCCTCGGGAGCGGATAATCCCCCCTACTTCCAGTTCCGCCTGGATACCTCCAATTACGGCGGGATTATTATTAAATTTGATACTAACCTAAAACCTCCGGGAAACTGGGCCTCAGACCAGAATCCATTCCGGGTATATGCCAGTCAGGACGGGAGCCTGTTTAACGAAGTCGGGAATTTTATTGCAAGTAAAGGCTGGCAGTACAACAACATCGTAACCACCACCATCGCTGGGGGTACGACATGGTTTCGGTTAATCGCTGGAGGCCGACGTTCTGGCGCAACCACCGCTATCGTTGGCCTTGATAACATCATCTTCCAGGGCTGCGAGCGGCCGAAGGGCCTTCCCACCCTGACCAAGGCCTTCCTCTCCAACCCGGTCGCGGTGGGCGGCACCTCCACCCTGGTCTTCACCCTGAGCCACACTAACCCCGTCACCCTCACCGGCGCGACGTTCAGTGACTTCCTGCCCGAAGGCCTGCAGGTTGCCGACCCACCCAACTTGGCCAACACCTGTGGCGGAACGGTGAGCGGCGCGGTGGCGGGCAGCACGGCTATCACGCTGACCGGCGGCACCATCCCGCCCAATGGCTCCTGCACCATCAGCCTGAACGTCAAGGCCACCACCGCCGGGCCGCACCTCAACGTCACCAGTTTCATCTCCACCACCGAGACTGGCCTCAACGACGGCCCCACCGGCTACGGCAGTGATACACTAACGGCCCTGCTACCGCCGGAGATAGAGAAGAACTTCGTTCCCAATCCCATTGTCTCGGGGACGGTCAGCACGCTCTTCTTCACCATCATTAACCCGAACGTAGATAATGAACTGACTGGCGTAGCCTTCACCGACACCTTCCCCTCCGGCATCGTGGTGGCGGACCCGCCCAACGGGTCCACCTCCGGCTGCGGCTCGCCCACGTTCAACCCCACACCGGGGGCCGGCTCCATCTCCTTCTCCAACGGCACCATTGCTCCTGGCGGCACCTGCGTCGTGCGGGTGGATGTCACCGCCACGACCACAGGGACGTTCACCAACACCACTGGCCCGGTGACCGCTGACATCACCGGCGGCACGGATACCGGGAGCGATACGCTGATCGTTTATCAGCCCAGCCCGCGCATAGGCGTTCGGAAGCAGGTTGCCACATCGGATAGCGGCCCCTGGCGCAACTTTGTGGCGGTGGAGCCAGGCCAGAACGTGTACTACCGCTTCGTAGTGGAGAATACCGGCGACATCACGCTGACGAACGTGACCGTCACCGATACCGTCTTGGGCGACCTCTCCGCCTGCTCCTGGGTGAACGGGAACGGAATCGGACTCACCATGCCCTTCACCTTGCCGGTCGCCGGGGATGATGAGGGGCACATCGCCTACGGGGTCTGCGGCCCGGTCACAGCCCAGACCGGTATATACACTAACACAGCCACAGCGGATAGCGACCAGACTGACCCGAGATCCGACGATGCTTCCTATGCCACCATCGGGCTAATGCTAGAGAAGCGGGCCATCGGGCCATGGTATAATGCTGGAGACGTGGTCACTTACACCTACGTGGTGACCAACACCGGCTACGCGCCGCTCCAGGGCCCGGTGACGGTAACGGACACGAAGACGACGGTCACCTGCCCGCCGGTCACAACGGTGATCCCCGACGGCGACAACTTCCTGGACCCGGGCGAAGCCATCACCTGCACGGCATACTACACTGTCACACAGGAGGATGTGAACACCGGTGCCATCACTAACACCGCCCGGGCGGCAGTGGAGGGGTTCTACTCCAACTTCGCCACCGTAGTCATCCGGCAGAGCCGCCCCACGGCAGTGGAGGTGGTGGATTTCCGGGCAGGAGGAGCACCTGTGACGGCCCTGTGGATTGGGGTAATAGGAGTGGTCTTTCTCGGATGGATACTGATCGGAGCCCGACGTCTGCGGATGCGGCAGATGCGTTGAAACGACGCAGGACTGCTTCTTCCTCTGGCGCTGGTCAGGGCTTGTTATAGAAATTGCCTTGCCCGCCCCTTCCTTAAAAGCAGCTTCCCCCAAAATGGGGCGGGCAAATTTTTCTTCTGGCAAAAAGCAGGGCGTTTGACACCCTGCAGCCTTAGAAGTATAATCCAACGCAGACCTTTTAGGGAGGGTGAAAATTGAGGGAACGGAACCTCTTTATACTCCTGGCAATAGTGCTCCTTATCGCTTTCTGCCTGTGGGTTGACTTACCCCAAACCCAGGCTCTTAATATCCAGTTGGGGCCCATCAAGATTTACCGGGAAATAAAATTCCGCCTCGGCCTTGACCTTAAAGGAGGCCTTCAGGTGGTCCTGGAGGCCGACCTTCCCCCCGGGGAGAAAATTACCGCGGAAGATATGGAAGCAGCCCGGAACATCGTCCAGAACCGAGTTGACGGAATGGGAGTGGTAGAGGCTGTGGTCCAGCGTCAGGGGGAAAAACGCGTCCTTGTGGAGCTACCAGGCATCGTAAACCCTGACGAAGCCATCGCTACTTTGAAAGCCACCGGGCGGTTGGAATTCGTGGAAGCAGGAACGACTCCGCTCCCCGAAGGCTTGAAAATTAACACCACTTATGAAATTACCCCCACCCCCGAAGTAACTCCAACTATTACCCCTACCTCTGAAATCACCCCCGCAGTTCAGGTTTACAGGACCATAATGACCGGCAAACATTTGAAATCGGCAAAGGTTGGGAGCGATGAATTTGGCAGACCGGAGATAGATTTTGAACTTACTCCTGAAGGGACAGAGATCTTTGCCAAATACACCCGGGAGCATGTGGGAGAATTCCTGGCCATTGTAATGGATGGGGTGGTTATTTCCTGCCCCAGGATAAGGGAAGCAATAACCGAAGGGAGGGGAAGGATAACCAGCGAAAAAGGTTTCACCCTGGAGGAAGCAAGGCGCTTAGCCATTATCCTCCGATACGGTGCTCTCCCTGTTCCCCTTAAGGTTATTCAGACCAGGGTCATAGGCCCGACTTTGGGACAGGATTCAATCCAGAAAAGTATAAGGGCAGGTATAATAGGAATCATAGTGGTCTTAACCTTCATGCTGACTTACTACCGACTCCCTGGCTTTCTGGCTGACCTCGCCCTTATTTCTTACGGCCTTATAAACCTTGCTATTTACAAGTTTGGCATTCCAGGCTTATTCCCCGGGGTGACCTTAAGCTTGCCCGGTATAACGGGATTCTTGCTTTCCACAGGTATGGCTGTGGATGCCAATATCCTGATTTTTGAGAGGATGAAGGAAGAACTGCGCCAGGGCAGGCCTCTACCTGTAGCCATTGAAGCCGGCTTCAGCCGAGCATGGACTTCCATCAGGGATTCAAACCTTTCAACCCTTCTGACATGCGTGGTCCTCTACTGGTTTGGCTCCAACTTTGGAGCAAGCATGGTGAAAGGTTTCGCTATCACTCTTTTCATCGGGGTATGTGTGAGCATGTTCACGGCTATAACCATGACTCGCACCTTTATAACCTTTGTCTTTGACTTAGCCGGCCGTTTACTGGAAAAGAGACGGTGGCTTCTGGGAATTTAGGCAAAGGAGGCTGAAATGTATAACCTGGTTGAAAAAAGGTACTGGTTCTTCGGTCTCTCACTCCTCATAATTATCCCGGGGCTCATAGCTATGGGCATCTCCCTTGCTCGGTTTGGAGCTCCCTGGAAACTCTCCATTGACTTTACGGGCGGAACGCTGATGGAGCTGCGCTTTGAGCAAAAAGTTTCCCCCGAAAGGATTTATTCCATCTTCACCGGTTTAGGCTACGGCGATACCACTGTCCAGACCGCAGCTGATGAGAGAACTGTCGTTATAAAATGCAAGCCTCTGGACGAAGAGGCAAAAGCCAGAGTTAAGGAAGAGCTCACAAAAGAATTTGGCACCTTTGAAGAGATTCACTATGAATATATCGGGCCTGCTGTTGGGAAAGAGGTAACAAGGGCGGCTACCTTAGCGGTAATCGCCGCTTCTTTCATCATATTGAGCTTCATAGTCTTCGCTTTCCGGAAAGTCCCCAACGCCCTTCGCTATGGCGTCTGCGCCATAATCGCTATGATTCACGATGTCTTGGTGGCCACGGGTCTCTTCTCCATAGCCGGGCTGATCATAGGGTGGGAAGTGGATGCCCTATTCATCACTGCCCTCCTCACGGTGATCGGTTTCTCAGTCCAGGATACCATCGTGGTCTTTGACCGCATACGAGAGAACACCCCTAAACGCCGAGGTGAACCCTTTGAAATCATAGTTACGCGAAGCCTTCTGGAAACATTGCATCGCTCTTTGGTAACCCAGCTTAATGCAATCTTTGTCCTTATAGCCATTCTCCTCTTCGGAGGGGCTACCATAAAACAATTCGTCACAGTCCTTCTGGTAGGGCTTATGAGCGGGACTTACTCCTCAATCTTCAACGCCGTTCCTTTATTGGTGGTTTGGGAGAACAGGGAAATTCAGAAGTTTATGGCTAAAGTTTTTGCTCGGAGTTCATAATGAAAAAGGCCAACTTCCTATCCCCCTTGCTTTTAGGGGTAGGAGGGTTTTGCCTTTACCTGCGCACAATGGCCCCTTCAGTGGCTACTATTTTTGATGATAGCCTGGAATTCCAGCTCGTTTGCCCTACCCTCCGCATCGCCCATCCGCCCGGTTATCCTTTCTATACCCTTTTGGGCTGGATTTTCTCCCACATACCTGGGGTAGACCCCGCCTGGGGGGTGAATTTGCTCTCGGCATTAGCGGGAGCTTTGGCGCTCGTAACCCTTTATTTCCTTGCCCGCTTTTCCTCCCCAAAGGTTGCCTTCCTTGCCCCCCTCTACTTAGCCCTTTCACCTGTCTTCTGGTCACAAGCCACCATTGCTGAAGTCTATACCCTTCACGCCCTGATCGTATCCCTAGCCCTTTTACTTATCCACAAAGCTTTGGACGATGCTTCTTTCCTGCCCTGGGCAGCCCTGGTTATAGGACTTGGTCTTGCTCATCACCGAACTTCTGTGTTCCTCCTTTTGCCTTTTGCTTTTGTTTTCTTAACTAAAAAAAGTCAAAACAAAGCCCTTGCCCTCCTCGCTTTCCTCCTCCCCCTCACCTTTTACCTCTATCTGCCCCTAAGGGGACTGAAAGTTTCTTCTCTTGACGGGACTTACAAGAACACCATTGGGGGCTTTCTAAATTGGGTGACAGCTTCAAGCTATGGCTTTTTCTTCAGGGACAATCCTATAGCGCGCTCAACCCCCTTAAACTGGCATATAAAGCTTTGGCTATCCCAATTTGGTCCGGTGGGGATAGCGCTGGGCCTTGCAGGTATAAGCAGGTTAAGGCCTCCCAAAGCAATTCTGTGGTGGCTGGCCTTTGCCCCTTTTACGCTTTTCGCCATCCTATATCGTGTTCCAGATCCGGAGGTCTTTTTTATCCCCTCCTTCATCCTTTTTTCCCTTGCCATAGCCGAAGCTGGAAACTTAATCTTAGGCCTAAAACAACCTCTTTACCGGGCAATTTTGTTATCAGCCACGCTGCTTCAACCCCTGTTCACGGGCATAACGCATTTCCACACACTGGACCGCAGCCGAAACCTTGACGTTTATACCCTCGGAACTTACATGCTTTCCTCAGCGAGCGGAAATGAACCGGTGGTGATAGGTTTACTCGGAGAAAGCACCCTTATGATCTACTTCCGTGAGCTATATCACTTGAATCCACACGCCACTCTGATAGCCGCTGATAGGGAAGAAGATAGACTGAGGGCAGTGGAAAGAAATCTAAAAGAGGGACGGGCTGTTTATATTACCAGGCTTCTCCCCGGGCTTCCAGACCACTACAGGCTCTGGGCTTGGGGAAAACTGATCCGAGTTTTTGATTCACCTCCCCCCGAAATTACTCCTCAGAAAACAGTTGGGGTTGAGGTAGTAGAAGGGCTAAGGCTTGAAGGCTATGATATCCTGACATTGCCAGAACCTCCGAGGAGGTGGCCTGTCCCACCGCTATCGCCCAGAATCCAGGTCAACCTCTACTGGAGAGCTCTTAAGCCTTTTACCGAGGAGCTGAAAATATCCGTACGTTTTTATGATGCTGAAGGGAAAATGCTGGCACAAAGCGATAAAATTCCGGTGCACTTTGCTTACCCCATCACCAAATGGAAAGTAGGCGAACTGGTTTTGGACTCTTACGATTTCCCTGGCAGCGTTAGAGGGGCAAAGTTAGTTGTAATAGTTTATAATCCCTCTACTTTGGCCGAAAGGGGACGAATAGAATTTGCAAACATAGAGTGAACTGCAATCTCTACGGCCTAAAACTGCTGGAAAAGGTTAGCTTGCTGGATCAGCCTGTCCCGCAGTACCTCCCGGAGGAGATCCAAGGCCTGGATAACCCGGTTATCGGCCAGGGTGTAATAAATTGTTGAGCCCTCCTGTTTGATGGTGACCAAACCCCGTTCCCGCAAGATTTTCAGGTGGTGTGAGACTGTGGGCTGAGGTAAGCCAAGGAGCTCTGTAAGGTCTGATACGCGGCAGGGCCTATCAGCGAGAGCATAAAGGATTAGGATGCGTTTAGGATCTGCTAACCCTTGGCATATCTGGGCATGTAACAGGACGATTTCCCGCTGAAATTCATCCGTAATGGTCATCAAAACTCCTCTTGTTTTTTAACTAATATACAGCATTGTGCGGTCAGAGGCAAAAATTGAGCCCACTCCCCCTTATAGGGGGAAAGGAAGAATTTGACTTGGGACGCTTTCCCGATTACAATATTTTGACCTTTTGACAAGGAGAAAGGCTATGGAAAATAAGGATGAGCTTGAAAAAGAACTGGCAACCATTGAGGGGGAACTTGTGGGGGATGTGTCGGCTCATGAGGTGAAAATGAGCCAAAGCGGTGCTTCTCACATTTCGGCTTCAAAGGTGGAGATGATCCAATCTGGTGCTGAGGTTATAAATTCTGAAAAAATTGAGGTTAAGCAGAGCCTGGCTTTGCTGGTGAAAGCAAAGGAGGGCTCTTTTGAAGAAAGTCGTATCGGTTTTGTCCAGGCTGAAAAAGTGGATTTTTCCGGCTCAAAGGTTGGGATCGCCCTTGGCGATAGCATCAGAAGCCAGGGTAGTAAAGCTTTCATCGTTCTGACCAGAGAAGTAGCTGGGACTATAGAAACAGTTTTTGATGGCTCTACCGCCTTTAAGTTTGGCCTTGGGGTTGGCTTGGCACTGGGCTTTGTATCGGTTTTGCGAAGTTTCTTCAAGAAAATCCAGACAATTTGAGGAGGGTTGGTTATGGAAGTTGTTGAGCTTGTGGTTGAAAGGAGAAATTTGCTGGGTAAAAAGAGCAAGCGACTTCTGGAAGCAGGATATGTTCCTGGAATAATTTACGGCCGCATTGCTAATCCCATTCCCATTCAGGTAACCCGTAAAGATCTGAGAGAAATCATTAAGAAAGCAGGGTTTAGCCGCCTCATAACGCTAAAAATCAAAGGGGAAAGCAATCCCCACCTTGTTCTCCTTAAAGATCTGCAGAGGGATCCCATCACCCATAAAGTTCGCCACGTGGACTTTTACGAGGTGGCGGCTGAAGAGAAGATAACGGCTGAGGTGCCTCTCGTTTTCAAAGGCGAATCCCCTATCGTCGCTTCGGGGGTTGGAGTCCTGCTTTATTCTATGGAAACTCTGGAAGTAGAATGCCTCCCTGCCGACCTCCCACCGGAAATTGAAGTGGACCTTTCGGTCCTCAGAGAGATTGATGATGCTATCCTGGTAAGGGACCTGAAGCTTCCTCCCGGGGTTGTTCCTGCTGTCCCCTTGGATGAAGAGGTGGTCAGGGTAGTAAGGGCTGGCGAGGAGGAGCTGGAGGAGATTCCTGCTCCAGCTGCAGAAGTGGAGGTAATAACCAAAGGCAAAGCAGCTAAAGAGGAAGAAGAATAAAAGAGCTTCGCCCTTAGCAACCTGCTCAAAGGCGGATTAAGGCCCGAAACAAAAGGAATTTTCGGGGGTTAATAAAGAACGAGGGAAGGGAAGGATGAAGCGGGTGGGAATAACCGACACTACTTTTCGGGATGCGCATCAATCCCTTCTGGCCACAAGGCTTCGCACTGAAGATATGCTTCGCATCGCCCCTCTTATGGACAAGGTGGGGTTCCATTCAATGGAGGTATGGGGAGGGGCAACTTTTGATGCCACCATGCGCTTTCTCAACGAAGATCCATGGGAGCGCCTCCGTTTGCTCAAAAAAAGCCTGCCCAATACCCCTCTTCAAATGCTTCTGCGTGGGCAAAATGTGGTGGGATATAGGCATTATCCAGATGACGTAGTGGAAAAGTTTATTGTTTTAGCCAGAGCCAACGGTATTGATATATTTCGGATCTTTGACGCCCTTAATGATACCCGTAACATGGCTTGGGCAATGAAAGTGGCCAAAAGGGAGGGGGCTCATGTCCAGGCGGCCATATCTTACACCGTGAGCCCTATTCATACCATTGAAAAATACATTGAAATGGCTAAGGAGTTGGTGGACTTAGGAGCCGATTCTATCTGTATAAAAGACATGGCTGGTCTTCTTTCCCCTTACGTTGCTTATGAGCTGGTGAGTCGGCTTAAGCAAGAGGTTCCTGTGCCCATACAAGTTCATACCCATTACACCAGCGGCATGGGGACAGCGACCCTGCTCAAGGCTATAGAAGCCGGGGCTGATGTAGTAGATACAGCCATATCTACCATGGCTCTTGGTTCCTCTCAACCTCCAGTGGAAACTTTAATCGCTATCCTTAAAGGCACGCCGTGGGATCCCGGTTTGAGCCTTGAGCTTTTGACCGAAATCGCTGAATATTTTAGAGAGATCAGGGCAAAATATAAGGCCTATGAGGCTCCAATAACCGTTGATGTCAACGTTTTGACTTACCAGATTCCTGGAGGTATGCTCTCCAACCTTATCGCACAATTAAAAGAGCAGAAAGCCCTTCACCTTCTGCCAAAGGTTCTGGAAGAGGTTCCAAAAGTTCGGGAAGAACTTGGCTATCCCCCGTTGGTAACTCCCACAAGCCAAATAGTGGGCACACAAGCCGTGCTCAATGTCCTCCTCGGAGAAAGGTATAAAGTTATTCCGCGAGAAGTAAAAGATTACATAAGAGGCTTTTACGGACGGCCTCCGGGGCCCATTGACCCCACGGTCAAAAAGTTAGCTATTGGGGACGAAGAACCAATAAATTGTCGGCCGGCCGACTTGCTGGAGCCGGCTTTGGAAAAAGCCCGTGAGGAAATAGGCGAGCTGGCTCGCACTGAAGAGGATGTGGTTTCCTATGCTCTTTTTCCACAGGTGGCAAAATCTTTCCTGGAGAGAAGGGCCAGAGGCATAAGCTTTAAAGAAGAAAGAGCAGCCGCTATTGCTGCTTACATTGTCGCTAACAGAAAACCAAAAGCCCCGTCCGTTCCAGTTACTACGGCCGCTTTACTCCAACTTTCAGTCTCCCCCTGGAAGCTTGCAGCCAGGCCTTCAGGAGGCTGGGTCAAATGGTAGAAAGGTTTCGCCTGAGAATAGAAGACGATATTTACCATATAGAAGTGGGCGACGGGGTGGTGTGGGTAAACGGCCACCCTTTTTCCTTTAAAATAGAAAAAGGCAAAGTGGTGGTAGAGGGAACTGCATATGAGGTGGAATTGCAGCCAAATGTTGCATTAGTGGATGGCATAGCTTACAAGTACGAGGTACTGGAGGAAAAGCCTGAGATCCCCACCATAGCTATAACGGAAGCCCCTATTGAGGAGGAAGGAGTTGTAAAGGCTGTAATCCCTGGTAAAATCATAGCAGTTAGGGTTCGGAAAGGGGATAAAGTTAAAAGAGGTGATGTGCTTTGCATACTGGAAGCCATGAAAATGGAGAACGAAATCCATGCCCCGCGGGACGGGATTGTGCGTGAAGTTAAAGTTTCAGAGGGAGATGACGTGGAAATGAACCAGGTCCTTGTGATTATTGAATGAGTGGGGGCAAAATTGCGAGGTCGGAATTGGTCCCAGGTTATCTTGTGGGTCATAACTTTACTGGTAGTTGTAAGCATGATCCTGGGCTATCTTATGGCTACCCTTACCCCGGCAAAATAAATCCTGCGCATTTGTGAGCCCCGAGCGCTTCTGATCTTGCTCACGGCTGGGGGTGAGTTCGGGGCAAAGTAAAGGCAAAAGTAGAACCGCACCCTGGTAGGCTTTCCACCCAGATTTTACCCCCATGTGCTTCTACTATCAGTTTGCAAAAATAAAGGCCAAGGCCCAGGCCACTGACTTTAGCCGTTTCCTTAGTCTCTATTCGGTAATATTTCTCAAAGATTTTCCTCTGCAGGGGAACTGGTATTCCTACCCCTTCATCCTTAACTGAAACCTTTACCTCATCCCCATGGGCTTCAACTTTTACTGTCACCAAGGAGCCTGGTGAGGAATACTTTACGGCATTGTCAAGGAGGTTGCTCAAGATAATCTCAACCAATTTTTCATCTCCTAAAGCCAGGAGTTCCTCTTCTGGTTCTTCAAAACTGAAACGATGGGAGCTTTGTTCGGCGAACCTTTCCATCACATTTTTGGCTAATTTTGCCACATCCAGCTTAACTAACTTCAGCCGTATTTTCCCCCTCTCCAGGTTGATTAGATCATTAAACTTGCGGACCGTTTCAATCAGCTTGTCGGACAGTTCTATGACTTCATCCAAAGCTTTCCTCTTCTCTTTGTAAAGGTAGAGGCCACTGGAAAGCCTATTTACAAGTTTGCCTATCTCATGGGTGAGGAAAATGGTGACAACATCTTGCAATTTCTCCAGGTCTTTTTCCTGGGATAGATCCCAGAAAGCCACAGCCGCTTTCTCCGGAGATAGCGGTATAACTGTTTCCCTCACTGGCACAAGGTGGCCGTCCTTAGCCTTTATGTGGGTGCTTTTCAGGATTATTTCCCCATTGCGTAACGATTCCAGGACCGGGGGGATGGTTTCCGGAGGGTAGAGAAGGCGGCAGTTGTTTTTCAACATTTCATCTCTGGCAAAGCCTGTAAGGGCACATAATTTATCATCAAAGTCCAGGATTTCACCTTTTGTTCCCGCCAGATATAAACCATCGGAGACAGCGCGCAGGAATTTTATGAAATTTTCTTTAACCTCTTCCAGTTCATTTTTTAAATGAAAGCGTGCTGCCTCGGAACCCAGGTGATGAAGGTGAAGGGAGATGTCAGGGATTTTACCCCCGTAAAAGGCAAAGAGCCCCCAGGCTTTTCCGCCGAACTCAACTGGAAAGATTTTAAGGTTTTTCAGGTATCTTCCCAAGCCGGTTAGAGCTTCGGGCTCCACTGGGTGTGTTGGGGAAAGGAAAGCCAAAGATTCAGCCAAGTGTGGATTGAAAGAAGGACTCATTGCTATAGCGTGCTCCCCCTTTGAATCAAAGAAAAGAAGGCAGCAAGGAATTCCTTCAAGCTTGAAATATTCAATTATGGCCTTAAGCCCCTCGCGGGCCATTTCCTCCAGGGAGGATGATTTTTCCAGAGCAATTTTCAGATGGCGAAGTGAATCCAGTTCCTGGCTTGCCTTTTCCAGTTCCCTCTGAAGGGCGATCCTCTCACACATAGCGGCCACCTGGGCGGAGAAGGCCTTGAGCCAGTTCATTTCTGCATTGGAGAAAGCTTTCGGGTCCCGCTTCCAGACCCCTATCCACCCTATTTTCTCCCCTTTAAGGTAAATAGAAGTAGCTATGAAGGCTTTCATTCCACGCATATCGCTGAAGCTCCCTGGCCTTTCCATTTCTTGAAGCATAACTTCGTCCTGCCGGGAGCATAGATCAATTTCCCATTTAGGAGGGGGCAAAATGCTTTCGGAACCGGCCCAGTAACTATTAAGATTTCCCTCTTTATCCCAGACCCTTATAGCACAGGCATCGGAGTCCATGAAAGTATTTATCATGCCAGCTGTATGGGTTAAAAGCTCCTCCCCCTTTAAGCCGGAAGTCAGCATTTTGCTGAGCAATTTGTAAGCCTCCAGGAGAGCTTCTTTCTCTTTAACCATCAAGTAGTGGGTTTGGGAATTGTAGATTATAGCTGCAAAGTAGGGAGCGAGGCTTTCCAGAAAGCGCAGGTCCTCCGTTTTAAAAGCTTCGGGGTAGAGGCTATCCATCTCAAGGGAACCAATGAGTTTGCCCTGATGTATGAGGGGAACGCCCACAAAGGAGCGGAAAGGTCCTGCAACCGGTACTTTGAGTTTGTCTTTTAACGTTCGTGAATCAATCACCAATATTGGCTTTCGGTCCCGAGCTATTATTCCGCTTAGACCTTCCCCCAGGTTGTATTTATAGCCCTCCGTTATTCCGGGGCCTGAGGCTTTGCGCACAACCATCTTCTTTTCCTTCTCATCCCAGAGGCAAATTTCTATTAGCCTTACCTGGGGAAAAAGGAGCCTGAGGCTTTCCACCATGCCTTCAAGTATTGAATCCAAATGATAAGGGTTGGCAACTGTGCGGGTAAGGATTTCCTGCGCTGAAGTCAATTCTTTGAGTTGCCGGCGAAGGGTCTTTTTGTAATTTTCCTTCTCCAGGAAAAGGCTGAGTTGGGAAGCCAGTATTTCCAGGTTTTTGAGCTCAATTCGGTAAAAGGGTTCGCCGGTGCTTTTTTCACCGAAGGCTAAAAAGCCTCCCAGCTTACCTTTTGCCCTTATCGGAAGTAAGATCCGGAAACCTAAGTCCGTCCGCAAATTTGAGCCCGGGGGGATCGGCAGCGGAGTCTGGCTCATGGCCAAGTAACTAATGAGGGGGTCATCCAGCGGAATAGAGTTTTCTTCCCAGGTTTCCAGATCAATCCGGGCTATGGGCTGACATTTACCCAGGGCTTCGTCTATTACAAAAAAGTAAACCTTTCGGCATCTTAACCAATTGGCCAATTCTTCGCAAATTCTGCTGGCCAGCTGCGGGAACTCTAATTCTTCGTGGAAAAGCTTCGGTAAAGAATAAAAGCGAAGGAAATTTTCAGAAAGTCCTCTCCGGAGGAAGAAAATTTCATAGCGGGAAATTATCCAGAGAGCAATGAGGAAAAGGGCTAAAAGGATGAGAAGAGGAGGAAGCAAGGCTTTGTTTTTCCAGAAAGCGATAACTAAAGGTATGATCAGGAGAAAGCCCAAGGCTAGGATGATGTAACGGTAGCCCCAGTTTATTGCAAAAGAAGTTAATGGAGGTGCTACCCCGTTGGACCTATCTTCACTGCTCATCCTCTTCCTCTTCCTGAAGAGGCGAAGCTGAGGCGTTTATTACGTCCTCAATGGGGTAAGCGAACATTATACGGGTTGTCTGGCGAAAACCCATTTTTTTCCAGAAGCCGGTTTCCCCCGGAACCGTTACAGCCAGGGATACAGCCCCTTTTTCTTTGAACCTTTTGGCTATGGCGTGGACCAGGGCTTTACCTATACCCCTTCCTTGATATTCCGGGTCAACGGAGGCCACATGTATTATTGCCCTCGAGCCATCGTATACGCCCCTGATAAAGCCAACGACTTTGAAATCTTCCTCTGCAACCAGGAACTCAGCAGCGGGGCATTTGCTCACTCTGATCATGGCTTCAGGGCCGTCTAATTCGGGGTGACTATATTGCTGATTGGCTTTGAGGATTTCTACAAGCCTTGGGGCGTCTGAAGGGACAAAATCTCTTATCCGCATTAGCTGGCCTCCTTAAGTGGGTTGCTTTTTTAAATTATACCATCCAAAAGTTTAAAATGGCAAGAAACAAAAACAAATTAAGGCCCTTTTGCTATGATGGTCCTGGCCCGTGTTCCACAACGGCCACCGCTCGCGCCTTCTACCAGCAACCCTGGATCACCTCAACGGGCCTTTCTCCGGAAGCCGTGTTAGAAGGCGGGGGAATTTCACTTAAGGCTGACCGGGAAGCTTTACCTTTTGATCAAGCATCCTTCGCCATCTTTTCAGAAGCCAGCATCAGCGCCCTCAGGTAACCCCTTTCCAAAAGGCGTAGCGTTGCCAGTTTATCCCCCCTTCTGGTCCTTATTGGGCCATCACCTTGTGCAGGCAGTGATCCGCCATAGTCACCACTCATGCCTTTTAATGCCACGTATTCCTCCTCCGCCTATTACCTGACGATGAGAGATGTAACCCCGCCGGAGATCCGGGATGCCGCGATCTGGCCGAACGGGGAAGGGGGCTATTACCTGGAGGTGACGGTGGTGGACAACTGCGCGGTGGC
>CAZZMI010000029.1:1770-23698 GCA_964655275.1 uncultured Anaerolineae bacterium | reverse complement strand
CTCCTTCTCCTACCCCCATTTTAATTCCAAGCCCTTCTCCCACTTTTACCCCCACCCCGCATTTAATTCCAACACCCACACCTACGCCTGTTCTTTACCTTTTTACCATGTCAGGCCCTGTAAGGCCAGCTGTTGAAAGGGGCTGTTATATAGGTAGCATATTCGGCTTCATAAAGGATGCCTCAGGAAACTTGCTGGCTGGAGTCAGGGTTAAGGTTTTCAATCCTTGGGGCTACGAGGCCGTAACAATTTCCAAAAGTGGTCCGGATCAAGGCTATTACGATGTCATCCTCAGCACAGAGCCTTCCATATGGTATGTGGTCGTTATTGATGAAAAAGGGCGAGAACTAAGCCCAAGGGTTATGGTAGAGCACAAGGCTGATTCGCCCGCCTGCCACTACCAGGTGGACTGGGTCAGGACCCGGTGAAATTTTCCAGTATCCTGAGGAACTGCTCATGGAGGAGGCCATTGGATGCCAAGAGGGCTTTTGCCTCAATGGTCCAGGGTTTTCCACCCAGTTGTGTAACTTTACCTCCCGCTTCTTCCACTATCAAAGCGCCGGCTGCCAGGTCCCACGGTTTAAGGGAAAGGTGCAGGTAGGCCTCAAGCCAGCCCGCAGCTACAAAGCATAGCCCCAACACTGCTGAACCCACAGCTCTTATAGTCCCTACCGTTTCAATTAATTTCTGCAGGGTAGCACCAAACTCCACCCGCAAGGCCTGTAGACGGGGCAAATCCAACCCTAAAAGGCTATCCTCAAGGGAAGAGATAGCACTTACCCTCAGAGGTTTATCGTTTAAATAGGCGCCATGGCCTTTCTCCGCCCAGAACAGACGTTTATTTATGGGCTCGTATACCACCCCTAAAATCACTTCCCCTCTTTCCGCTAAAGCTACAGAAGTGCAGAAAATTGGCAAACGATGAAAGTAATTTGTAGTGCCATCCAGCGGATCAATATACCAGGTGTAAGGAGAATTGCCCTGATGAAAAGGCTTCTCCTCAGAGCAAATGGAATGCTCGGGGAACCACGATGTTATGGTTTCAATAATTGCCTTCTCTGCGGCAAAATCAGCATCGGTAACTATATCTCTTGGCCCCTTCTGATGGACCTCTCTTGGCTTTTCCAGCATTGAGGCAGTTATATTACCGGCTTTAATGGCTGCCTCAAAAGCCACCCTTCGGAACAGCTCCTCCATTTCAATCCCCCCTCAGTTTTTACCCGGGTAATCTTATCCTAATTAGCGCTTTTGGTCAAAAGGTGGCCTTTCCTGAGCATTTGGCCTCTTAAAAGCTCTGGCTTATAATAAGCTAAAGGGGGGAGGGTATGGAGGAAAAAATCCGGGAAGCAGTAAGGGTTTTTAAAGATTTCCTGGACCGTTGTCCCCTTTCTGCCCACACGCTTATCATATCCCACAGCGATGCTGATGGCATAGGGGCTGGGGCCATAATGTATAGAACTCTGGAACGCCTCGGCTTTAAGGACTTCTCCATCCTTATAACCGGGAAGGGTCAGAACGCTTACACCCCATTGACCAAAAGCCAGGCTGCGGAATTTGCTCCCGAAAGGCTTTTCGTGCTGGACCTTGGCTGCAAAGAAGAACCCGTGGTACCGGGTGTACCCACCCTTTTCATAGATCACCACCGGCCATATGGGGTCCCACCAGAGGGAATCCTCATTTCCAGCTACCGCTGGGAGCCAATCCCTAACTCCAGCCTTCTCACTTTCTGGCTTTGCCAGGCTGTAACTGACGTCGGAGATCTGGACTGGGTAGCAGCGATAGGAACCTTGAGCGATTTAGGAGACAAAGCACCCTTTGATATCGTGAAGGAAGCTAAGGAAAAATACAAGGCCAAGTGGCTTAAAGAGGCCACAGCTTTAATTAATGCTGCCCGCAGAAGTAGTTCAGGAGATGCTTCCGTGGCCCTCCAGGCAGTGCTTAAAGCTTCCCACCCCAAAGAGATAGTGGAGGGGGCAAGTCCGGAAGCCCGTCTCCTTCATCAATTCAGGGAAGAAGCCAAAGCAGCCTTAGAAGAAGCCAAGAAAGCTTCCCCCAGATTCAGGGGGAACGTAGCTTTAGTAGAAATTTCCACCCCCTGTTACGTTCACCCCCTTATTGCTCAAATATGGCGTACTCGCTTGCCTAAATACATTGTAATTGTAGCAAACCACGGCTACATCCCCGGCTATGTTGCTTTCAGTGTCCGAACGGCCGCTGATATAAATGTGTTGGATTTTTTGGGCCAGGTAGAAGTGGATGTAGCCGAGGGTTACATGGGATACGGCCACGATCAGGCTTCAAGCGGTGTGATCCCTGTTGAATCCTGGAAGGTTTTGATCGAAAAGCTGGGCTTCCAGGAGGAATGAGTTGGGTTCAGAGCTTAAATTGTCATGGCGGGATGCCCTTTATTTTATCCTTTTGGCCCTGCTGGTAATCCTTTTCTTCTGGCGAATATGGATCCCGGACCCGGCCGATAAAGCCAGGTTCAAAGCAAGTGATTTCACCCATATATTTTTCCCGGCTCGCTACTATGCTGCCTCTCACATAGCTCGTGGAAGCCTCCCCCTCTGGAACCCCTATGTTTCCTGCGGTTACCCCCATTTTGCTGACCCTCAGGCTGCCACCTTTTACCCCATCGCCTGGGTTACCGCTTTCTTAACCGGAGGGAATTTAACTTTGCAAGCTCTTCAGTGGGAAGCAATCTTCCATTTCTTTTTAGCCGCTATCTTCTCTTACCTTTTTGCCCTTTGCTTAACCGGAAACAGGATTGGTTCTTTATTAGCCGCCATTTCTTTCACTTTCAGCGGATATCTTACCGGTTTCCCGCCCCTTCAACTCTCCATGCTGGAAGCGGATGTTTGGCTTCCAGCATCTTTACTGACTGTCACCTTGGCCGTGGATAGGAAGTCTTTCTTCTGGGCAGGGCTGGCTGGGTTCAGCCTGGCAATGGTTTTCCTGGCGGGACGCCCTCAATCCTACTTAACAATTTTGCCCCTCACCCTGGCCTGGCTTTTCTACCGGGCTTCTGTCAGGAAGCTTGCGTTGAGAGATACAATCAGCATCGCCATCGTAGTGATGCTGTTTTGTGGGGGGTTTGGAGCCATCCAGGCCCTTCCTACTTGGGAGCTGATAAGGCTTTCGGATCGCTCAGCTATAACCTGGGAATATGCTTCTGAAGGGGGGTTTGCCTGGTGGGAACTTGCGGGGTTTGCACTGCCTCACGTTGTAGGTAGCTATGCTTTATACCCAGGACTTGTGGCCCTGGTCTTGGCAACCTATGCTATCTGGAAAAGGCAAGGGCTTTTTTGGTTTTGGGTAGCTTTGGTAAGCCTTTTCTTTTCGTTGGGGAAAAACTTTGCCCTTTTTCCTGTTTTCTACCTCTTCCAGAAGATGGCTTTCCCTGGCTACCTGCGCAATGTGGAAAGAGTTGCCTTAGCCTTTTCTTTCTCTGTAGCGATGCTTGCTTCCATGGGTTTTGCCAGTTTGAAAGAAGGAAGCAGCAAATTGCAAAAGCCTTTGAGAACTTTGGCCCTTGCTTCCGTCGTCATCTGGCTTCTCGCTTCGCTGGCAACCAAAATCTCCCCTTTGCAGCCGCCCCATTATAGTTGGTTTCTGGACTCCTTAGCCTACGATTCATTGCTATTTGTAGCAATTTGGAGTGCTTTTGAGTTTGCAGGGGAAAAGTTGCGCCATTTCTTTCTGCCTGCCTTACTCCTCCTGGACCTTTTCACCATAAACATGGGCAGAGCTCTGGAACCGGCTCAAGGGGTTCAGCCACCTTTTGATGTGGCGGAGAAATTCAAGCCCCTTCAGGCTATCCCTGGAACTTTTCGTGTAGATGGAAACGAATCAGGGTTCAGGGATTTTGGGGTTTTCCTCAATCTTGAAAGCATTTCTGGGATGGCTCCCCTTCAAATGGCCTGGCATAAGATCATGGCTGAAGTGGAGGAGATAACACGCCTTAAACTTATGAACGTCCACATCCTAGTAACCAGAAGGGAAATTAATCACGGGGCCTTTAAGCTTCTTTACGAGAAAGATGGCCTTAAATTTTACGCTTTTTATGGCTTCAACCCCAGAGCTTATCTTGTGGCTGGGATCCGGAGGGCGCATTCTGATGGAGAAATTGTTTCCATATTGAATTCCCCAGATTTTGACCCAGCTTCTTTAGCAGTAGTCCCGGCTTCATTCCCTAACCTTATAGAGGCACCTTTAAAAGAGGACGAAAGGGTGGAAATTCTAAGGCGAGGGGAAACCTTTGTAACCTTGCAAGTTCGCACCAGCATTCCGAGGCTTTTAGTCTATGTGGAAAGCCATTACCCGGGCTGGCAGGCAGAGATAGATGGGCATCCAGTTAAGACCTTCAAAGTTAATGGGGCTTTCCGCGGAGTTATAGTCCCGGAAGGTGAACACATAGTGTTATTCCGATACAGCCCCACAAGCCTTTATCTGGGATGCGGGCTAAGTTTTGCAGCTTTAATAGGCCTTTTAATTTGCGCCGTGTTTTCTTCCATAGGTCCGGTGTTATTTTTCAAAAAGGGAAGTGCATATGAGCAACCCTGGTCCATTGGTAATTTTCAATGCTGACGATTTCGGAGATTGCCCTGAAATAAACGAAGCCATTATGCATGCCCACCGGGAAGGTGTCCTCACAAGCGCAAGCTTAATGGTGGGGGGGAAAAGTTCTGATGAAGCTGTAAAGCTTGCCCTGAAAACTCCGACACTGGCTGTTGGTTTGCATGTGACCCTGGCCGAAGGATGGCCCCTACTAACGCCTCACCAGCTCCCAGGCTTAACTAACGAGGAAGGGGTACTGAAAAGCGGGCCAGCAGTTGGCTTTCTTATACTGTTTCGCAAAGACGCTCGTGAGGCTCTGATTAAGGAGATGGAAAAGCAATTCCAGAAATTCCTTTCCACCGGTCTTCCCCTCTCTCATGTGGATGGCCACCTTCATTTCCATCTTCACCCTTTAATTTTCCCAAGGCTCCTTCGCCTGGCTGAAGATTCAGGAGCCAGCGGTATCCGTATTCCAAGGGATGAATGGAAGCTTTCCCTGAGATTTCCACCAAGGCGATTTCTTCTCAGCTCTTTGTGGGCTATAATTTATATTCCTTTGACCTCCTGGGCCTTAAAACTGGTAAAGAACAGTTCTTTAATCGTGGCTGATAAGGTTTATGGGCTATTTAAAACCGGGAGCATGACCGAAAAATACGTGGCTGGCGTGCTTGAAAACCTTCGGGAAGGCTCTGCTGAGTTGTATTTCCATCCCACTGTGGGAAAGCGCCTTGCCTCCTTGGGTCCTAACCCTGGCGATTTGGCTACTCTGATAAGCCCCCGTATCCGGCAAATAATTGAAGAAAGGGGGATTCGCCTTAGCACCTATCCTTCATTGAGGAGGGAAAGCCATGCACATTGAAACCCTCTTAAGCCTTCTAATATTCCTAAGCTGGGTTTACTGGATTGTTGCTCTTATTTCTACCTGGGCCTTTTCCCGCGAGAGGGAGGAAATAGACCCTGAATTCACCCCGCCTGTTTCCGTGCTGAAGCCCATAAAGGGGCTTGATTACGAAGCCTACTTAAATCTTAAAAGTTTCTTCACCCAGGATTATCCTTCTTATGAGATCGTCTTCGGGGCTGAGAGCTATGATGAGCCAACTTTACCGGTTATAAAGCGGCTTACGGAGGAGTTCCCCCATGTGCCTGTTAAGATCGTAATAGCTGAACCACAAGGTGCTAACCGCAAGGCTGGTATGCTGGAGATATTGAGTTCACACGCTTCTCATCCCATAATCGTAATCTCTGATAGCGATTTCCGTGTGCCTCCAGATTACCTGAGGAGAGTTGTAAATCCTCTCAGAAAGCCTGAAGTAGGGCTTGTCACAACTTTCTACCGGGGTAAAGAGGCCCTAACTACGGCTGCCAAGGTAGAAGCGATTTACATAAGTACTAACCTTCTGCCTTCTGCCTCCATTGGATTAAGGTGGATTAAAATGGGTTATGCTTTCGGTTCCACTATAGTTCTAAGGAGTGAGACCCTCAAAGAAATCGGTGGGTTTGAATCCTTTGCCGATTATTTGGCCGACGACCACGAAGCAGGAGCAAGGGTGAGGGCTACCGGAAAGTTAGTCTACCTTTCCCGTTGCATTGTTGATACAATCCTTGGACCAGTTAGTTGGCGAGAATTGTGGTCAAGGCAGCTCCGCTGGATGCGATGCGTTTGGGTCAGCCGTCCTCTTTTCTATCCTGAAATAATCCTGACGTTTTCTATCCCTCTTTCTCTGCTTATGTGCTTCTTCACGGGCTTTTCCCTGTTTTCCCGTGCCATTTTGCTTCTGTCTCTGGGGCTAAGGCTTTCAATGGGCTGGTTAATGCTGGGCTTTATGGATTACAGGGAAATGCGCATGAATATCTTGCTTTTGCCCTTAGCGGATCTTTTCCAGTTTGCCCTTTGGATCTGGGCACCCTTTGGTAGGAAGATAATCTGGCGGGGGGAGGAGTACAGGCTAAAATGGGATGGACGCCTGGAAAGAGTAGAAAAAAGAAAAAGACAGAGGCTTCCTTTCCCTATCCCGCGGTGGCGTCGCCGTTAGTTAATGGCTGCCCAGCATTGGCACAAATAGCACCCCCATCATGCTGTATGTGCGCACTTCTCCTCCAACTTTCTCCACAAGCCATAAGGTTTGTAAACCACCCGGAGGGCCTACCGGTATCACCATTCTGCCGCCATCTTTAAGCTGCTGAACGAGCGGTTGAGGAATGTGATCGGGGGCGCAAGTTACAATTATAGCATCGTAGGGAGCATGCTCTTCCCACCCATAGTAACCGTCAGCATTCAGGACCTTTATCTTATCGTAGCCCAGGCGTCTGAGTCTTTCTTCGGCTGAACGGGCGAGCTCCGGAATTATCTCCACCGTATAAACTTCGTCGGTTATCTCCGCCAGTATTGCCGCCTGGTAACCCGAACCAGTGCCGATTTCCAGGACTTTGTCCCCAGGTTTCAGGTTTAAAAGTTCAGTCATGTAGGCCACAATGTAAGGCTGAGATATGGTCTGACCATAACCTATAGGTAACGGATGGTCATCGTAAGCCTCATCCAGATACTCCTGAGGAACAAAGAGGTGGCGGGGAACTTTTTCCATAGCTCTTAAAACCTTTTCATCTTTAACCCCACGCGCTTTAATCTGGGTTTCAACCATCTTGTGGCGCTTCTCAGCAAAAGGATCCACTGGTGTGGGGGAAGGCAAAGGTGCTGGTGCATGACAGGATAACGTGAGCAGGAATATAAAACCAGTTAAAAGGGCCTTCAAACGCATTTAGCCTCCTTCCAGGAAAATGATCTTTCCTCCCGAAGCCCTGAGGAGACGGTTATGGACAGCCAGAGCTATTCCCTCTTGTCCAAAATCCCGGGCATATATTTCTTCCACCCCGATGGCATCCAGAACTCGCATAGAGGCGAAAAGCCTGCGAGCGACTGTGGCGGGATCTTTAAGTGAGCCGAGGATTTGAACGGCTACAGGTAAATCCCCTAAAGAAGCCCTATCTTCTTCGGCGATGAGAAATCCCCTCTTTATCCCCAAAGCGAGAGCTTCCAGACCCCTTTCCCGGAGGAAATCCCGTACTGCCCCATTTTCCCCCATCACAAGGTATAAAGTGGCTTTAGGGGCATAGTGCTTTTCCATAAGCCCCGGAGATGGTTTTGGACCATCTACAGGCCCTGCTTTCAATTCAACTTTCCCCAGCACTTTTTCAAGCTCCTCCCTGGAAAGACCTCCAGGCCGCAGTATTGTAGGGGTAGGACCTGTGATGTCTAAAACAGTGGATTCAACCCCAATTAGGGTTGGGCCGGCATCTAAGAGGACTTCAATTCTACCACCAAGGTCTTCCATAACGTGGGAAGGATGTGTCGGGCTTGGCCGCCCGAAAAGATTAGCACTGGGGGCAGCGATGGGGCATTCAGAAGCTTTTATCAGAGCTAAAGCCACAGGATGGGCCGGCATCCTTACCCCTACTGTGGGAAGGCCTGCTGTAACCAGATCGGGAACGGAGGGGGTTTTGGGAAGGACAAGGGTTAAAGGTCCGGGCCAGAAAGTTTCAGCCAGTTTCAGGGCAACAGGAGGGACATCCGCCACCACCTGATAAAGGCTTTCAAGAGAAGCAATGTGCACTATTATGGGGTCATCAGCCGGACGCTCCTTAGCGGCAAATATGCGGGCAACTGCCCTTTCATCTAAAGCGTTAGCTCCCAGCCCGTAAACGGTTTCCGTTGGGAAGGCTACAAGCCCGCCTGCTTTTATAACTTCTGCAGCGCGAGCAATTATCTCTGGCTCCGGTTCCGTCGGATTTACCCTGAGGATTTCCGTACCCATGGGCTATTTCCCCCTGGAGTTATTATAAAAGAGTTGCGTGAGGTTCGGCAATTTCGGAGAGGCGGGTGATCGAAACAGGCTTTATAAGTTTTTGACATATGCCCGCATTTGCCTTATAATATATCAAAAGGGCGAGTAGCTCAGCGGTAGAGCGCGCGGCTCACATCCGCGAGGTCGGGGGTTCGAAACCCTCCTCGCCCACCTTAAAAGCAGGCCTCATGTCGGGCTCTGTTTTTAAGGCTTCCCTGAAAGCTGAAAGGGGGAAGCAAAAATGGTGGAAGGCTCAGTTCTGGTGCTTAATTCTACATATGAACCGCTCAGCATAGTCTCGGTGAGAAGAGCAATAGTGCTGGTTCTCAAAGAAAAAGCCGAGATTATAGAGGCTACTGATGCTTATTTGCGTTCTGAAAAGTTATGCCTCCCAGTCCCTTTAGTTATAAGGCTTGTGGCTTATGTGAAAGTCCCGAGGTTTGTAAGTATACCCCTTACCCGTAAAACCGTTTTTGCCCGTGACCATTACACATGTCAGTATTGTGGGAAGCAATTGCCCAGGAGCGAGCTTACCTTAGATCACGTAATCCCTCGCCGCAGAGGTGGGAAGACCGAGTGGGAAAATGTGGTTACTGCCTGTAAAGCTTGCAACCACCGCAAAGGAGATCGGACCCCGGAAGAAGCTGGTATGCGCCTCATTAATAAGCCTGCTCGCCCTCGCTATATGGTATTTGTCCTTTTAGGGGAAGCCCGCTGCCACGAAACCTGGAAAAAGTACCTCTACGTTTAGACCGCATTTTTAGCTCCATATCCCAAATTTATCCCAAATATCCCAAATGCTCCCCCATGATGGCCAAACTTTTGAAGTCGCTTTATAATAAACGAGGTGGTTTTCGCAATAAGGCTGGGGAAAAATGGCTTTTTTATTTAAAAAGCGCAAAGCCTTCATAATGGGTATCGCTTTTGCAATTATAACGCTCGCACCTTACGTGACAGCCTGTGCTTCTCAGGGAAGTAAATGGCGCTTTTCCGGTTTCCTTTTCAATTTGGAGGATGGGAACTCATACACTGCCAAGCTTATGCTGGGATCTGAATCGGCTTGGCTTTTTCATTCTCCGTATACTACATTGCCTCACCCGGGCTCACCTGTTTACCTGCCCTATCTTTTCCTGGGAAAACTGGCTGGGGCCTTCAATTCCCATGATTGTTTGATTCTGCTTTTCCACACTTCCCGGGCTGTTTCTATAGTCTTACTGGCTTTGGCTTATTATGATTTCCTCGCCTTTTTCGTTAACTCTGAAAGCCTCTGCACCTGGGGAGCTGTCCTGAGCCTTGGAGGGGGAGGATTGGGATGGGTTCTCCCCATTTTGGGGAAAAATGAATGGCTTGGTTCTTTACCCCTGGATTTCATTTCCCCCGAAAGCTTCGGTTTCTTAGCTCTACTCCTCCTCCCCCATCTTACTTTAGCCAGAGCCCTTTTACTTTGGACCATTATCGGTTACCTTAAAGGTGGGGGATGGAGATGGGGGGTTGTGGCTTTAGTGATGAGCCTTTTTAACCCCCTGGAGGCCATAACCCTCTGGGTTGTGGTGATAGCTTATGGCCTGGTAGAAATCATCAGACGAAGACCCGTGAATAACCCCATGCCTCTTTTCCTCTTCCCTGCCCCCGTGATCTTTTACCTGACCTTTTTAGCTTTGACTCATCCTTTTTACAGGGTTTGGAACGCCCAAATTAATGTACGAGCTCCTCATCCCGGGCACTATCTGTTAGCTTACGGATGGATCATCCCGCTGGCTGTAATAGGGGCTTTAAAGATGGCAAAGAGGCCTTCAGGAAGCCTTCCGGTAATCTGGGCAGCTTTGACCCCTCTTTTGGTTTATTTACCCACTACCTCACAACGTCGTTTGGCTGAGGGGGTGTGGGTTGCTTTGATAGCTCTTGCTCTCCAGGCCTTCAAAAGCCGAGAACGCTGGGCAGTCTTATGGTCCGGACCCCTTCTTATAACTCCGGCTTTAATACTTGCCTGGAGTTTCAAAGTGGCTTTAAATCCTTCCCCACCTGTTTTTTTACCAGTGGAAAAAGTTGAAGCTTTTGAAGCCCTCAGAAACCTGGCTAAGCCTGGGGATGGGGTCATTGCTTCTTATCCTACGGGCAATGCCTTGCCCGCTTGGGTTCCTGTTAAAGTTCCCCTGGGACATGGTGCAGAGAGCTACCTGTATAGCCTGTGGGAAGAAAGGGTTAAAACTTTCTTCTCTACGGAAACAAGCCCTGATTTCAGGCTTGAGATGATGAGGACTGCCCGCATCCGCTGGGTTTTCTGGGGGCCGGAAGAAAGAGCCACGGGCGGGTGGTTTCCCGGGTCCATGTCCGGGTTGTGTGAACGCTTTTCCAGTGCTAATTATTCAATATGGGAACTTTGCCATTGAAAGGAGGGCACCATGAGGGAAATAATAAGCACTGAAAAGGCTCCGCCTGCTATCGGGCCTTATTCCCAGGCTGTAAAGGCCGGGAATTTGCTTTTTGTAGCAGGGCAAATAGGCATTAACCCTGCCACCGGTCAGCTTGAGGAAGGGATAGAAGCTCAAACCCGGCAAGCTCTCCTCAACCTGAAAGCCATTTTAGAAGCAGCCGGGGCTTCCCTGGATAACGTCGTAAGAGTTGGGGTTTTCCTGCAGGACCTTAAAGACTTCCAGGCTATGAACACCGTCTATGCCGAATTCTTCCCTCACTCCCCTCCCGCCAGGACAACTGTTCAGGTAACGGCTCTCCCGCGCAACGCTCTTGTAGAAATTGATGCAATAGCGGTATTGGCTTAAAGGTAGGCCGGAGCTTTAAGGTTTTTGGAGGCACATCCTCATCCTTTGCTTACCCGGGCCTTTTGTGTTAAACTATAAATGCTATTTTGGGGCAAGCGAGGAAAAGGTTGCTTCGTTTAAGTGTCAACGGTCTTGTTTTCTATAGCTTCCCTTCTTTCCACGAAGTTACCTGTGCTTTCTTCACTCGCCTGGGAGGAGTGAGCAAACCCCCATTTGATTCCCTGAATGTTGGCCACACCGTGGGAGATAACCTTAATGCGGTGGAAGAAAACCACAGGCGCATCTTTGAAGCCCTTGGCATTTCCAGAAGTCAAATAGTAACCGCCCGCCAGGTCCACGGCCTTGAGGTAGCCGTGGTGGATGAAAGGCATCGTGGCAAGGTTATTCCCGAAACCGATGGCCTTCTCACTTCTTCCCCAGGCCTTTTCCTAATGCTCCGCTTTGCCGATTGCGTGCCTATAGCTCTATACGACCCGAAAAGGAAAGCCATTGGACTGCTGCATGCAGGGTGGAAAGGGAGCATAATGGGAATAGCTTTCAGGGCTATCAAGCTTATGCAAGAGGCTTTCGGCTCCAGGCCTGACGAAATCATGGCTGGAATAGGTCCTTCAATAGGCCCCTGCTGTTATGAAATCGGAGAGGACGTGGCCGAGCTTGCGCGGGAGTTCTGGCCTGAACCACCGATATTTTTTACCCCTCAGGGGAAAATGCACCTGGATCTGTGGGAACTTAACAGGCAATGGCTCCTTAAGGCAGGGGTAAAAAAGATTGAAACAGCGGAGTTATGCACTTCCTGCCGGAAAGATGAATTCTTCTCGCACAGGGCTTCAAAGGGCTTAACAGGCCGATTTGCGGGCATAGTGGGTCTAAATGGAAGAGCTTGAGCTGAGGATAAAAAGGGTCAGGGAGAGGATAGCCGAAGCTGCCCTTAGAAAGGGCAGGAATCCGGAAGAGATAATTTTAGTGGCTGTAACCAAAACCGTGGAGCCGGAACGCATTATGGCCGCCGCCGAGTTAGGAATTGAACACTTCGGCGAAAACAGGGTCCAGGAAGCCCTGGAAAAAATTCCCAGGATAAATTTCCTCCTGAAAAGGCCTGTGACCTGGCACATGGTGGGCCACCTGCAGACTAACAAGGTGCCTAAGGCGATAAGGCTTTTTGATTTCATCCATTCGGTTGATAGCGTGCGGCTGGCATTGGAGCTCAGCAAGAGAGCTTCAGCGCAGGGAAAAACCATTCCCATCCTTCTGGAAGTTAACGTCTCCGGAGAAGCGACCAAGTTCGGTTTTCCGCCTGAGGAAGTGGAAAAAGCTGTCCCCGAAATCCTGGTGCTCCCGGGCCTCTCCCTGCAAGGCTTGATGACCATAGCTCCAATTGTAAAGGACCCGGAAGAGGCAAGGCCCTACTTCACAAGGCTTAGAGAACTGCGGGACAAATTAGCGGAGAAGTTCCCCCGGGCTTCCTGGAAACACCTCTCCATGGGCATGACCGATGACTTTGAGGTGGCGGTGGAAGAGGGGGCCACTATGGTTAGAATAGGCAGGGCTATCTTCGGCGAAAGGAGGTAACTTTTGTCACCGAAGTGGGTGGTTTACAACACCATTGACCTTTTCTTCAATCTTTGGAGCCTTGCTATCCTTGCAAGGGTTTTCCTCTCCTGGTTTGGGGTAAGCTATTATCACCCTGCAGCCTATTTCCTGTTCCGCATTACTGAGCCTGTGCTGGCTCCGTTGCGCAGGGCAATCCCCCCTATAGGAGCCATAGATATAACCCCAGCAGTGGCAATAGTGGTCCTCCAGATAGTTAAAGGGGTGCTTCTGGAAGTGTTAGGGAGGATATGGTGAAGGATATAAAGTTCCGCATTACTAAGGCTGAAAAAGGGGCGGCTTTTGCCGTAATCGTGGTGCCAAAAGCCCGGAAAAACGAAATTGTAGGCCTGCATGGCGATGCCATAAAGATAAGGATTGCAGCGCCGGCGGAGAAAGGCAAAGCCAACGAGGAACTTCTATCCTTCCTGGCCGAGAAACTCGGAGTAAAAAAGGAACAGCTGGAAATTGTGGCCGGCGCCAATTCCCGCAACAAGTTAATTTCCGTAACTGGGATAGA
Organism: uncultured Anaerolineae bacterium; assembly: GCA_964655275.1. Lineage (GTDB taxonomy): Bacteria > Chloroflexota > Anaerolineae > SpSt-600 > SpSt-600 > SpSt-600. Next base: position 10,415 of record CAZZMI010000029.1, on the reverse strand, counting down.
GCCAGCTGAGGTGGAAAAGCTTATACTTCCACCGCGAGGAGCGAGTGGAAAATAAAAATCCATCGCAGGAGGCAAGCCATGGAAATCAAGAAAGTAGGCGTTGTGGGATGTGGAACAATGGGTTCAGGCATAGTAGAAGTGTGCGCCCGGGCTGGATATGAGGTGGTGGTCCGGGAGGTTAACGATGAACTCCTCCAGAAGGGCCTGACCCGCGTAAGGGAATCCATGAGCAAAGCAGTCTCCAGGGGAAAACTTACCCAAGAGGAAATGAATGCCGCCTGGGCCAGGATAAAAGGCACCACCTCTATGGAAGACTTCGCCGATTGCGACATAGTTATTGAAGCGGTGATAGAGAACCTGGAGCTTAAAAAACAGGTCTTTGCCGAGCTGGACCGCATAACCCCACCTCACGCTATCCTTGCCTCCAATACCTCTTCCCTGTGCATAACTGCTATGGCTGCCGTTACAAAGCGACCGGATAAAGTGTTGGGCCTCCATTTCTTCAACCCTGTTCCGGTCATGCCCCTCCTGGAAATGGTAAAAACTATCCTCACCTCCGAAGAAACCCTGGAGATCGCCCGCAAGTTCGGGGAATCGCTGGGCAAGACCATAGTGGTAGCCAAGGATTCACCAGGCTTTATCGTTAACACCCTCCTCATCCCCTTCCTTCTGGATGCCGTCAGGATGCTGGAATCAGGTTACGCCACTAAGGAAGACATTGATACGGCTATAAAGCTTGGACTCAACCATCCAATGGGCCCCCTTGCTCTCCTGGACCTGGTAGGACTTGATACCACCCTTTACATTGCTGATGCCATGTATGAAGAACTGAAAGACCCCAGGTTTGTAGCTCCCCCTCTTCTAAGGAGGATGGTTCTCGCCGGGAAACTCGGCCGCAAGAGCGGTGAAGGTTTCTACAAATATTCCTGATGCACAGGGGTGGTTCTTATGGACCTGAACCTCACTGAAGAGCACAGGCTCATACAGAAAACAGCTAAAGAATTTGCCTGTAAAGAGCTGGAACCCATAGCTTCAAAGCTGGATGAGCTGGGCAAGCCCCCCTTGGAACAGTTCCGGAAGCTTGGGGAGCTGGGCTTTCTGGGCCTCATGGTCCCGCCAGAATATGGTGGAAACAAAACCGATACCGTTAGCTATGTCCTGGTAGTGGAAGAACTTTCAAGAGTTTGCGCTTCCACCGGGATAATGGTAGCGATCCAGAACTCCCTGGTTTGCCAGCCCATAGCCATTTTCGGGACGGAGGAACAGAAGAAGCGTTATCTTCCGGATCTGGCCTCGGGGAAAGCTATAGGGGCCTTTGCCCTTACTGAACCTGAAGCTGGCAGTGATGCCGCCTCTATCCGGACAAGAGCTTTAAGAGATGGCGATTATTATGTGCTTTCGGGCGTTAAGCATTTCATAACGAACGGAGCCATAGCCGATGTAGTGATTGTTTTTGCCACCGTGGACCCTTCACTTCGCCACAAGGGCATAACGGCTTTCATCGTAGAAAAGGGCACCCCGGGTTTCAAAGTCGGCCGCGATGAGAACAAAATGGGGATAAGGGCTACCAATACTTCGGAACTGATCTTTGAGGAATGCCGGGTGCCCGCTTCCAACAGGTTGGGACAGGAAGGAGAGGGTTTTAAGATCGCTCTTATGATGCTGGATTCAGGGCGGATAGGGGTGGCCGCGCAGGCGGTGGGAATAGCCCGCAGAGCTTACGAAGAGGCTTTAAAATACGCCAAGGCCCGCCAGCAGTTCGGCCAACCTATCGCCCAGTTCCAGGCGATCCAGTGGATGCTGGCTGATATGGCCACCCGGATAGAGGCGGCAAGGCTCCTTACTATAAAGGCGGCCTTAAAGAAAGATGCCGGGGAGCGCTATACCAAAGAGGCAGCCATGGCCAAGCTCTTCGCCTCCGAAACTGCTGTATGGGTTACCAATAGGGCTGTCCAGATCCACGGAGGCTATGGCTATATGAAAGAATACGTGGTGGAGCGCCTTTACCGCGATGCCAAAATAACGGAGATCTACGAAGGAACCAACGAAATCCAGCGCCTGGTCATTGCCAACCAGATACTGCAGGAGAGTATACCTTAGCGCTTCTCCGGCGCAGGTATAGGGGACAAAATGCTTTCTGTGGTTACAAGCTGTGCCATCATAGGCCTGGACGGAGCTATAGTCCAGGTAGAGGTGGATGTATCAGCTGGCTCCCCGGGCTTCATAATCGTTGGCTTGCCCGATGCCGCCGTCCAGGAATCACGGGAGAGGGTTCGTTCTGCCCTTAAGAATGCAGGGTTCCACTTCCCTGGAGGGAGGATAACTGTAAACCTGGCTCCGGCTGACTTGCATAAGGAAGGATCGGCTTACGACCTCCCCATTGCCCTGGGGATCCTGTGCGCTTCTGGCCAGGTTTCCGTTGAGCTTTCAGGCTCAGCTTTTGTGGGAGAGCTCTCCCTGGAAGGGGCAGTTCGCCATGTCCGGGGCATTCTGCCTATGGCTGGCTTCTTGAAAGACAAAGGCTTCAAAACCTTTTTCGTCCCTCATGTGGATGCACCAGAAGCCGCTTTAGTCCCCGGCCTTGAAGTTATCCCCGTACCCGACCTTGTGAGCCTGGTCCGGCACTTAAACGGTAGGGAAGAGCTCAAACCTTACAAACCAGATCCTTCCCTGGCGAATGAAGGAGAGCCTCGCTACGAGGTGGATATGGCTGATATAAAGGGGCAGGAGCATGTAAAGAGGGCTCTGGAGGTAGCAGCAGCGGGTGGGCACAACATTCTTATGGTTGGTCCTCCGGGAGCAGGGAAAACGCTCCTGGCAAGAGCTCTCCCCTCTATTCTTCCCTCCCTCACCATGGAGGAAGCTCTGGAGATAACCCGTATCTACAGCGTGGCCAACCTGCTTCCCCCCGGCACTCCCCTGATACGTCAGAGGCCTTTCCGGGCCCCTCATCACACCATAAGCCATGCTGGTCTGGTAGGAGGAGGAAGATTGCCACGGCCCGGGGAAGTAAGCCTGGCACACCGGGGAGTCCTATTCCTGGATGAACTTCCGGAATTTGGCCAGAGAACCCTTGAGGTCCTGCGCCAGCCCCTGGAAGACCGTGTGGTGACCATAAGCAGGGCTCAGGGCACCTTAACTTTCCCTGCTAACTTCATGCTGGTGGCCGCCATGAACCCCTGCCCCTGTGGTTACTACGGAGATCCAACTCACCCATGCACTTGCTCCCCGGCAACGGTAAGCCGATATCAAAAGAGAATTTCTGGCCCCCTCCTGGACAGGATTGACATTTACGTGGAAGTCCCCAGGGTTGATTATGAGAAATTGGTTTCCGACCAACCTGCTGAGCCTTCGGCCAGGATAAGGGAGAGGGTGGAAAGGGCCAGGGCTATCCAGCTTAAGCGCTTTGAGGGGACAAAGCTCTTATGCAATGCTGACATGGGGCCAGCAGAAATCCGGGAGTTCTGCCAGGTAAGTGAGGCCGGGAAAAGCCTATTGCGGGCAGCTATGACTCAACTGGGAATGACCGCCAGGGGTTATCACCGCGTCCTAAAACTTGCCCGCACTATAGCTGATCTGGAAGGATCGCATGAAATCCTTCCCCATCATTTAGCCGAAGCCCTCCAGTATAGACCAAGGAGAGTGGCTTAACCACTTACCCGTAATTTCTCGCAAACAAATTGTGTGCTATAATGGAGATAGCGGGGCTTAAAATGGTGATAGAAGTGCGAAACATCGTCAAAAAATATGGTGAATTCGTGGCCGTAAAAGGTCTCTCTTTTGAAGTGAACAAAGGCGAAATATTTGGCCTGCTGGGGCCAAATGGGGCTGGAAAAACCACCACCATCCGCATTCTTATAGACCTCTTCAAGCCTGATGAAGGGGAAGTTAAAATACTTGGTCAAAAGCCATCTGAAGTCAAGGAGAAGGTGGGTTATCTTCCTGAGGAAAGAGGGCTTTACCAGGGGCTTCGGGTTCTGGAAACCCTTATCTACTTTGCTCAATTGAAGGGGGTCCCGGGCCCCAGGGCAAAAGAGAGAGCCATCAAACTGCTGGAAAAAGTTGACCTTCTGGACAGGGCACGCAACAAGGTCAAAGAGTTGAGCAAAGGAATGCAACAAAAACTTCAGTTCATAGCCTCAATAGTCCATGACCCTGAGCTGGTTTTTCTGGATGAACCTTTCCAGGGGTTAGACCCGGTTAACGTTGACATCATAAAAGGGCTTATCCGGGAGCTCCGAGAAGAAGGTAAAACCGTTGTCTTGAGCTCCCACCAGATGAACCTTGTGGAAGCTTTGTGCGACCGTATACTCCTTATAAACCGGGGGGAGAGGGTCCTTTACGGCCCTTTGCGGGATATAAAGAAGCAATTTGCCCCTAACAGCGTGCTGGTCAAAAGCCCTAACTTGCCTCCTTCCATACCTGGAGTAGCGACTGTAGAAAGGAAAAGTGATGCGTTTCTTCTAACTTTGACTGGAGAGCTTCCTCCCGGGAATGTGCTTAAGGCCCTTATAGAGGCAGGAGTTGAAATTGAAGCTTTTGAGGTGGCACCTGTGCCCCTGGAGGAAATTTTTGTAAAAGTAGTGAGGGAGGGGAAAGGTGCGTCTTTCTAAAGTTTGGACTATAATGCGCCACGAATATCTGACCACAGTTAAAAGGCCGGGTTTCATTATTATGACCGCCATTGTTCCAGGGTTAGCTTTAATTGCTTTGCTTGTGGGAGCTTTCGGGGGTGGCTTTTTCAAAGGGATGGCTCAGTCGCTGGAAGACCTTTTTGAAGGGACATCCAAAAGGGTTGGAGTTGTAGATAATACGGGCCTTTTTACACCCCTTTTGCCCGAGTATGAGGGGAATTTCACACTGTTTAAAGGGGAAGAGGAAGCTCGGAAGGCCCTTGAAGCCGATGAGTTGAACCTGGTGCTCATTATCCCTTCCGATTACATTGAGAGCGGGATAGTAAGGGTTATAACTAAAGGTAGTGGATTTGATGCTGCGGCCATTGAGGATTCCGATAGGTTCAAAGCCTTCTTTATTTCCCACCTTCTCCGAGGTAAAGTGGAACAGGAAATCAGCCGGCGGGCTTCAGATCCTGTAAGAGCTCAACCGGAAATCTTAAGTGGCGGGGGCAAACTCCAGGGAGGTGGCCCCTGGGGCATTTTTTTCACCTTCGTGCTTCCTTTCTTGCTGTGCGCCCTGTTAATGATGAGCATTTTTGTCTCTTCAGGCTATCTGCTTCAGGGTATTGCCGAGGAAAAGGAAAACAGGGTAATGGAGATAATTGTGTCCTCAGTTTCCCCTATAGAGCTGCTTGTGGGGAAAGTCCTGGGCCTTGGGGCTGTTGGCCTTACCCAGGTTCTGATTTGGATTTTATCCGTGTTGGGGTTTACAGGAGGATCAGTTTTACTTCTGGCAGTCTCAGCTTACTTCATCCCACCCACCACCCTTCTGCTTTTTGCTCTTTATTTTGTCTTGGGCTTTGGCCTCTATGCCTTCCTCATGGCTGGAGTTGGTTCCCTGGGCACCACCATGCGCGAAAGCAATCAGCTGGCAGGGATTTTTTCCTTGTTTGCGGCAGTCCCCTATATGTTCAGCGGTTTCTTGATAGTCAATCCTAACCTTACTATAGCCAGAGTCTTAAGTTTCTTCCCCCTGACCGCTCCTACCATGATGATTTTCCGCCTTTCTCTTGCCCAAATCCCCCAAGTGGATATAATTGGGAGCCTGATAATCCTGGTGGTTTCTCTGGCAGTAGCCATATGGTTTGGAGAGAAGCTTTTCAGGGTAGGAATTTTGATGTATGGCAAAAGCCCTTCATGGAAAGAAATAGGGCTAATCCTCCGCAGCCACTGAGGAGTAGGCGATGACCAATTACTTTTTGATATTTGCCAGTGCTTTGGTCATAGCTTTTGTAGGGACTCCCATTGCCCGCAAGATTGCGCCGAAGCTTGGCTTTATGGATTACCCATCTCCCAGGAAAGTTCATGAGCGTCCAATGCCCAAGCTTGGGGGAGTGGCCATCTACGTCGCTTTTATCCTTGCCCTCATCTTTGCTGGAAATCGCTTCTATGTATCCCAGCTTTTAAGCATACTCCTTGGCGCAACCATTGTCTCTTTCATGGGGATATGGGATGACCGGTGGGGGCTCAGGCCTGTGGCCAAGCTGGCAATCCAGGTACTCGCTGCTTTACTCCTTTACCTCACAGGAGTGCGAATTCAGCTTTTCCCTCACCATTACCTAAACCTACCCATTCATTTACTGTGGGTTGTGGGTATAACCAATGCCCTGAACCTTCTGGACAACATGGATGGCCTTTCAAGCGGCGTAGCGGTAGTAGCCTCGGCTTTTTTCCTCTTCCTGGCTGCCATGAATGGGCAATTCCTCGTTGGAGCCCTGGCAGCTGCTCTTCTGGGTGGCTGTCTCGGCTTCCTTTTTTATAATTTCAACCCGGCTACCATCTTTATGGGAGATTCTGGAAGCCTCTTTATCGGGTTTATACTTTCGGCTGTAGGGATAAAACTGCGCTTCCCTTACAACATCCCAACTGTTACCTGGATGGTCCCGGTTATAGTGCTCTGGGTGCCCATCTTTGATACTACCCTCGTGGTGCTCTCACGCCTCCGCCGCGGGCTCAATCCTCTAACAAACCCGGGTAAGGATCACTTATCCCACAGGCTTGTGGCCATGGGTATGAGCAAGAGGGAAACAGTTATGGCCATTTACCTCATGAGCGGTGGGCTTGGACTGCTGGCTCTTTTCATTACCCAGGCCTCTATACCCGAAGCCTGGGCTATCATGGGAATTCTGCTTGTTATTTCTGCCTGGGGCCTCTGGAAACTGGAAAAAGGATGGAAAGGAGGCAGCTATGGAGATGGATATAAAGATAAACGCCAGGAACATTGAGGTTACAGAAAGGCTCAGGGAATACCTGGAGAAAAAGCTCAGGAAAATGCCCCGTTATCTCCCTAATCTCCTGGAGGCCAAAGTAGAATTATCGCGTCACGATACAAAAAACGCTAAAGACAGCCATCGGGTTGAGATAACTTTGCGCAGCTCCAGGGCCTTCATAAGGGCTGAGGAGACTTCTGCCGATATCTTCGCAGCCATTGATGAAGTTGTAGACAAACTTTACCGGCGGATTGAACGCTACAAGGGCAAGCTTTACGAAAAGGGACGGGGGCGCGCTCAGGAAGAGTTAATAGAAGAGGCGGTTGAAGAAACCCCGAGAATTGTTAAAGTCAAAACCTTCCCGGTCTCCCCGATGTCCGAAGAAGAAGCCATTGAGCAGATGGAGCTTCTGGGCCACGATTTCTTCATTTTCCTTAATGTTGAGGACGGTCAGATAAACGTCCTTTACCGCCGTAAGGATGGAAACTATGGGCTCATAAAGCCGGAAATAGCCTAAGCGGGAGCTTTTTCCAGCCTCTGGGGCTGATGGGTTTTCTTCCACTCCTCAAATAGCCTATCAAAGTGGGCTTTGTGCTCAACGTAGAAGCGGTCAAAGGAGTCAAAGGCGTTCTGCACAAGCTGCTCAAACCTTTCCCTGGTTATTACACTCTTCACCAAGGTGAGATCAAAATTTCCGATTCTATCGGGCAGCATGGCATAGATGGAATCAGCTATTATTTTCTTATCGGCTCCGCGGAGGCGTTCGTATCCTTCATCTACGGCTCTTTCCCCGAGGCGGTAAGCTGCGCATATCCCATAGAAAATTATGGGCAGGAGGGCTGCTTCAATTTGGGCCTCAAAGGGATAGCCCTGCCTTTTGCTCTGAAGCCAGTTATAAAGTAACACAAGGATTATGAAAAGGGAGAAAGCTCCAACAATGGTCCCCAGAATGATGAGAGCCAGATTAATCATGGCTTCCCTCCGCCTGATAGAGTTCCACCAGGACTCCGTGCATACTTTTGGGATGCACAAAAGCCATCCTGCGGCCATGGGCTCCAATCCGTGGTCGCTCATCTATGAGTTTAACCCCTTTATTGGCTAAATCCTGCAGGGTCTTTTCCAGGTCCTCAACCTCAAAACAAATATGGTGTATCCCTTCCCCCCTCTTTTCCAGAAAACTGGAAACAGGACTTTCGGGAGAAAGTGGCTCCAGAAGCTCAAGGCGCACCTCTCCTGCTGGCAAGAAGGCAACACGGACCCCCTGTTCAAGCACTTCTTCAACCCCCTTAAGTTCAAGGCCGAGGATATCCCTGTAGACTTTCAGAGCTTCCTCAAGATTCTGCACGGCGATAGCTATATGATTAATTTTCATGGCAGACCTCCTTGTAACCGTTTTTTATAGTTTAGCATCCAAAGGGGAAGGCCGCAAAGCGCAGATTATTTCTGCCTGAGTCGGGGCAAATATAAAACAAACGGGGGTACCTCCCGCTCAGAGAGATACCCCCGCTGTTGGGTGTAGTAAACAGGCTACCGCGAAACTACGGATACGTTAGTGGCTACCGCTGTGCTTTCTTCCTGAGCCGGGACCCATATCAGGTGTAACTGTAGCCGTTGGGCTCGGCGCCATGGTTGGACCGGGATGAGGACCCATGCTCGGGGTAGCCGTTGGGCTCGGCGCCATGGTTGGACCGGGATGAGGACCCATGCTCGGGGTAGCCGTTGGGCTCGGCGCCATGGTTGGACCGGGATGAGGACCCAT
>CAZZMI010000029.1:0-1670 GCA_964655275.1 uncultured Anaerolineae bacterium | reverse complement strand
CGGGGTAGCCGTTGGGCTCGGCGCTATGGTCGGACCGGGATGGGGGCCCATACCCGGGGTACATGTCGGGCTCGGTATTATAGTCGGGCCGGGATGAGGACCCATACCTGGTGTAACTGATTGGGGCGGTCCTTGAGGACTACGGGGCTCAGGAGTAGCCGGAGCACCTTCCCGAACCCGCTCCTGGATTTGCAGGCGAATTCGGGCTGGATCAGCCTCACCCGCCTCAGCGAGGCGTCGCCAGGCTTCCAGGCGAGCCCATACGCGTTCCCGGACCGGGGTCTGAGGAGCCTGGGATAGCATCTGTTGCATTACACGCAGCCGGGCCTCCACCAGAGCCAGTGTCTTAATCATTTGCCCATCCCCTTGAGAAGCTGCTCGCTCCATTGCCTGATGGAAATGCTGTTCCATCCGTTGAAGGATCGCCTCTGGAGGCTCCCGGCCAATCTGGATCAGGGCGACTACCTCCTCCACCCGGCGCTGGGCCAGGTCCATAAGCCGCTTTACCTTAATGGATGAATTTACCGTCAGCGCGATTTGAACGTCCTCACTCCAGGTTTTAAGAGGATACAAAGCCTGACCTGGGAGGTCATCTTGAGCCATGTATACCGTACCTGCGAAGCCTCCTAATGAGGCTATGACTATAAGCAGAGCCATGAGAATTGGTACCATGCTCCCCTCCTTTCTGAACGGTATGAACATCCATATTCTATGACGGGGAGCAGGGCGAATAGATACGGCTCGTGCGATAAATTGGGCACGAGTTCTGGCTGCCCGCCGGGGATCCCTTGGCAAGGCCGACCGCATAGCATCCAAGTATAAGCGAACTTCAGGGTCCAGTTCCTCCAAAGGTTTTCCATTCATTTCCCAATCCCTCTTCATTTTTCGGAAGTTAAAAGGCGGCGCAAGCGAGCGATGGCACGATGCTGTAACGCTTTGACTGCCCCAATTGGCTTCTGCACCGCACGGGCGATTTCCTCCAGGTCCCACCCCTCTACATACCGCAGGATGATGACCTGACGCTGGTCTGGAGTTAGCTGAAGAAGAGCTTCTCGCACGATCTGCTGGCGTATGCGTTCCTCTGCCTCCAGGGCCGGGTCATCCGAAGCGATGGGGGATGAAGCTTCCTCCAGAGAGACTGTTCTGCGGGAGGCACGTAACTGATCGGTGAGCCAGTTGTGCGCTATGCGGTAAAGATAAGCACGCAGGAACTGACGCGGACCCCGTCCATGCTGAAAAGCTTCCAACAGCCGCGCAAACGTTTCAGCGACACATTCTTCAGCCAGATCAGGGTCACCGCTCAGCCGCACCGCATACCTGTAGATCTCATCGCTGTAGAGGTCATAAATCTGGATAAGCGCCTGAGTCTCCAGGCGCTGGGCCCTTTCCAGCAAAGATGATTCGTCCATCGCTATAACCTTATTAATAAGACGCGGAACCAGCGCAAAAGTTACGGTTCGCTCTGGTATTAGTATACCAAAAATACTGCGATACTGCTTGCTCCCGTTCGGTTTATGTTATTTCCCACCCTCGTGAGCTCAGGGTTTGCCGTGGTCTTTGGTCCCACTCGCAGGCTGATTGCTTGTGCTGGCAGTTTGCCCCTTTTCAAAGGCTTTCGGGGGGACACCCCCTATTCCCCCCGGGATGGGGGCATCCGCTCCCCTGCACCC
>CAZZMI010000028.1:0-24341 GCA_964655275.1 uncultured Anaerolineae bacterium | reverse complement strand
GGCCTCGCCCCCTCCACCCCTCATTTCCCACTCGCTGGCTAATTGCTAATGCTGGCAGTTTGCCCCTTTTTTGAAAAACTGAGGGGACACCCCGATCCCTTGACAGAGGATATTGCCCCTTGCACTCCCTTAGGCCCAAACTTGCTGAATTTGACAAAGAACTTAAATTGCGCTAAAATGAAGTCACTGGTTAGGTCTTCTCTTGTCGCTCTAACAGGAGCCGCCGGAGGGAGAGACCGGCGGTTTTTTCCTTGAAGGGGGCTTGGGGGGACTAACCGGTAAATTTCAAAGAAGTGGAGGTTAGAAGTGGGTACCAGAACCACCGGAACCGTAAAGTGGTTCAGCCGTGTCAAGGGCTACGGCTTCATCAGGCCCGACGGCTCAGATAAGGACGTCTTCGTCCACTACACGGCCATCGTGGGGGAAGGCTTCCGCAACCTTGAGGAAGGCGACCGGGTGGAATTTTCCATCCAGGAAACCCCCAAGGGCCCCCAGGCCGTTAATGTAGTAAAGCTGTAACCCTATCGGCTACCACACCTTGAGATAAGCCCCGGCGTTTAATGACATGGCTTAACCCTTACCAAACGCCGGGGCTATCCTAAAATGAAGAAGGGGAGATTTCTCGCAGTCGTTGCTTTTTTATTTCTCGCTTTCTCAAGCCGATACAAAGAACCACTCAGTGCAGGGCAGGGTTATCCTCTCTTATGGGCTGCGGATAGTTCTTTCCTCCTTGTAGGAAAGCCAGGCCAGGAAGTACGTATCGGCAATAAAGTTCAACTGCTTCAAGAATTGTACGCTTTTTACCCCAGTCTCAAGCTTTCCATCAAGCTCTCCGAAAACGCTTTTTTCCCTTCCCTTTCTCCTGATGGGCGAAAGCTTTCTTTCCTGAGCCTTTCAAAGACCGGTAAGGCCATACATCAGGAGATGGATTTGAAAACCCGCAAGAGTGTGATCAAAAGGGAAAGCTTGTGGCCCCCAGGCCCTCAGGAATCTATTTCCCCCGATGGAAAACATGCTATCTCCAGGAGAGGCTCCGCCGTTTACCTTAAAAATTACCTCACAGGGGAAGAGTTCCTCCTCTTTCCTGCTCAATACAGCGGGAGTGCGTCCTGGACCCCCGATGGCTTCAAGGCCGCACTGATAGCTTCGCCTGAACCATTTAAATCGCAACTTTGGCTTGTGACCACTTCCCCTCCCAGGGCCCAGCTGCTGCTGGAACTGGAAGGTGAGGTTTTAAACGGCCTTTCCATTTACCCCGATGGAAGCTTTGTAGCTTTCGGACGCTGTCCACTGGGTGCAGGCAACTCCGAAATGGCTGACATCTGGGCCATTGATGCCAACGGAAAGAACTTAAGGCCCTTAATAGAAGGGCCCGGAGAAGACAGCTCCCCTTTATTTTCCCCCGATGGTCACTTCCTGGCTTTCCGCCACAATGGTGAGGTACTGGTAATAGAATTTGAAAAATCCATGGGCAAAATTTCGCTTCTTCCAAATTCCTCCTCCCCTGTTAATCCATTGACCGAGGTTTATCCCCCTCTCCCTCCTCCTTCCACAATCCGTGTTATACATAATCCCAACAATTACTACCGCTCCGATGTCCCACCATGGCAAGTTGACGTCTTTGACTTTGAAACTTATGTTAAACAAGTAGTGCCCTACGAGATGCCAGCCCTCTGGCATATGGAGGCTTTAAAAGCTCAAGCAGTAGCGGCCAGGACCTATGGCTGGTTCTTTGTCATTAAGAACCAATATTCAAATTACGATGTCTCCGATTGGGTAGACTACCAGGTAATGGGGCCAGATACCCATCATCGTTCAAACCAGGCCGTTGATGAAACCCGCGGACAATACATTGAGTGGAAAGGCCAGCCCATCTTAGCTGAATATAGCGCCGAAAACGGTTCCCCTACTTTGCCCCGCTACAAACCCGGGACTTACGAGCCTGACCCTGATTACCCTTACCTGAGCCCAGTATATGATCCAGTGGGTTTTGGTCAACCCAGGAGAGGCCACGGCCGAGGTATGTCTCAGTATGGAGCTAAAAGGTGGGCTGAAATTTACGGCTGGGGTTACCAGCAAATCCTGACCCATTATTATACTGGCGTTAACATTAGGAAAGCGCTGAGTTCCGAAGAATCCGGCCCCCCACTGGCCAGCATAACTCAACCCTGGCCTGGATTTTATGTAAACACAAACAGGCTTTTGCTGAAAGCCAACGCCTCGGATGAGTTCAGTGGAATAAGTGCTGTGGAATTCTATTCCGGAACCACCCTTCTATTCACCGATACCAATGGGAACGATGGCTGGAATTACCTCTGGGATATATCTTCCCTCCCCGAAGTAAACATCAATGAAGGACCAGAGCTGTGGGTGAAAGCCTTGGATGGCCAGGGGAATAACTCCTTACCCGAAGGCCCCGTTAAAGCCAAAATTGGGCTCGATCGTATTGAGCCAACATTGACGGTTTCAATAAGCAATGCTTTTGTTACCTCCCTTGATATAACCTTAACTGTTAGCATAACCGATGCAAGCCCGGGGGAAGTGGAAGGAGCAGGGCTCAGCAATAACTGGGTATGGGAAGAAACGGAATTTTACACCCAAACCGGCAAGATAGTGGATGATCCCGATGCCATGAATGGGAAAGCCCTGCAAGCGAAAGCAGGGATTGATCCCCCAGGGACATGGTATGGCCCTTACACCTTCGCCCTTGAACCCGGTCACCCTTACAGAGCCATATTCCGCCTCAAAGTCAGCAACCTCGTTACCCCAACAGCAGAAGTAGCCATCCTTGACGTGGTCCAGAGCGCTGGAACCGAGCTACTCGGGATCCGACGTCTCAGAGGGATTGACTTCAAAGCGCCAGATGTCTACCAGGAATTCCCTGTAGATTTCTACTACTGGTCGCAAGGGAGCGCGGGCCTTGAGTTCCGTCTCAACTTTAAGGCCAATGCTGACATTTACTTGGATAGAGTCCTGGTAACTTCCTACCCCATTTATACCACCGGCGAAATGCCCTGGAGACTTCCCCCCGGGGAGGGTGAGAAACTTCTGTGGATCAAAGCCTTTGATAAAGCGGGCAATGTTTCCTCGGATATAACTTTGACTTTAACCCTAAAAGACATCAATCCACCTTCCGGGTGGTCAGAACTTATCCCATCCGGCTGGATAACCACCACCCCTGTAACTTTAACAGTCTGGGTCTCCGATGATGTATCCGGCTTAGAACCGCAAAGTGGTGCTTTCCGCTACTCCGTAGACGGAGGAGCTACCTGGAGCGAGTGGCTCACAGCAACGGTGACTTTAATCAACCCTTTGGAAGGGATAATATCGGCTCCTGCCGTTCCTGTCCCGGTAGGTACATCTGGGAGGATTCAGTTCCGTATATCTGATAGAGCGGGCTTAAGTTCGGAAAGCCCTGTTTATGTCACAAAAGTTTACTGGAAAGTTTTCCTACCACTTGTCCTGAAGTAATTATATTCGCCCGGATATCCTCCTTTGCCTCCGGGCCTTTAATTTCCCCCGCCCTCGTGGGTTTGAGGTTTGCTATGGTTTTAGGTCCCACTTGTGGGCAAGTCGCCTATGTTGGCTATTTTCCCCTTAGGGATAAATCAGACTGGAAACTAACCAGTCGGCGTTACTCCTGAAACCAATTAGTTTGCTGCCCTGTTGCCAGTCCCCACGAGAGGCCTTCTACTAAAAGAGTGCAGGTCTACAAGTCCAGAATCCCTTTCAGCTGATTGAGCTGACGCTGTCCACACTGTAGCTTATAAATGCGCTCCTTTTTCCGGATGGCCCGACGAGTCTGGCGATGGACTGCTCCCGCTTCCTCAGGCGTCTTTAAAATAAAAGGGTTAAGCCATGCTTTGCCCTGACCCGGAAATTGATTTATAATTGAGCCAGGGGAATGCGTCATGAAAGAGAAAATTGTTTACATCTGTCAAAATTGCGGGGCTACTTTCCCCAAGTGGATGGGAAGATGCCCCCAGTGTGGGGAATGGAATACCCTGGTGGAAAAAGCTGTGGAGGCCCGTAAAACATACCCCCGCACCTTTATCACCCCCACTTCTGAACCTCTACCCATAACCGCTGTCCCTACAGAAGACATAGCCAGAATTGAGATACCAATGATGGAATTGAACCGGGTGCTGGGAGGAGGGATCGTCCCCGGTTCTGTCATCCTTATAGCAGGGGAACCGGGTATAGGTAAATCCACCCTCCTTTTGCAGCTGGCCTCTTTGCTAGCCCGCGGGAACCCCCGCCCAGTCCTGTATGTCTCAGGGGAAGAGTCCGTCCATCAGATTAAAATGAGAGCAGCTCGCCTCGGAATACAGGAGGAAAACCTTTACGTGTTGGCCGAAACCTCCCTGGAACAGATCCTGAACCACATTGAGCGCATGGAACCTTTTACTGTGGTGGTAGATTCTATCCAGGCCATATATTCTGAAGTTCTGGAATCAACCCCAGGAAGCATAGTCCAGGTAAGGGAATGCGCCTACGCTTTCCTCAAGCTGGCCAAAGCTACAGGAATTCCCATTTTCCTGGTCGGGCATGTGACCAAAGCCGGAGATATTGCAGGGCCGAAAGTCCTGGAACACGCCGTTGACGCTGTCCTGTACCTTGAGGGCGATCCCTTCCATACTTATAGAATCCTGCGAAGTGTTAAAAACCGCTTCGGAGCCACCTCAGAGGTAGGAGTCTTTGAAATGGAGGAACAAGGTCTGCAAGAAGTGCCCAACCCTTCGGAAATATTCCTGGCTGAGAGGGTCCCCAATGCTTCAGGTTCAGCCATTGCGGTGACTATGGAAGGCTCAAGGCCTCTTCTTGTGGAAATTCAAGCCCTTACCTCCCCCACCAGCTTTGCCATCCCTCGCCGGACTGCCAATGGCATAGATTTGAGCAGGCTTCTCCTCCTTATTGCAGTCCTGACCAAGAGGGTAGGGTTGCACCTTTCCGATCAGGATGTATTTGTGAATGTGGTGGGCGGGATAAAAATAAAAGAGCCGGCGGTTGACCTGGCAGTGGCCATAGCTATAGCCTCAGGTTTCCGCAATATTCCCGTGGCAGCGGATCTGGCGATAGTTGGAGAGATAGGACTTGTGGGGGAGCTCAGAGGGGTAAGGCAAATGCCTCAGCGCCTCGCCGAAGCCGCCAGGCTCGGCTTCAGAAAATGCCTTGTCCCTTCGGGCTCCGTGAAAGCCGGTCAGAGGACCTTTGATGGGATGGAGATTGTCCCAGTTCGCTCTCTGGAAGAAGCCCTCGATGTAGCCCTTGTGCGGTGAAGTCCTATGCTTCCATTGGCTCACATCGGGTTGACCGTAGCAACCTTCGCCCTCCTCCGAAAAAAAGGCCTTTTTAGGGGGATTAACTACAAAAAGGTAGCATTGGCGGCCATTCTGCCTGACCTGATTGATAAACCCCTGGCGATCTTCGTTTTCCCGCAATCCAGGTCGGCCCTTCTCTTCTCCCACACTTTGCTTCTCCATCTTGCTGCTTGGTTGGGGGTAGCTTTTAAGAAATGGCAAAATTTACCTTATGCTTTAGCTTTCTCTGGCCACCTCCTTCTGGACAGAATATGGGACTTCCCTCAAACTTTATTTTTCCCTTTTAAAGGCTGGAACTTCCACCGCTGGCGCGATGTAGGCTCGCCGAGGGCCTTCGGAAGGGCTTATTTTGAAGTGATAGGAGAGCATCCTGAGCTTTTGGTGGGAGAAATTGCAGGCCTTCTGGCCCTGATCTGGTTTTTCCGGGAGAAACCATGAGGGTTATTGCAGGGCAAGCCGGAGGAATAAAATTGCTTTCGGTTCCGGGGAGGAAAACCCGCCCAATAACCGATAGGGTAAAAGCGGCTTTGTTTGACATTTTAGGCAAAAAGGTTGAAGGCGCCCTGTTTCTGGACCTTTTCGCCGGCACCGGTAGTGTGGGGATAGAAGCTTTGAGCCGCGGAGCCCGCAAGGCTACTTTCGTGGAGAAAGACCCGGCAGTAATCCGCATTTTGCAGGAAAATCTCCGCCGGACAGGCCTTGAGGACAGGGCGGAAATCGTGCAGGGCGATGTCTTTAAGTTTCTGGAGGGGAAGGGCTCCAGAGCATATGACATTATTTATCTGGCCCCGCCGCAATATCTTGGCCTCTGGGCCAGAACACTTTTGCTTCTGGATAAAACCGAGCACCTTTGCCCCGATGGGCTCGTGGTAGCTCAAATTTTTCCTAAAGAATATGAAGAATTGCCCCTTGAGAAACTTAAGCTTAAGGATAAACGCCGTTACGGGAGCACTCTCCTTTGTTTCTACAGCCTTTGAGGAGGTGAAGGTATGGAAAAGGCTCGCCTTAAGGCTAAGGTTTATGGGATAGTGCAGGGGGTAAACTTCCGCTATTATACTCGCCTCAGGGCTCAGGAACTGGGCATAAAAGGATGGGTACGCAATAACCCCGATGGGACAGTGGAAGTGGATGCTGAGGGTGAAAAGGAAGCCCTGAGCAAACTCCTGGAATTTTTACATCGGGGCCCGCCCAGCGCAGTGGTAACAAAAGTGGAGGCAGAATGGCTTCCCTTCAAAGGCCTCTACGAGGACTTTAGGGTGCGTTATATATGAGGCAAAACATAGAACGCATTGCCTGGATCATCCTTATAACCTCTTTCCTGCTTTTCTGCCTGCTGGTGGTAGGTATCCCTTTATCCATCCGCTGGTACATAATTAATGCCACGATTGCCAACAATGCTTCAGTTACAGTTATAGGAAGCGCGATTTTCGTCAGAGAATCCCCTTACTCCGAACCCCTGGGGGTAGCCGAAAACCGAACGATAAAAGAGGGGAGCGCGGTAGAAGCACCCGATGAGTCCTCCAGGGCTATCATCACTTTCTTTGATGGGAGCATGGCCGTGGTTTACGGCAAAGCCAAGGTTGAACTGGAAAGGATGCGCTCGCCACGCTTCCGTTGGAGCCCCAAGCCCCACACCATTTCCCTCAGGGTTGAAAAGGGCAGGGTGCGCCTGGTAATTGTAGCTCACCAGGATAGACCCCTTTCTTTTCAGGTTATAACCCCCCATACTTCTGCTTTGCTCAAAGAGGGAAGCTACTCCATAGAAGTTGGCGCAGGAAGCACCGAAGTAACGGTAAGGGATGGCAAGGCCCTAGTAGGCCCCGAGGAGGATCTGGTAACACTGTTTAAGGGGCAACGGACCATCATTGAGGAAGGCAAACTGCCATCCCCTCCCCTTCCGGCAGCTCATAACCTAATAAAAAACGGCGATTTCAAAGAGCCTTTGCTGCCCTACTGGCAAATAATCCTCTACAAAAATGACCCCAACATTCAGGATGGGGAAGTAAAAATTGTGGAAGAAAGAGGCCGTAAAGTCCTTCGCTTCCATCGCCGCGCAGAAGATGGCATTCACACCGAAACAGGCGTCCTTCAAATGATAGATAAAGATGTTCGGGATTATGAGTACCTCAACTTGCGTTTTGACGTTAAAATAGTCTACCAGAGCCTGGCCGGAGGTGGGTATCTCAGTTCCGAATTCCCACTGATGGTCAGGATTAACTACAAAGATGTTTACGGTTTTGACCGCTTCTGGGTGCACGGCTTTTACACGGTAGAGCCTGACCCCTCCCTCAAGTGGCCGATTTTGAACGGGGAGAAGATACCCCCTGGGGTTTGGTTTCCCTACGAAACAGGCAACTTGATGGAGCTTTTAAAAGATACCCGCCCCGCTTACATAACCTCCATCCAGATTTATGCTTCTGGGTGGAATTACGAAAGCTACGTTGCAGAAGTGAGCCTTATTGGGCAATAAAAAAGCAGGAGCACAATGGCATTATTTGTGCTCCTGCCTTTCTGCTTTAGGCTTAAATTTAGCGCTTGCTGTAGCGAGGAGCCTTGCGAGCGCGCTTTAGACCAACCTTCTTGCGCTCTTTCTCCCTGGGGTCACGGGTGAGAAGGCCATATTGCCTGAGCACAGGCCGGAGATTGGGATCATAAAGGGTCAGGGCTCTGGCTATGCCAAGCTTTATAGCATCTGCTTGCCCGGAGATGCCTCCACCCTTTACTTTTACTGTTATGTCAAATTTTCCCTCCATACCCGTAACCCTAAGGGGCGATAGGATAGCCAGGATATTCCTCTCAAGGGGGAAGTATTCTTCCAGCGGCTTTTCGTTTACGATAATTTTGCCAGTTCCCCCAGGATAAAGGCGAACCTGTGCGGAAGCCTCCTTCCTTCGCCCACGGGCGTAATAATAGCGAAGCTGCTCTTCCATCTCCACCCCTCCTTATATCTCCAGCTTCTTGGGCTGTTGAGCCTGATGGGGATGATTTTCCCCGGCATAGACCTTAAGCTTTTTCAACATCTTCCGCCCAAGCCTGTTCTGGGGAAGCATTCTCTTAACCGCTAATTCTATAACCCTCTCAGGATGCTCGGCCAGCATCTTGCCCAGCGGTATTTCCTTAAGGCCACCCATGTAGCCCGAATGCCGGTAATAGATTTTGTCGGTAAGCTTTTTACCAGTAACCCTGATTTTTTCAGCGTTTATGACTATAACGTAATCGCCACAATCAAGGTGCGGGGTATAAATGGGCTTGTGCTTCCCCCTCAGAATTTTAGCTATTTCAGAGGCAAGACGCCCTAAGGTCTTGCCTGCAGCATCTATCAGATACCACTCCCGCTTTATCTCCTCAGGTTTAGCCATGTAAGTCTTCTGCCTCAATTTCACCCTCCTTCAGGATAATTTACCCTCACAAGACAAAGCCCGCAAGCTGGAACAGCAGGGCCGGAAAGGTTTATATTACGGGCTTCTAAAATGGCCTTCACCTCTTCCGGTGGGATCTTGCCCTGCCCCACTCTGAGCATGGTCCCCACCATAAGCCTGACCATTCTCTTTAGGAAAGCATTGGCCTCAATTTCAAAGTGCAGGAAATCACCATCCCGACGCCACTCGGCCCTGTAAACCCGGCGGACTGTGTTTTCCCCCTTTGTGGGGGAGCCGAAGGAGGCAAAATCGTGCTCCCCCACAAAATAGGAGGCCGCCCTTTGCATAGCTTCAAGGTCCAGCTTGCCCGGGAAATGGTAGGCAAACCTCCCCCGCAGAGGAGAGGGCCACGGCGTATTCAGAATTGTGTAACGGTACTCACGGCTCACGGCACTGAAACGGGGGTGAAAGCCTTCCGGAGCCAGGTTAAGTTCTTTTACCACGATATCCCCAGGCAAAAGGGCATTCAGCCCTCTGTGCAGTTCCTCTATAGAATGCTTCCATTCTACCCGGAAGGCGATCACCTGACCCATTGAATGAACTCCAGCATCGGTCCGGCCGGCAGCCTTTATTCTAACTTTATGACCTGTAAGCCTGTAAAGGGCCAACTCCACTTCCCCCTGGATCGTAGGCCCATGGGGTTGAATTTGAAAACCCAGATATCTTGTGCCATCGTATTCCAGAACAGCTTTAAGGTAGAGAGCCATTTCATTCCACGAGCTCCAATATGGCCATCTCGGCCCCATCGCCCTGGCGGAAGCCAAGTTTTAAGATGCGGGTGTATCCGCCAGGCCTGTTTTTATATTTAGGGGCAATCTCCCTGAACAGCTCCGTCGCTACCTTCTTATCCCAGAGGTAAGCAGCTATAAGGCGACGGGAATGGAGATCACCCCGGCGGGCTATGGTTATAAGTTTTTCGGCCAAAGGCTGCACGGCCTTGGCTTTAGCCAGGGTTGTCTCTATCCTTTTATGCCTGAAAAGAGCCGTGAGCAAGCTCCTATACAGGGCACGTCTGTGTCCCAGGCTTCTTCCCAGCTTCTTTTTAGCTACTCTGTGCCTCATTTTAACTTCCCACCTCTGGAATTTCTTTCAGATAACCTTTTTCCTCAAGGGTTTTTACCAGCTCTTCATAGGCCTTAGGGCCGAAGTTCCTGATATCGCTGAAACCTTCCTTGCCCCGGGATAACCTGTCCAGAATTTCTCCCAGAGTGAGGATTCCTCCCCTGCGAAGGGCATTGTATACCCGGGAGCTGAGCCCAAGTTCGTCAATAGTGATTTCATAAAATTGAGGATAGCCTACTTCTTCAGGCTTTTCTTCCTCCTCAACCTTGGGGACGGGTTTGGCCTCGGCCAGGAAGGAGAAATGCTTCACCAGTATGCTGGCTGCTGTTCTCAAGGCTTCCTCAGGACTTATGGTCCCATCAGTCCATATTTCCATGATGAGACGCTCAAGCTTGCTGAGATGTCCGGCCGGAGCACTCTGAACTTCGTAGCTAACCCTCCGCACCGGATTGAAAATAGCATCAACGGCTATCTCCCCTATTGAGAGCCTCTTCCGCTCCTCAGCTGGAGAATAACCCTTCCCCTTCTGCACCGTCATCTCTATCTCTAAGTCAACTTCATCGGAGTCGGCCGTAAGAAGGTATTGCTCAGGGTTGACTATTTCCACGTATGGAGGGCACTCTAAGTCACCGGCGGTGATTTCACCAGCCCTTGTGACCTGGACCCTCAGCCTGGCCGAATCTTCTCCGTGAAGCTTGAGCCTTATCTTCTTAACGTTAAGGATAAGCTCCAGCATTGTTTCTTTGCAGTGGGGAATGGGAGCAAATTCGTGATATATTCCGCTGACCCTTATTGATGTTACAGCTGCCCCCGGGATAGAAGAAAGGAGCACCCTCCTCAGGGCATTACCTATGGTTGTTCCGAAGCCCCTTTCCAGATAACCTATGGAGAATTTGGCGTAATTCCTGGCTTCTGCTAAGCGCTCAATTTTAGGCAAGAACTTCTCCAATTTACCTCCCTCCATCCATATTACCGAGAATAGAATTCCACAACCAGCTGTTCGTTAACAGGAATATCCGTTATATCCTCACGCCTCGGTATTTCCAGCACTTTACCGCTCATGGTTAAAGGATCAAGGCTCAGCCAGGAAGGAACGCTTGCCTGAGCCAGGGTTTCAGCCAGAGCTTTGAAGTAAGGCTTATCACGGCTTTCTTCCTTCACAGCTATTACGTCTCCTGGCTTCACAAGGTACGATGGTATATCTATCTTCCGGCCATTGACGGTAAAGTGGCCATGGGTGACAAGCTGGCGAGCCTGGGCGCGTGAAGAAGCAAACCCCAGCCTGTAAACTACGTTGTCAAGCCGCCTTTCCAGAATGGTTATGAGGGTAGGCCCTGTCATCCCCTTGGCCTTGGAGGCCATTTCAAAGTAGCGGCGGAATTGCCGCTCCATGACTCCATAGATACGGCGAAGCCTTTGTTTCTCCCTCAGCCTTATGCCATAGTCGGAAAGCTTAACCCTGCGCCTTTCCGGGCCATGCATGCCGGGTGGATAAGGCCTTCTATCCATAGCACACTTTGAGGTATAACAGCGCTCCCCTTTAAGGTAAAGCTTAACCCCCTCCCTCCGGCAAATCCTGCAAGCCGGACCAGTATACCTTGCCATTATACCCTCCTCCTCTTCGGTGGTCTGCACCCATTGTGAGGTATAGGTGTAACATCTGCTATGGACCGAATTTTAAGGCCAACGGTCTGGAAAGCCCTTATAGCCGCCTCCCGACCTGGCCCCGGTCCTTTGATGAGAACGTCAACTTCCTTTATGCCTAGCTGTTTGGCCTGCTCAGCTACTTTCTGAGCAGCCATCTGAGCTGCATAAGGCGTGCTCTTTTTTGAGCCCCGGAAGCCCAGGGTCCCACAGCTCCCCCAGAGAATTGTATTGCCCTGGTGATCCGTTATGGTGATTATAGTGTTGTTGAAAGTGGCCTGGACATGAGCCTGAGCCACAGGCGGTATTTTCTTTTCCCTTCTCTTAGCTCGTTTGGCTTTCTTCTGAGCCATACCTCCTCCTCACTTCGTTTAATTTAAGAAAATGCTCTATTGCCCCCTGAGACGAGGCCTTTTCAGGATAAAGGTATCCCAGGGAAAGGCAAAGCATTCTATTACTTCTTCTTGGCACCGCGCTTGCGCCCGCGGCCAGCTACAGTCTTGCGTGGCCCTCGCTTGGTTCGGGCATTGGTCCTGGTGCGCTGCCCGCGCACCGGAAGGTTCCTCTTGTGGCGTATACCCCTGTAGCAACCTATATCAATAAGCCGCTTTATGTTCATCGCCACCTCACGGCGAAGGTCACCTTCCACCTTCAGGTTTTTCTCAATATATTCACGGATCCGGCTTATCTCCTCCTCCGTGAGATCCTTGACCCTGGTATTGGGGTTCACGCCCGTCTCCAGCAATATTCTCTGGCTGGTGGGAAGACCAATGCCATAAATGTAAGTCAGGGCCACCTCTACGCGCTTATCTTTAGGTAAATCAACACCAGCAATACGGGCCATAACTTTTACCTCCTATTTGCCCTGCCTCTGTTTATGTTTGGGGTTTTCGCAAATTACCCGCACAACCCCCCGGCGCCTTATTATTTTGCATTTGGCACACCGACGCTTAACAGAAGGACGAACTTTCATTTTAACTGCCTCCTCTAAAGCCTGGTAAGGATTTCAGCTTCTCCATCGGTTATAGCAATGGTATGTTCAAAATGGGCTGCTAAACTCCTGTCTTTTGTTACCACAGTCCAGCCATCAGGTAAAACTTCCACCTCCCAGGAACCAGCCACCACCATAGGCTCCAGGGCCAGGGTCATCCCGGGCCTGAGGAATACCCCCTTGCCAGGCACTCCCACATTCGGAACCTGGGGATCTTCATGCATATTGCGCCCTATCCCGTGACCCGTGTATTCCCTGACCACATTGAAACCATTGCTTTCAACATAGCTCTGAATTGCCCAGGATATATCTCCGAGGCGATTTCCTGCCCTGGCCGCCGATATGGCTGATTCCAGAGCACCTTTAGCCACCTCTATGAGCTTTCGCGCTTCTTCCGTTATCTGACCCACTCCAACGGTCACGGCCGCATCGCCGTGATATCCCTTGTAAATTACCCCCACATCTATGCTAACTATGTCCCCCTCTTTCAGGATCCGTCTGCGGTCCGGTATCCCGTGCACCACTTCTTCATTAATGGATACGCATATTGAAGCCGGGTAGCCCCTGTAACCCTTGAAGGAAGGGATTGCTCCATTTTTCCGGATTACCTCCTCAGCCCACTCTTCAAGCTGAGCCGCTGTTATCCCTTCCTTAACTCTGTCCACAAGGGTTGCCAGGGTCAAAGCCACTATCCTTCCGGCTTCTCGCATAAGCTCTATTTCCCTTCGGGATTTAAGGACAATCATCACCCATTGCCTCAGCCACCAGGGCTAAAAGCTCCCGATGGATTTCTTCTATCGCCTTTTCCCCGTCTATTTCCCTCAAAATGCCAGCCTGGCGGTAATAATCTATGAGGGGGGCTGTTTGAGCAAAGTAAACCTCTAAACGGCGACGAGCCGTCTCTGGCTTATCGTCTTCGCGTTGATACAGCTCCCCCCCACACAGATCGCACTTCATGTCCTCCTTGGGAGGGTTGTAAACTAAATGGTAAACGGCCTGGCAGTTCCGGCATATCCACCTGCCGGCGAGTCTTTCCAAAAGTTTTTCCATTGAAACCTTTATGTAAGGAACTAAGGAAATGGTTTTACCTTCTTTGCTCAGGGCTTCTTCCAGAGCCCTGGCCTGCTCCGGAGTGCGGGGGAAACCGTCCAACAAAGCTCCTTTACGGCAATCGGGCATAGAAAGGCGCTCAAGCACTACCTTAACCATCACATCATCAGGGACCAATTCCCCCCGATCCATATAATTTTTGGCCAGGCGACCGAGTTCCGTCCCCTTAGCTACTGCTTCCCTGAGCATATCCCCCGATGATATGTGAGGGATGCCCAGTTCCTTTTCCAGGAGAGCAGCCTGGGTTCCCTTGCCAGCCCCCGGCGCTCCTATAAGGACTATGTAAAGGGGTTTTTCGGCCATCTCCATCACCTTCTTAAGAATCCTTCATAATGGCGCATGATAAGCTGGGCCTCAAGCTGCCGCATGGTGTCTATAACAACTCCTACCACGATGAGAAGACCAGCACTGGTGAGAAGCATGACCTGGGTCTCGGTTACATCCCTCACAATCCAGGGCAGAATTGCCACCAGCCCCAGGAAAACAGCTCCGGCAAAAGTTATGCGCTGCAGGACTTTGTTGAGGTATTCTTCGGTATTTTTGCCAGGCCTTATCCCCGGAATGAAGCCCCCTTGCCTCTGGAGAACTTCAGCCAGGTTCTGTTGCTTGAAAATAACATCGGTGTAAAAGTAAGTGAAGGCCACTACCAGGAAGAAATAGGCTATCCAGTAAAAGTTGCCCCTCGGGTCAAAGGCCTGGCTCATCCCGGCAGCAATGCTGGCCAACACTTTGTTAGGTGCATAGACCATATAGCTTGAAATTGTAGCCGGGAGAAGTAGAAAGCTCTGGGCGAAGATGAGAGGTATCATCCCTGCCGAGTTGACCCTAAGGGGAATATGAGTGCCCTGTCCTCCTACCACCCAGACTCTATTGCCCCTTATCGCCCTAACCCGCCGGCCATACTGGACTGGTATCCTCCTCTGGGCCTCCTGAATATAGACGATAGCGCCGATTGTGATAGCAGTGATAATCAGGAAAATTATGAGGTCCGTAGGCTTACTCATCAAAATCCTACCCACCCTGGGAGGCACCTGCGCCACTATACCGCTGAAAATTATCAGGGAAATGCCGTTCCCTATACCTCTTTCATCTATAAGTTCACCAAGCCACATAGCGAATATGGTCCCGGCTGTAAGGGTAGCTACAGTAGCAAAAGTGGGCAAAAGGGTTGAAGGTGAAAGGCCAAAGTTGGCCAGAACCCCCTCTCTTGCCAGAAGAGTACCCTGCCCAAAAGCCTCAAGGGCAGCCAATGGGACCGTAAGCCAGTGAGTGTAACGCTCAATTTTCCGCCTTCCCTCCTCACCTTCTTCCTTGATAAGCCTCTCCAGTTGAGGGATAATGGGTACAAGGAGCTGCATAACGATGGAAGCGGTTATGTAAGGATAAACACCCATGGCAATAATGGAGAAGCTGGACATAGCCCCGCCCGAGAACATGTCCAGGAAGCCCAGGAGCTGGCTGGCCTCAAAAAGCTTCTTGATGGCTACCGGATCCACTCCCGGCACGGGGATATGCGCCACCAGCCTGTAAAGGGCTATTATCCCCAGGGTGAAAAGTATCCTCTTGCGCAGGTCCGGAAACCGAAAAGCATTTTTTAGCGCCTGGATCATCTTTTACCTCCCTCTGAGGGGAAGAACCTCCACAGTGCCGCCTGCGGCCAAGATTTTCTCCTTCGCTTTCTGGGAAAAACGATGGGCTTTCACTACCAGAGGCCGATCAATTTCCCCTCTGGCCAGGATGACTACAGGCTCATCTTCGGATTTTATGATCCCAGCCTCAGCCAGGACCGCAGGGGTTACTTCGGTTCCGGCCGGGAACTTTGTAAGTTTCTCCAGGTTAACAGGAGTATAATAGACCTTGAAGATGTTGGTAAAACCACGCTTATGGGGCAGTCTCCGCACCAGAGGGAGCTGACCACCCTCAAAATATGGGGGCATCCTCCCACCGGAGCGAGCATTCTGCCCCTTTATCCCTCTTCCACAGTAAGTCCCATGGCCCGAACCATTGCCACGGCCTACCCTCTTTCGCCTGTGCTTTGCCCCCTCAGGAGGGCGCAAATCGTGAAGCTTCATGGCACCTCCTCCACCTTAACCAGATGAATTACTTTGTTCACCATACCCAGTATCACAGGGCTTTTTTCCTTTTCCACCGTCTGCCAGAGCCTCTTGAGCCCCAGAGCCCTGAGGGTATCTTTTTGCTCTTTAGAGTAACCTATCGGGCTTTTTACCAGAGTTATTCGGATTTTACCGTTTCCGGCTTTCATTTTCCTTCCTCCTCATCCAGAAAGGAAGAACTTCTTCCAGAGGCAAGCCTCTCCTCCTGGCCTCCTCAGCCGGGTCCTTAAGTTGCATTAAGGCAGCCAGGGTAGCCTTGACTAAGTTAACAGGCTGGGTGCTTCCGAAAGCCTTGCTCAAAACGTCCTTTACCCCTGCCGCTTCCAAAACGGCCCGAACAGGCCCCCCAGCTATTACCCCAGTACCTGGAGTGGCAGGCTTGAGAAGAACTTTGCTGGCAGCAAACTTGGCCATAACGGGATGGGGTATGGTATTGCCCAGGATATTAACCTTTACCATGCTGCGCCTGGCCTTCTCCAGTGCTTTACGTATAGCTTCCGGGACCTCAGTGGCTTTCCCCATCCCTATGCCCACACGCCCTTTATTATCGCCCACCACTACCAGAGCGCGGAAGTGGAAGCGACGGCCACCTTTCATCATCTTGGCCGTGCGCTTTATTTCTATAACTCTTTCGTCAAGCTCTTCCACCTCAAATGCTCTGGGCTCCTCATAGAATTCCATCTTCAATCCCTCCCGTTAGAATTCCAGCCCACCTTCACGGGCGCCTTCAGCCAGAGCTTTGACCCGGCCATGGTACTTGTAACCGCCCCGGTCAAAGGCTACCTTGGTAATCCCTTTGGACAAAGCTTTCTGAGCCAGAAGGCGACCGACTTCCCTGGCTTGCTCGGTCTTGGTTTTACCCTTTATTTTATCCCGAATGGCTGGGTCAAGGGTTGAAGCCGCCACCAGGGTATGGCCGATGGTATCATCAATGATTTGAGCATATATATGCTTAAGGCTTCGGAAGACATTAAGACGTGGGCGTTCAGGTGTGCCAAAAACTTTCTTGCGCACACGCTTATGGCGTCTCTTACGGGCTTCAGCTCTGTCCTTCTCCCAGCTCACTTCTTACCTCCTTTGCCTATCTTACCCGCCTTGCCCTGCTTGCGGCGGATCTGTTCCCCAGCATACCTTATACCCTTGCCCTTGTAAGGTTCGGGAGGGCGAACCCTTCGGATTCTGGCGGCCATCTCTCCCACAATTTCTTTATCTATACCCTGCACTGTGATTTCACGGCCGCCTTTATCCACCACAAAAGTTATTCCGGGCAAAGGTTGAATCCTTACCGGGTGGGAATACCCCACCCAGAGGACCAGATCCTTCCCTTGAAGTTCCGCCTTATATCCAACCCCTTCTATCTCCAGTTTCTTCTCAAAACCTTTGGTGACTCCCTCCACCATATTGGCTAAAAGGGCTCTTGTCAAACCGTGAAAGGCCTTGTGCCGGCGATCATCGCTCACCCTTCCCACCACAATCTGGCCATCCTGAACTTTTACCGTAACACCTTCAGGAAAGGTGCGGGTCAATTCACCCTTCGGACCCTTCACGGTCACCGTTAGACCATTTATTTTTACATCCACCCCCGGCGGTATGGGTATTGGTTTACGTCCTATCCTGGACACGGCTAACCTCCTACCATACGTAGCATATTACTTCACCCCCAACCTTTAGCCTGCGGGCCTGCTTATCGGTTATTACCCCCTTCGGAGTGGATAGGATCGCTATCCCCATTCCGCTCAAGACCCGGGGAATTTCTTTCCTCCCCACGTATATCCTCCGGCCAGGCTTGCTTATCCTCTTCAGGCCCGTTATAACCGGTTTCCCTGTTTCATCGTATTTCAGGGTTATGACAATCATGGGTTGGGGTTCATCCTTTGTGACCTTGAAATCCTCAATATAGCCTTCATCTTTGAGGATACGGGCTATAGCCACCTTCATCTTGGAGCCAGGTATCTTGACTTCTCTATGCCTAGCCATAAGGGCATTTCTTATGCGAGCGAGCATATCGGCGATAGGATCCGTCATCGTCATGACGCTAACACCTCCTCACCAACTGGCCTTGGTTACGCCCGGAATCAAACCCTCAAGAGCCAGCTTACGGAAGCAAATGCGGCAGAGCTTAAAGCGCCTCATGTATCCCCTTGGCCTGCCGCAAAGCTCACAACGGTTCCTTACCCTCACCTTGTATTTTCTGCGCATTTCCCGATATTTCATACATTTCCTGGCCACAATCGCCTCCTTTGTCGCAAAAATTACTTCCTGAAAGGCATACCCAGGAGCTCCAGGAGCCTCTTGGCCTCCTGGTCAGTCTTGGCTGTAGTAACGATGGTTATCTCCATACCCCTGACTTTGTCAATCTTAGCGTAATCAATCTCGGGCCAGACAAGCTGCTCCCTGAGCCCCAGAGTGTAATTTCCGCGTCCATCAAAAGAATCAGGAGAGACTCCCTTAAAGTCCCTCTGCCTCGGGAGAGCAACATTGAAAAGCCTGTCCAGGAAATAGTACATCCTATCGCCTCTAAGGGTAACTTTTACCCCTATCGGAGTGCCTGCCCTCAGCTTGAAAGCAGCTATGGATTTTTTAGCCTTGCGGACGATGGGTTTCTGGCCAGTAATGGTGGCCAAATCCTGCATGGCTGCATCTATGGCTTTGGGGTTCTGGACTGCTTCCCCCACCCCAACGTTTACCACAACCTTGACCAGGCGAGGCACCTGCATCACGTTTTTGTAGCCAAATTCCTGCATCATTATGGGAATGACGTGGTTAATGTAGCGTTCCTTGAGCCTTGGCATGACCTTAGCCATAGCGCTTCCTGCCTCCTCATTCAATTAATTCACCACAGCGCTTGCAATAGCGCGACTTGGTCCCATCTTCAAACACTTTGAAGCCAACCCTTGTGGGTTTATCGCACTTAGGGCAAACAAGGGCCACGTTGGAGATATGGATCGGAGCTTCTACTTCAATTATCCCATATTGAGTTCGCACATCGGGGAGACGACGCTGGTGCTTTTTTACCAGATTTACCCCCGAAACTATGACCCGAACATCATTGGGGTCACGGGAACCATCTCTCCTTTTGCCAATGATGACTTTCTGCACAGTTCCACGTTTCCCCTTTTCGTCGCCGCTTATCACTTCAACTGTGTCGCCCTTCCTTATTTTTCTCATGACTCCTCCTTCAGACCACTTCAGGGGCCAAGGAAATTATCTTCATAAAGCCTTTACTCCGAAGCTCTCTGGCCACCGGGCCAAAGACCCTGGTCCCTTTAGGGTTACCATTCTCATCAATTATTACGGCCGCATTATCATCAAAGCGTATATAAGTGCCATCGGGCCTCCGGTATTCCTTGGCGGTTCTGACGATTACTGCCCTGACCACATCGCCCTTCTCCACCTGAGCATCAGGGGTCGCTTCCTTTACCGAAGCGATGATAATGTCCCCTATATGGCCATATTTTCTGGTTGAACCGCCCAGGACCCGGATGCAAAGAATTTCCTTAGCACCTGTATTATCAGCTACCACGAGGCGAGTCTCTTGCTGGATCATTTCTCAACCCTCCGTCAGGCTTGCGCTCTCTCCAGAATTTCCACCACTACCCAACGCTTCCTGCGGCTTATAGGCCTGCACTCCATTATGCGCACCATATCCCCCACACGGCATTCGTTGTTAGGATCGTGAGCCATAAATTTCTTGCTCACGGTTATGACTTTGCCGTAAAGGGGATGACGTTTGGTGCGCTCTACTTTAACTACCACCGTTTTGTCCATTTTATCGCTTACTACACGACCTACGAGTTTCTTGCGCCGTTCTCTCATTTAACCCTCCTTGGGGGGATAAATTCCAAGTTCCCTTTCCCTCAAAATGGTTTTGAGGCGAGCTATATCCCTGCGCACTTCCTTAAAGCGGGCAGTATTTCTGACCTGCCCTATAGCTTTCTGGAAGCGCAGGTTGAAAAGTTCCCGATACAGCTCTTCAATTTTTGCCCTGATTTCCTCATCACTCATTTCCCTTATGTCCTGGGGCTTCATAGCCTAAACCTCCTTAACCAATTCAGCTCGCTTTACAATTTGGGTTTTAATGGGGAGTTTGTGGGCAGCAAGGCGGAAAGCCTCCTCCGCATCTTCCTCTTTTACACCAGCCAGCTCAAAGATAATGCGGCCCGGCTTAACCACCGCCACCCACTGGTCAACATTCCCCTTCCCACCGCCCATCCGGGTTTCAGCTGGTTTGCGGGTTATAGGCTTATCGGGAAAGACGCGGATCCAGAGTTTGCCAGTCTTACGGACAAAACGGATTATAGCCCGGCGGGCAGCTTCTATCTGGCGGGCTGTGAGCCAGCATGGCTCCAGCGCCTGAAGGCCATAGTCACCGAACTCCAGGGTATTACCCCTGGAAGCTTTCCCCTTCAAACGCCCCCTCTGTTGCTTGCGATACTTAACCCTTTTAGGCATCAACATGGCTCATTACCCCCCTAAAATCACTCTGATGCAGTGGCTTCTTCAGAGATCACAAAAGCCTCAAACTCAGGCTTCTTGGGCAGAAGATCGCCCTTATAAATCCAGACCTTCACTCCGATTTTACCCAGGGTGGTAAGGGCTTCGGCCAGAGCATAATCTATATCGGCTTTGAGAGTGTTGCGGGGGATTCTCCCCTCTTTCACCGATTCCTTCCGGGCCATTTCCGCACCGGCCAGCCTGCCCTTGCACTGAATCATTATGCCCTTAGCCCCGGCCTTCATAGCCCTCGCTACCGCCTGCTTCATGGCACGGCGGTAGGAAACCCTCTTTTCTATCTGCTCGGCAATGCTCCGGGCTACCAGAACAGCATCAAGCTCCGGCTTATTTATCTCTTCAACCTTGATGTTAACTTTCTGGCCGGTTAGGTTTTCTATCTCCTGGCGGAGCTTATTGATTTCAGCCCCCTTGCGGCCAATAACCAGCCCTGGCTTTGCCGAATGGATGGTTATGTTGATCTGCCTTGGGTAACGCTCAATCTTTACCCGCGAGACTGCTGCATCTGCCAGCTCCTTCTCAATGAACTTGCGGATCTTGAGGTCCTGGTGAAGGAGCTCAGCATACTCTTTCCCTTCGGCATACCAGACCGAGAACCATTCTTTGTTATAGCCAAGCCTGAATCCAATAGGATGAACTTTCCGGCCCAAGCTTACCTCCTTTAAGAAGTTCTCTCGGCTACGATAACTGTTATGTGGGAATATCGCCGGCGTATTGGGCGAAATCGCCCTCTGGCAGCAAAGCGCCTCCACCGGCGGGTTGGCCCCTGATCAGCAAACAAGCCAACGATGTAAAGGTCCTCCCTGGAAAGACCATAATTCTCTACCGCATTCGCCACAGCTGACTTTATAGTTTTGGAAACGATCCTGGCAGCCTTCTGGGGCATGAATTCCAGAAGGGCCAGAGCCTCATCCACCTGTTTACCCTTAAGTTCTCCCAGAATCCGGCGGACTTTCTGGGGAGATATTCTAACATAACGGGTTACCGCTTTAACCTCAAAGGTCTCCATTTCTCATCACCCCTTACTTCTTTGTAACCTGAGTTTTCTTCTCTTTAACGGTATGCCCCCTGAAAGTTCGGGTGGGGGCGAACTCTCCCAACCTGTGGCCCACCATTTGTTCGGTTATGTAAATAGGCACATGGCGACGGCCATCGTGGACCGCTATGGTATGGCCTACCATCTGGGGGACTATAACCGAAGCCCTGGACCAGGTCTTTATCACCCTCTTCTCCCCAGTCCTGTTCATTTCCTCAATTCTCTTGAGGAGCTTTGGATCCACATAAGGCCCCTTCTTTAGAGACCGGCTCATATCCTCACCTCCACCCTTCTTACTTTCTCCGCTTGATTATGAACTTATCAGTAAGCTTATTGTGGCGAGTTTTCTTGCCCAGGGCACATTTACCCCAAGGAGTCTTGGGGTGAGGAAGGCCTATGGGAGCTCTACCCTCACCACCGCCGTGGGGGTGATCCCTCGGGCTCATGGCTGAACCGCGAACGGTGGGACGCCACCCAAGCCAGCGTTTCCTTCCAGCCTTACCAAGCCTTATGTTGGCATGATCCACATTGCCCACCTGCCCTATGGTGGCCATACACCGGATGTTGATAAGCCTGATTTCCCCGGAGGGAAGCCTTACCTGAGCGTAATCCCCCTCCTTAGCCAAAAGCTGGGCAGCAGTGCCTGCCGCTCTTACTAATTGCCCTCCCCTCCCGGGGTAAAGCTCAATGTTGTGGATGAAAGTTCCCACCGGGATGTTAGCCAGGGGCAGGGCATTTCCTACTTTTATTTCCGCATCAGGCCCTGACATCACTGTATCGCCCACTTTAAGGCCGAGCGGGGCAATTATATAACGCTTCTCGCCATCGGCGTACTGAATAAGAGCAATGCGGGCCGAACGGTTAGGATCGTATTCAATAGCTACCACTTTGCCCGGAACTCCAAACTTGTCCCTCTTAAAATCAATGATACGATATAGCCGCTTGTGACCACCCCCACGATGCCGAACGGTTATTTTGCCCTGGTGGTTACGACCTGAATGCTTCTTAAGGGGGACCACAAGGGACTTTTCGGGCTCGTCCTTTGTTATTTCTTCAAAGGTGGAAACGCTCATTCCCCTTCTTCCAGGGGAAGTCGGCTTATAAACCCTTATCCCCATCGCTACACTCCTTCAAAGATCTGGATTCTTTCACCAGGCGCCAGTTTAACGATGGCCTTTTTCCTGGCCGGCTTCCTTATAACAATCCGATAACCCCGACGGGCCCTTTTGGCCGGGAGTTTGATAACCCGCACTTCTTCCACTTTAACGTTGTAAATCTTTTCCACAGCTTGCTTTATTTGAATCTTGTTGGCCCGTGGGTCTACTTCAAAGACATATTGCCCCTGCTCCGCCAGAATCCTCGTTTTCTCCGTGTCAATAGGCCTGCGAATAATTTCATAAAGGTGCATACCGAACCTCCAATCACTTGCCCAGAATTGATTCAATGATTTCTACCGACTTCTTAGGCATGACCAGGTAATCGTAGCCGAGAAGGTCTTTTATGTTAAGGTAGTTAGCCAGAATAGTCTTGACATTGGGCAGGTTGTTGGCCGATTTCTGGATATTTTCATCCTTTGAAGGCAGAAGGATGAGCACGCTGCCGTTTACGGGCAACTTGGCCAGAAGATCTTTCATAGCCTTGGTTTTAGGCATATCAAAGCGCAGTTCATCCAGGACGACGATCTGGTCCTGGCTGGCTTTAACGGATAGAGCCGATTTGTAAGCCAGGCGGCGCATTTTCTTGGGCATCTTCTGGTAATAGCTTCTGGGCTTGGGCCCAAAAACAACGCCGCCACCTACCCACTGGGGTGCCCTAATAGACCCCTGTCGAGCTCTTCCAGTGTGTTTCTGAGGCCAGGGTTTCCTTCCACCACCGCTAACTTCGCCCCTTGTCTTAGTGCTGTGAGTGCCGAGGCGAGCGTTAGCCAGCTGCCTCACCAGAGCCTGATGCATAACAGCCACATGAGGCTCTATGCCAAATATATCATCCCTCAGATTGATTTCCCCCACTACTTGGCCTTCCATGTTGTAAACGGGAACCAATGGCATAAGCTCCTCCCTCTCATTACACATATTTCTTCCTTTTCTCCTCGCTCTTCCTGGCCTGCTTTATTATCAGCAAACCGTTTACGGGCCCAGGCACTGCCCCCTTAACTGCCAGGAGATTGCGCTGGGGATCCACGAAAACTACCTCAAGGTTTTGGATGGTCTTCCTCTCGTTGCCCATTCTTCCAGCCATCCGCAGCCCCTTTATAACCCGACCCGGGTCAGTTCCTGCTCCTATTGAACCAGGAGCCCTGGTGCGGTCGGATTGGCCATGGGTCCTGGGACCACCACCAAAACCCCAGCGCTTGACCACCCCCGCAAACCCTCGCCCCTTGGTCCAACCTGTAACATCCACCTTCTCTCCCACTTCAAATATGCTTACGGTTATTTTCTGACCCACCTGGTAATCTTCAGGGTTATCAACCCTTATTTCTTTCAGGTAACGGAGGGGCGGGAGATGGTTTTTCTTAAGCCTCATAAGTTCAGGGCGGGTAAGGCTTTTCGGTTTTACCTCTTCAAACCCAAGCTGTATAGCTTTGTAGCCGTCCCTATCTTCTGTTTTCACCTGGGTCACAAAACAGGGACCAGCCTGAATCACCGTGACAGGCACCACCTCGCCCGTCTCGGTGAATATACGAGTCATGCCGAGTTTCTTGCCTAAGATCCCTTTCATTTTTAGCAACTCCGTTCAGAAGGGTTTAAAGCTTGATTTCTATGTCAACGCCTGCAGGCAAACTCAGCCTCATCAAGGTATCAATGGTCTTGGAAGTAGGATCCAGCACATCAATGAGGCGCTTATGGGTTCTTATTTCAAATTGCTCCATTGAGCGCTTGTCAATGAAAGGCGAACGGATAACGGAGAAGCGCTCAATCTTGGTGGGCAAAGGCACAGGACCCACCACCTTTGCCCCTGTCCGCTCCGCCGCTTCCACTATTTGCCTCGCCGATTCATCAAGGACTCTGTGATCGTAAGCCTTAAGACGTATCCTTATCTTTTGCTTGGCCATAAAGGCCTCACCTCCTTAGGTTCACTCAATTATTTTGGTTATTACGCCTGCTCCGACGGTTTTTCCTCCTTCACGGATGG